>JBAVTH010000151.1:0-4376 GCA_049696035.1 Ilumatobacteraceae bacterium
ATCCAGCACCAGGCCATCGCCTTCAAGCTGGCGAACATGGCCACCGAGATCGACGCTGCCCGTCTGCTCATCTGGCGCGCTGCCTGGCTCGCCCGCAACGGCGGCTTCAAGAACGGCGAAGGCTCGATGAGCAAGTACAAGGCCAGCGAGGTCGCCGTCCGCGTGACCGAGGATGCGATCCAGATCCTCGGTGGCTACGGCTACACGCGCGAGTACCCCGTCGAGCGCTGGCACCGCGACGCGAAGATCCACACGATCTTCGAAGGCACGAGCGAGATCCAGCAGTTGGTGATCAGCCGAGCCATCTCCGGCCTGCGTATCGAGTGATCCGCCGGAACGAGGGCGTCACACCCCTTCCGTAACGTCGCGGGCATGGCTCGCAGGTTCCGTCCGACCGACGCGTTCGTCGACGAGTCGATCCGCGGTCAGCGGTATCTCATGGCGTGCGTGCTGGTCGATGCTCGCAACCTTGCCGAGATCCGCCGGTCGATGACGGCATTCGCGGGCGCCGGCAAGCGTCTGCACTTCCACCAGGAGCTCGACAGCGCAAGACGCGGTGCGCTCGAGCTCATCGCTGCGTTACCAGTGCAGGTGACGGTTGCTGTGTGCACTCGGCGCCACGGCGTGAGCGAGTTCGAAGCGCGCGATCTCTGCCTCGCCGCCCTAGTCCGAGAGCTCCAATCGCAGGCCGTGCTCCGGTTGATCATCGAGACCCGACAGGACGATCGCGATGACCACCGCACAATCCTGCGCACTCGCGAAGCGGAACCGGCGTTGAGCTTCGAGCACCGAAGCGGGTCCGGCGAGCCGATCCTGTGGGTTGCCGACGCGGTGGCATGGGCGTACGGTGCCGGACTGCGCTGGTCGTCGCTCGCACGGCCGGTCGTTCACCGCGTGATCGAACTGGCCCCGTAAAGCGCAGAACCCGGCTCCCCAACCAAAGGGCTGGCAACCGGGTCCACTTCCCACAGCGCTTGCCGTGGGCACCATCAGTATGCGCCCGTCGCCGGCCGATCGCAAGCCAGTAACGCGCAGAACCCGGTTCCCCTACCTACGGGCAGGCAACCGGGTCCACTTCCAATGGTACTCACCCGAGGCAGGACCAGTATGCGACTTCGAGGCGGGGTTCGCAAGCAAGTTGTGCAGCCCGAACCCTCTGCTTACGCGCAGAACCCGGTTCCCCTACCGTCCGGTAGGCAACCGGGTCCACTTCCAAGGGCGCTTGCCCAAGGCGTCCTCAGCTTGCGCCTTGGTATGGACGAAGGCAAGTCGTCTTCACGGCTCGCGAGGGGTCGGGGTCGACGAATTCGGCTTGTGAAGCCCCGTCAGTCCGAGTCGAGCTCAACGATGCACGGCTCAAGATTGGAGACCTCTCCCGGGTTTCCTGGGCTCCAGAAGAGCAGGCGCCCGCCGTCGCCGAGCTCCGGACCGCCAACCAAGGGGTCGCCGTCGAACTGGAGCAGCAGTCGGTGGTCGGGCGGGGCCCCGTGGTCTTGAATCGTCTGAGGAGACCCGAACATCTGGTGACGTGGACCGGCTGGCACCAACGAGGCGACAACGTCGTGGAGGTTGTCGCGGTCGACGCCGTGGGTGTTCGACGGCGGCGTCAGCATCGGCTCGGGGACAGCAATGGCCATCGTCAGTCGTAGTTCGGCCGAGAGGCGCGCTGGCCAAGGCAACCGGCGCAGGCCGTCGAGTGGGACCACGTGGGCCGATACGGCGTTCGGTGCGACCGGGTACCCGCCATCCGGTTCGATTGCGGCGAACAGCGCCACGAGAACGTCGTTCGAGGGGAGTGCGCCCGGAAGTGCAGCGTTGATCTCGTCGGCTCGGATCTGAGCGATGAACATCATCGGCTGCCCCTCGTACATCGGCCACTTGTGACCGGCGGGGAGGTCCGGTCGTCCACCGAAGTGGCTCGCACCGATGGGCACGCGGCCCATCGCGAAGCACGACCGAAGTCGCACGGCGGGGACGAACCTGCGAATCAGCTCGTCTGCGGGGAGACCAGCACTGCGGAGTGCTGCCACGAGAGTCTCCTGGGTCTGGAGGAGAAGGCCGTCCCTGACGTCCTCAGGGATCGGGCCATTCCACGCGGGAAGAAGCGCGTTGCGAAGTTGCCCAGGATCGAAGCGCCCCGAGATGTTGACGCGGGGAAACGAGCGCGCAGGAAAGCCGGTCAGTGTCTCCGAGGCGCCCGTCACGACGTCAACAGATCGGTGGGTGCGTTGACCAACCCGCAGGAGGTGATCGCGGTCGAGCCACGCCAACCCACCGACGTCGGTTCCTGGGTCGAGCGTGAGGACCTCGTGCTCTCTGACGACGATGGGGGAGCCGGTCGCGAACGCGACTTGTGAGGCGTCGGTGTTGTACGCCGGCGAGAGCCAGAACGCGTCCGGGGGAACTGGCGTGGTCGTTGTCCGGTCGGTTTCCGCGTCCACGATGTGCACGCTTGCGCTGTCACGGTCGGCGATGACCAGGTGCCGTCCAGATAGCACTGCGACTGCCTCGCCTTGCGCGGGTAGCGGACGCCGTTCACCCTCCCAGGACAGCAACGACTCGTAGGTCGCGACCCATCCGGATCGCAGTTCACCGACCGCGCCCCACACGTTCGCCCTGACCGATCTCACGACTCGACCGTGCATGTCGACGAGTTCGATGACTTCGGGCTCGTCGTCACCCCGACTTCCCCCGAAGAAACGCCGGATGAGCACCAGCGATGTGTCTGCGGCGGGCGCAATGCTCCAAGCATCGGGTAGGCGCGACGGACGGAGCAGGTCACCATCTCGGAGGCCGATCACCTGATAGCCGACCTGAACGGCTACCCACCCCGACCGATCGAGTGCGTGATCGGACGCGTAGCTGTCGTCGGTCGGAAGGGGAAGTGGAAGCCGTTCGCCTGAATCCGTGAGCAGCTCGACCGCCGGCCGTCGATACGTCGGGCCGAGCCAGAGTGACGCCATTCGCCCATTCTTGTCGGCGGCCGGAACCCGAGGGCATCCATCGGTCGAACCGAGCGCCTTCGGTTGTCGATCTCGTTCGGAGGTGAGCGGGACTCCCAAGGGAGTCCCTGAAGCGGATCGGGACGTGGATCGGGAACATCGCCGGGAACATCCCAGGCGATTTCGTCGAATCGGGAACGTTGTCGGGAGCATCTCCGGGATGCCTGAGGCGCACCATCCGCGCCATGGACGTGGCATCGAGGACTCCCAGCACCAGCGTCGAGCGGGTCGAGGCGGCTCACAGGCTGCTGACGATCAAGGAGGCGGCCGCAGAGATGCGGATCTGCCTCTCGCACGCTTACGAGCTCGCTCACGAGTACCTGAACAGCGGCGGCACCTCCGGGTTGCCGGTGCTGCGGTTCGGTACCTGCATGCGTGTCCCACGTTGGGCGCTCGACGTGCTGATCACCACTGGTCGCGTCGTCCGACTCGCTGACGCAACAGTTCCCACCGACGGGCTCCACCGTGCGAGCTGACACCCCCGACCGTCCGCCGCACACGCCGACGCGCCCCAGCCGAGCCACCTCGACCAACCCCGCGCCCGCGAGCTGACCGCCATGCACCAGTTCCCGGCCAGCCCAAGATACGAAACCAGACAGGTGCCCGCGCCGGGCGGGGAGTCCCGGCGATGATGCGGGTCACCACCCTGTACGCCGCCACCGCAGCGACCACGGCCGGCTACTACACCCGCTACCTCACCGAGGCGACGGGGGAGCTGCCCGGGCAGTGGCTCGGGAACCAGGCCGACCGGCTCGGGCTGCACGGCGAGGTGACGACCGAGGCGCTGCAGGCGTTGCTGTCGGGATGCGACCCGGTGACCGGCGCGACGCTCGGGCATCCGCTCGTCGACCGCACGCTGTCGAACGGCAAGGTGATCCGGGCGGTCGCCGGGTTCGACGCCACGCTGTCGGCGCCGAAGTCGCTGTCGGTGCTGTGGGCGCTCACCGGCGACGACGGGTTCGCCGAGTGCCACGACGTCGCCGTCCGGGCGGTGGCCGACTACCTCGAACGCTTCGGCGCCACCACCCGTGTCCGCTCGAACGGGATGCGGATGCACCCCGACACGCACGGCCTCACGATGGCGGCGTTCCGCCAGACCACCAGCCGCGCCGACGACCCGCAGCTGCACACCCACCTCGTCATCTCCGCCAAGGTCCAGACCGCTGACGAGCGATGGTTGGCGCTCGACGCCCGCTTCCTCAAGCGACACCAGCGCACGCTCGGCGGTCTCTACCAGTCGGTGCTGCGCGCCGAGCTCACACACCGCTACGGCGTTGCGTTCGAGCCGATCATCAATGGCCAGGCCGAGATCGCCGGCGTCCCGGCCGAGCTGCTCGCGGTGTTCTCGAAGCGCACCGCCGAGATCGACACGGT
>JBAVTH010000152.1:0-6335 GCA_049696035.1 Ilumatobacteraceae bacterium
GTCGGCGCTGATCGCGGGGCTGGCGGAGTGGCCGTTCGCCTGGGCGCCGCCGGGGGCCAGCGTGATCCTGGTGGTGGAACCCGCTACGCGGTCATAGAGGAAGATGTCGCCCTTGGCGTTCGTGTCGCCGATCACGAGGTCGGGCGCGAACGACTGGTACGCGATGTAACGGCCGTCGTTGCTGATCGACGGCTCGTAGGACTCGCCAAACGTGGCCTGGGCGCCACCCGTGGCCACGCTGACCCGGGTCGTGACGCCGGTGATGCGGTCGAACAGGAAGACATCCACAGCGTTGTTCGTGTCGCCGACCACCAGGTTCGTGGCCTTGGATTGGAAGCTGATGTAGCGACCGTCGCCGCTGATGGTCGGGAGGGTGGAGCTGCCATTGGCCTGGGTGCCTCCGGTGGCGACACTGACCCGTGTGGTCACGCCGGCGATGCGGTCGCGGACGAACAGATCCTGGTACCCGTTGGTGTCGCCGGCGACCAGGGTGGTGGCGATCGACTCGAAGGCGACGAAGCGGCCGTCGGCGCTGATCGCGTGGCTGAACGACCCGTCGTCGGCCTGGGTGCCGTCGGTGGCGATGCTGACCCTGGTGGTCGCTGCCGGGTTGCCCGTGGGGTACCAGCCGAGGACGTCGACGATCAGGTGGGTGGTGCCGGTGTCGTTGTAGAGGTTGATCTGGCCGTTGGTGCCGAGGGGGACGATGACCATGTTGGGGGTGGTGGTGTCGGGTTGGAGGTTGAGGTTGGAGGCGGTGGGTCGGGTGGCGCCGGTGGGCCAGACGGTGATGTAGGAGACGGCTGAGGGGGCGGCGGCGGTGACGTTGAGGGCGACTGCGCCGGCGGTGGTGCCGGCGGGGACGCCGCCGCGGCCGGCGATGGTGAGAGTGGTGACCGAGGCGGGGCCGACCACGCCGGTGCCTTCGGCGAGGTGGTCGATGGTGGTGGCGCCGGGTCGGGTGTCGAGCAGCCGTGCCGGGTTGAGGCCGTGGAACGTGTCCGCCGCAGGCGGTGCCGCTGACAGTCCACTCGCCGGGATCACCAGCACCGTTGACAGGATCCCGGCCACCAGCAGTAGGCCACGCCTCATGAAGACACCGTACGGGCGCGGCGCATCCAGCCGGAAGAGGCCTGTGACACTATTCGCGAATCGTTCGCGACGGTACGCCCGAGGTGCATGCGACCGCCGGCAGTGAGCTGCTCCGCGCCGCGCCTACGACGCCGGTCGGCGGACCGCCTTCCAGGTCTCGATGGCCTCGTGCGGATCGAACAGCGGCAGCTCGTCCGCTGAAAGGAGCCGCTGGTTCACTCCCGCTACCCATCTGTTGGCCTCGGTGACCAGCGCCGTCAGCTCCGGCAAGGTGGCGGCGTGCCAGAACTTCGCCTGCAGTGCCGCCCGCTGTGGCAGCGACTCCTCGCGCAGGAGGTGACTGCGTTCCTTGCGAACGAACTGCTCGGCCCACCACCCGTCGCCGCGCTGCGTGTCGAGGTCGAGCGGCTTGCCGCGCAGGCGCTCGGGCGTGTCGAGCTCACCGCGTTCGATCGCCGATGCGATCTGCTGCTCGACGATCCGATCGATCCAGCTCACCTCCGCGACGCTAGCGCGCAGGCGGCCTCGGTCAGCCGAACTCCACGCCCTGCGCCAGCGGAAGATGATTGCTGTAGTTGATCGTGTTCGTGGCTCGGCGCATGTAGCCCTTCCATGCGTCGCTGCCGCTCTCGCGGCCGCCACCGGTGGTCTTCTCGCCGCCGAAGGCGCCGCCGATCTCGGCGCCGCTGGGGCCGATGTTCACGTTGGCGATGCCGCAATCGCTGCCGGCCGCACTGCAGAAGTGCTCGGCCTCGCGCAGGTCGGTGGTGAAGATGCTGCTGGCCAGGCCCTGAGGGACGTCGTTCTGCAGGTGCAGCGCCTCGTCGAAGCTGTCGTAGGCCATCACGTACAGGATCGGGGCGAACGTCTCGGTGGCGACGATCTCGGTCTGGCCGGGCATGGTGACGATCGCCGGGCGCACGTATGCCGCCGCCGGCGCCTCGTCGGCGAAGTGGCGGTCGCCGCCGACCAGCAGGCTGCCCCCGTCGGTCTGTGCGGCCGTGAGCGCAGCCTGCATCCGGTCGAGCGCGGTCATGTTGACGAGCGGGCCGACCAGTGTTCCAGCCGCCAACGGGCTGCCCACCGGCAGGCTGCTGAACGCCGTCGCCAGACGATCGCGCACTTCGTCGAGCCGCGAACGGTGCACGATCAGGCGTCGCAGGCTGGTGCAGCGCTGGCCGGCGGTGCCGGCGGCGGCGAACGTGACGCCGCGCACGACCAGCTCCATGTCGGCGCTGGGGGCGATGATCGCGGCGTTGTTGCCGCCGAGCTCGAGGATGCTGCGACCGAATCGGGCGGCCACCACGGGGGCCACCTTGCGGCCCATCGCCGTGCTGCCGGTGGCGCTCACGATCGGCACGCCGTCGTGGGCCACCAGGTCGGCGCCGACGCTGCCGTCGCCCAGCAGCACCTGGTTCAGATCCGCAGGCACGTCCATGCCGATGCACGCCTTCTCGAACAGCGCGTGGGTGGCCAGCGCGGTGAGCGGGGTGAGCTCGCTGGGCTTCCAGATCACCGGGTTGCCGCACACCAGCGCGAGCGCCGCGTTCCAGCTCCAGACCGCGACCGGGAAGTTGAAGGCGGTGATGACCGCCGTCGGGCCGAGTGGATGCCACTGCTCCATCAGCCGGTGGCCCGGGCGTTCGCTGGCGATGGTGAGGCCGTGCAGTTGGCGGCTGAGGCCGACGGCGAAGTCGCAGATGTCGATCATCTCCTGCACCTCGCCGAGCGCCTCGCTCTCGATCTTGCCGGCTTCCAGCGTGACGATGCGGGCCAGGTCGGCCTTGTGCAGCCGCAGCTGCTCACCCAGGCGGCGCACGAGCTCGCCGCGCAGCGGTGCGGGGGCGGTGCGCCAGGCGGCGAAGGCACTGGTTGCCTTGGCGACCATCGTGTCGACCTCGTCCGTGGCCGGCACGAACCCGAGGGCGGTGCCGGTGATCGGGGTGCGCGCGCCGTGTGGTCCGGCGCCGAGCGGGGCCGCCCCGCAGGCGGTCAGTGCAGCGTTGGCAAGGGCAGAGAGGGCATCAGCAGTCGGAAAGCTCACGGCCCCATCGTGCCACGCCGCGCCCCCACCCGTTCGCAGCCCCGCCCACCTGCGCGCGGCTCGCCCGAGTCGTCCCGGCCCCCGGCCCCCGGTTCTCCGAGCGCGCCAAACGCCGTTCACGTCATGCTCCGACTGCGCATCCTCCAGTGGAGCCATGACACGCGTGGGCGCCACGACATCGCGGTGGCGTGTTCGCCGGGTCGATCGAGTCAGACGATCTGCTGACCGTGCGTGTCGGATTCGACGATCCGCGGGAGGCGAGGCTGTGGGCGTTGCCGCGAGGTGGCGGCGGCTACTCGGGCAGCGGGCCGGGAGGCACGGTGTCGGGGAAGTACCGGTGATGGTGGCTGCCGGTGATCTCGATGATGCCGGTGCCGGTGCGCCCGTCGTCGGTCTGCAACTGCACCTGGCTGAGCCCGCCGCGCTGGAACGGTTCGTAGGGACGGTCGAACCGGCCGTCGGCCTCGATCTCGACGGTTCGCCCACCGGCGAGGGTGAACGCCGCGACCCCGCGCAGTCGGGTGACGGTGTCGCCGTGATCGCCGTAGTGGGCGGGGGCGAAGTCGTCCTGCAACCATGTGAAGTCGTGCCGGAACCCGATCAAGGGGGTCGGTGTGCTGCCATCGGCAGGTGCCCAACAACCGTCGGAGTAGACCTGGGCTCCATTGGCGAACTCCCAGTGCCACACACCGAAGAAGCCGTCCTCGAACTGCAGCTGCAGCCACATCCACATCGGGCAGCGGGCGTGGTTGCGGATGCCCCAGCTGTGGTCGCGCTGACCCCACCAGTCGCTCACCTCGTGGGTGGTTCCCTGGTACGTGTAGGTGCCGTTGTAGATGCCCGACTGCAACATGTGGCTCTGGTCCCAGATCACCTCGTTGCCGGCACGCATGCTGCCGCGACGCAGGCCGTACGGCTGGGTGCGTGCCTTGAACGTGAGATCCAGACCCAGCTGGCACTCGTCGGCGTCGGCCCACAGGTGCAACTCCTCGAACGGCTTCACCACGCGGATGCGGGCGGCACCGGTGTCCATCGTGTGCGGATCGCCGTCGTGGTGGCGCTCCGTGCGGCCCAGCACCTTCGTGCCGCCGATGTTGCCCATGTGCAGCGAGTCCATGACTCCGCGCGAGGGGAACGTGGCCATGGTCATGATCACGAGGTCACCCAGCCGGTCGGGCCGGTGAGCGACGAAGAACACGCTCTCGCGCCAGTGTTCGTGATGAGTCTGCACCACCGAGAGTGGCTCGGGGGTCTGGTGCACCAGGTACTCGTCGAACGCGGTCAGCCGCTTCATCGGCGATCTCCGATCGCCAGCTGCTGTGTGGCATCGTCGATCAGGCGTTGCAGGTACACGCCGCGATGCACGTCCAGGGCGTGGCTGGTGCCGGTGCGCACGCACTCCGCGAACTCGGCGAGGATGACCCGCTGGGCGGTCGCGAACTCTGCCGCCTTGCGTTCTTCGGAGAGCGCCGTCAGGTCGAGTGCGAGGCGGCCGGCAAGGCCGTGCATCTCGACCATCAGCCCACCCTCTTGATGAGTGGTGGCACACAGGGCCGCCTGGCTGACTGCGCCGCCTTCGTGCTCGCACTCCAGCAGCACGATGCGCAGCGGGTCGCCGTGAGCTTCGATGCGCACGATGCGGCCGAACGCGGCGTCGAGGCTGTCGAGCACGTGCGGGCCGAGATCGAGCACGGCACCTTCCGACATGCGCCACGGCGTGGCGAAGTACGTGCCCGGCACCGATCCGTTGCCGAAGAACGCCGCGCGGCCGCCGTACGCGTCGAACGTGGACGCGGCCTTCAGGAACTCGCGGGTGGTGTCGAAGTAGCGGTTGGTGAAGATCACCTGCGACACCACGCCGGCCGCGTCGATGGCGGCAGCCAACGCCTCCGCCTCGGCCACGTTCGCGCCCACCGGCTTGTCGAGCAGCACGGCCAGCCCGGCGTGCGCCGCCTGCGCAGCGAGGTCTGCCTGCACCGACGGCGGCACGCTGAACGTGACGGCGTCGCACGCGGTGAAGAGGTCGGTCAGCTCGGCAACGGCACGGACACCATGGTGTGCGGCCAGTTCCTGGGCCGGCTCCGGCCGCCGCGACCAGATGCCGGTGAACTCGACGTCGTCGGACGAGGCGAGCATCGGGCCGGTGAACAGGTGGGCCCAGGGGCCCGCGCCCACCAGCCCCATGCGCAGTGGTTCGGTCATGCGCTCACTCTGCCACGTCGGTCGCGTTCGGCGCCGACTGCATCAGGATGTCGGACCCTCCGCGCGCCCCGGGCTCAGTCGGCGGCGCGAGGGACGAACACGTTGCTCGCCGCGCTGGCGCCCGTGATCGCGTCGGCCGCGAGGATCACCGCGGCGCCGGTGTAGGCGCTGGTCTCATCGGGCGGGAAGCGGACCAACGACGGGTACACGATGCCCGTGTCGTACGAACCGTCGTCGCGGCGGTGAGGTCGTGTCCAGGCCAGCAGATCGGTTGCCGTCGACATGTCGCCGATGGCCGCATGGGCGATCGACGCCTCGGCCGTTTCGCTGGCGGTGATCCACGGCTCGTCGCTGACGCAGCGGATGCCCTTGCCCTCCATGGCGAACACTGGCCAACCGTCGGCCAGGCGGGCCTTCGCGGCTTCGCCGGTCAGGCACCCGGCCAGCACCGGGTAGTACCAGTCCATCGCCCAGCGCTCCTTCGGCTCGAACGCGTCGGGCTGGGTCGCCACCACGCCTGCCAGCAAGCTGCCGGCAGCGCACCAGTCGGGGCGGGGCTCGTTGATCAGCTCGGCCAGCTGTGCCCCGCAGCGCAGCGCATGCGAGATGCTCGACGACCCGGTGAGCAGGGCGTAGTCCCACGGTCGCTCGTCGGCGGTGCAGGCCCACAACGGGGTGCCGTTCGGCTTGCGCATGCCCAGCACCCAATCCAGCGAACGCTGCACGGTGGGCCACAGATGATCGACGAAGCCGCGATCCCAGGTGCACAGCCAGTGGTGCCACACGCCCGTCGCGATGTAGGCGCACACGTTCGTGTCGAGCTTGGCTTCCTCCACCGACCCGTCGGGCAGGTAGTAGTTCCACCAACTGCCGTTGGGTAACTGGATGTCGACCAGCCACTCGTAGGCCCGCTCGGCCGGACCGTGCAGGCCCGCAACGTCGAGCGCCATTGCCGTCTCGACATGGTTCCACGGGTCGCAGTGGCCATCGGGGAACC
>JBAVTH010000153.1:0-14994 GCA_049696035.1 Ilumatobacteraceae bacterium
GAGCGACAGGTTTCCCTGCACTTGCTGCAGGGAACCTTGTCGCAGGCGAGAACCGAAACGGTGCCCGTGCACCGATCAGCTCGGCATCTCGCGAGGTGACAGCTGGTTCGGCGGGCGCCACTTCCGGTTGACCGCGTCCGAGGAGAGGTCGCCGTCGCTGGTCGGAAGGACCTGCAAGCTCGCAGGCCGCTCAGGCGGTCGCCCGTGATCGGTAGCTACGGCGGCCGTACGCGGCTGCGAGCAGCGCGAACACCAGTACACCGGCACCAGCGATGCCGAACATGACCTCCGAGCCCCACGCCTCGTAGATGCTGCCGGCGGCGTAGCCGGTGAAGGCCCCCACCAAGAGGTTCATCGAGCCGGCCAGGCCCTGCGCGGCGGCAGCACGGCCGACGGGCGCTCCACCGGCGACGACGGCCTGGCTGGCAGGTGACCCGATCGCCTGGATGATGCCTTCGACGGCGCTCATCGCCACGATCACGAGTGGCACGGTCACGAACCCGTAGCCGACGGTGATCGGCACCACCAGCACGGAGGTGATGAGCCCCACGCGCAAGGCCCCGCGTCGGTCGGCGAGGCGCCCACCGAAGGAGGCCACGATCGCGAAGGGAATGCCGAACGCGAGGAACGCGAACCCGATCATCGTGTTCGATGCACCTCGGTCGGTCATGTACCGGTCGAGCACGGCGTCGTAGAAGCCGACAGGAACGAACAAGGCGACGCTCAGCGCGACGCCGGCGCGGATGCGCGGAATGCGCAGCAGGTCGAACGCCAACCCGCGTGGCGGCCCGATCGGTGGCTGCGGCAAGGCTCGTGGCAGCAGCATCAATCCGCCCGCCAATGCGAACGCCCCGGCCGCGAGGAACGGCACCCGCACGCCGAAAGGGCCCACCAACCAGCCACCCAGCACCGGGCCGGTGACGAAACCGGCCAGTTCCACGCCGCCGAGCACGCTGAGTCGATGGCCGACCTGGGACGGTTCGATGGTGACCGCGATGGCACGCGAGGCCGGCAGGAAGAGACTGTTGGACAGGCCGACGACCGCTCGCGACACCACGAACGCGACGAGCGACGATGACGCCGCGAACAGCACGCTGCCCAGCACGGCCATCGCCAACCCGGCGATCAGGAGGGCCTTGGAATGGCCGCGGTCGGCCAGCGGAGCGAGCAGGATCTGGCCGACGAAGCCGACGAGGAAGCCGGTGCCGGCGATGAGGCCGAGCCCGTAGTTGGGGAAGGCGTACTTGTCCTGCAGGTCGCTGAGCAGCGAGAACACCACGCTGTTGGCGACGCCGATGCTGGCGGTGGCGAGGAGGAGGGGGTACCAGCCGGCTACCTGGCGGGCGGTCACCCTGAGCCTTGAGCGTGCAACTCGGCACGGACCCGAACCATCTCCGGCTCGTGCCGCAGCTGCACTGCCCGCAGCACGTAGCGCTGGCCGCCCGCGACCAGATCGGCCAGGCACCAACCGCCAGGTGCGTCGCACTCGCCGTCACCGATCGGGTGCAGCGAGTCGACGTCCAGCCCGGCGGAGTCGGCCTCCGCATGCCACAGCGAGACCAGCCCACGGCGCAGCTCCGGCTCGTCGACCAAGTCGGTGCCGTGCAGCAGCAGTTCGACGGTCGTGATGGTGACGTGCTGCACTTGCGCCACGTTGACGACATCACCGCCCAACTCGCCGTCGAGCATCACCACCACCGGCCCGCCGGTGCCGGCGACACCACCGATGAAGCCGTACCGCACCAAGGGCAGACCGTCGTCGCCCTCGCACTCGTAGCGAACGCGGTCACCGGGGGAGAAGTTCATCGCGCTGCTCCGACGTGTGCGGCCTCGGCCAGCACTGCATCCGCGAGGGCGGGCCAGAGCTGCAGCGCCGCCTGCGACCATTCGTCGAACGGCCGGTCGGTGAGCGCGAGACAAGCGATGTGTACCCCCGGATCCACCCACAGGAGGGTACCCGCTCCTCCGAAGTGTCCGAACGTTGCCGGTGAATTCCCGCGACCTGTCCAGTGCGGCTGCTTGGTGCCGCGCAGCTCGGTTCCGAGGCCCCACGGGCAGTCATCGAAGCGTCCGACACCAGGAACGAGACCGGCCAGCGAGGGGAACTGCACTGTGCTGAACGCCTGCGCGCTGCTGGGGGCGACGAGGCGCGGCCGGCGCAGTTCGGACACGAAGCGCACCAGGTCGCGCACGGTGCTGCGAACGCCGTGGGCGGGCGAGCCGCGCAGCTCGCTGGCGTGCATGCCCAGCGGTTGCAGGACTGCCTCGCGCTGGTAGTCGGCGTACGGCATGCCGGCAGCATCGGCGAGGCATGCCGCGGCGATCTCGATGCCGGTGTTGCTGTAGATGCGTCGAAGGCCAGGGCGGGCGATCGGCGCGGCGCCGTCGAACGCGTAGCCGCCGGCGTGGGCGAGCAGGTGCCGAAGGGTGCAGCCAGGCTGGCCGGCCGGTTGGTCGAGATCGACGGTGCCTTCTTCGGCGGCGACCAGCAGGGTCCAGCCGACGAGCATCTTGGAGATCGATGCGAGGCGGAACGGATGATCGACATCGCCGACCGTCGCGACTTCGCCGTCGGGCAGCACGACCGCGGCGGCGACTGTGGTGACCGGCCAGGCGGCCGTGAGCTGCAACGCCTGCATGCGGTGAGGTGCGGCTCAGGCGAGGCCGGTGCTGCGCAGGCCCTCGGCCACGTGGAAGGCGAGGTCGAGGCTCTGGCGAGCGTTGAGCCGTGGGTCGCACACCGTCTGGTAGCGATCATCGAGTTGGCTGTCGAGGATCTTGTCGGCGCCGCCGGTGCATTCGGTGACGTTGTCGCCGGTGAGCTCGACGTGGATGCCTCCCGGCCAGGTGGCTTCGGCTTTGTGTGCACGGACGAAGCCGTCGATCTCGTCGCAGATGGCGGTGAACTCACGCGTCTTGCGACCGCTGACGCTGGTGATCGTGTTGCCGTGCATCGGGTCGCACGCCCACACGACCGGTTGACCGGATTCGCGGACAGCGCGCAGCAGCGGGCGCAGCGAGTCCTCCACCTTGTCGGCACCCATCCGGCTGATCAGCGTGAGGCGGCCGGGTAGGCGCGCGGGGTTGAGCTTCTCGCACAGCTCCAGCACGAAGCCGGGGTCGGTGGTGGGGCCGACCTTGCAGCCGATCGGGTTGCCGACCCCACGGAGGAACTCCACGTGGGCGGAATCCAACTGGCGAGTGCGTTCGCCGATCCAGAGCATGTGCGCCGAGCAGTCGTACCAGGCGCCGGTGAGCGAATCCTCTCGGGTGAGCGCTTCCTCGTAGCCCAGCAGCAGAGCCTCGTGGCTGGTGTAGATGTTGGTCTCGTGGAGCTGGTGGTTGGCTTCGGTGTCGACGCCGCAGGCGCGCATGAAACGCAGCGCGCGATCGATCTCGGCGGCCAGCTGGTCGTAGCGCTGGCCCTCGGGACTGCTGGCCACGAACTCCTGCGTCCAGGCGTGCACTCGGCCGAGGTCGGCGAAGCCTCCCTTGGTGAAGGCGCGTAGCAGGTTGAGCGTCGCAGCCGATTGGTTGTAGGCCTGGACCAGCCGCTCGGGGGTGGGCACGCGGGCGGCTTCCGTGGCCGCGTCGCCATTCACGATGTGGCCGCGGAAGCTGGGCAACTGCACATCGCCGACCCGCTCGAAGTTGCTGGAACGCGGCTTGGCGAACTGACCGGCGATGCGCCCCACCTTCACCACCGGCACACCGAGCGAGTAGGTGAGCACCACCGACATCTGCAGGATGACCCGCAGCTTCTCGCGGATGTTGACCGCAGAGAACTCTTCGAAGCTCTCCGCGCAGTCGCCTGCCTGCAACAAGAACGCGTTGCCGGCGGCCACCTGGGCGAGCGAGCTCTGCAGCGAGCGTGCCTCGCCGGCGAACACCAGCGGCGGATACGAGGAGATCTGCTTCAGGGCACGATCGAGATCGGCCTGATCCGGCCACTCAGGTTGCTGCTGAGCAGGAAAGGCCTGCCAGGAAGAAGGTGTCCATGCTTTCGCCACGGTGGCAAGCCTAACGGCGAGGGCGCGCGGCGCCCCGGCGAAAAGGCGAACGCCCTCGGCCGAGGCCGAGGGCGTTCGAACGAACCGAGTGCTGAGCGATCAGACGGCGAGGATGCGCACTGCGTCTTCGCGCAGGCCGGCAACCGCTCGGCTGACGAGGCGACGAGCCGCCTCGGCGGTGACGCCCAGGTTCTCGCCGACTTCGCGGAAGCTCTTGCGCTCACCGTCGAGCAGGCCGAAACGGGCCTCCACCGCGTAACGAGCACGCTTGTCGAGCGTGCCGAGCAGCTCGTCGAGCAGCTCGTTGTCCACCATGCTCATCACGGCATCTTCCGGTGTGCCGTCGCCATTGGCCATCAGGTCGCCCAAGGTGGCATCGCCATCGTCGCCGATGGTCTTGTCGAGGCTGACCGGGGTGGTGAGGCGGTGGAGCTCGGCGTTGCCGACGTCGAGCGTCTCGCCATCGCCGCTGGCCTGGCGCAGGGCAGCGCGCAGGCTGGCCGAACGATCGCCGGGGATGCGGATGAGACTGGCCTTCTGGTCGAGGGCCCGGCCGATGGCCTGGCGGATCCAGAAGGTGGCATAGGTGGAGAACTTGAAGCCACGGCGCCAGTCGAACTTGTCGACGGCGTGCTCGAGGCCGAGATTGCCCTCTTGGATGAGATCGAGGAGATCCATGCCCTGGGGCAGGGGATAGCGGCGGGCGATGGAGACCACGAGGCGCAGGTTGGCGCGGATGAAGCGATCCTTGGCTTCAGCCGCCTTGGCCACGGAAGCCTTCAACGCTGCGCCCTTCTCGCCATTGGCGAGGCGATCGGCCGCTTCGCGGCCCGCCTCGATCACGCGGGAGAGCTCGCGCTCCTCTTCCGCATTCAGCAGCGACACCTTTCCGATGTCGTTCAGGTACAGTCCGATTGAATCATTCATGGCAATTCGTCTCAACTCTTCGGTTCGTGGTCAGATTCCGAGGCAGGGTGTGTCATTCGGCACATTGCCGGTGGCACACTGCTGCAGGGCAGACGCAATGAAGCGCCGTGCATGACGGCAGATCGTGCGCCCCGTGCCTTGGGGTTCATCAGTGGGGGACAGGCAACAGTACTACATCGGTCGCCTCGTGTCGTATCAGGAGAGAACTTGCCTGTTCCCTGACGATCGACGCGCCCGCGCTCGGATTGCGCCTGCCCTGACGCGATCCCCGTACGGGGCGCAGCGCCTCTACACTCGCCCCTCGTGCCTCAGCGAATCGGATTGTTCGGTGGCACGTTCGACCCCCCACACGTCGGCCATCTCGTCACGGCGGTCAACGTGCGCCATGCCCTGCACCTCGACGTCGTCATCCTGATGGTCGCCAACGTGCCCTGGCAGAAGGCCGGCACGCGACCGATCACACCTGCCGCGGCACGGTTCGCCATGGTGCAGGCGGCCGTTGCCGAAGTGGAGGGGTTGGAGGCCGGGCGCGTCGAGATCGACCACGGTGGCCCCAGCTATACCGCCGATACGCTGGAGTTCTTGGCACATGCACATCCGGGAGCGTCACTCTTCACCATCGTCGGCGATGACGCCGCGGCAAAGATCGAGACGTGGGAGCGTTACGCAGAAGTTGCCGACCGCTCCACCCTCGTCGTCGTCGACCGTCCGGGCGACCCTGTGCAGCTCCCTGAGGGTTTCGCCTGGGTCCGTGTCGAGGTGCCCCACCTGGAGGTGTCCAGTACCGACTTGCGCGACCGATGCCGCGATGGCCGCCCGCTCGACTACCTGGTCACCGAGCCGGTGCTCGACGTGATTCGCGATCTCGGGCTCTATCAGGACGCCGCATGACTGCGCTTGCCAGCATCCGTCGCCGGCGCACCGCGCTCATGCTGTCGGCCAACCTGCTGGCCGTGGCGGCTCTTGCCGGCTTGGGGTACACGGGCGTGCGAGCGTTGCAGCGCTACGAAGGCGCCACGAAGGTCGGCGTGGAGTCCATCAAGCTGCCGGTCACGCCGGTCGGCATGCTGGGGACGGTCGACGACAACGACGTCCTCACCAGTGTCACGGTGTTCGTGCTGAAGGCAGGCAGTCAGTTGGGCGGCGCGATCGTGTCGGTGCCGGTCTCGGCCGATTCGACTCCGCTTCCGGCCGGCGAGACGCGCGTGCCGCTCACCGAGGTCTACCGTGATTCCGGCGCCGAGGGGCTGGTGCTGCAGGTGGAGAGCGTGCTCTCGATCACGATCGATGTCAGTGCGGTCGTACCTGCTGCCGACGCCGAGGCGTTGCTGTCGGCGGTGGCGCCGGTGAAGGCCACGTTCTCCACCCCGGTGCTGGCGACGGACCGGGGCGACACGGTGGCGCTGTTCGAAGCGGGCGAGAACAGCCTGTCTGCAGCCCAGGTCGCGGAAGTGCTCACCGCCACCGATGCAGAGCAGCGCGATGCCGATCGCCGTGGGAATCACCTGGCCATCTGGACCGGAGTGGCCGCGTCGGTCGGTTCCGGCCGGGTCACACCAGATGCGACTGCGCCCATCAACACGCTGGCCGATCTGATCGGGCGCTTGTTCGCGGCCCCCGCGGAGGCACGCGGATTGCCCACCGACCCGGTGCCGACCGCCGACAACCCTGACCGGAAAGATGTCGACACGCTGGTCCACCACGAGGCCATCTTCATGCTCGCATCGGTGGCGCCGGCCTCGATGTCGCCGTCGGCGCCGGGTCTGTCGTTCCGCATCGAGGCGCCGCCGGGGTACGAGGAACGGGTCAAGTTCGCGGTGCGAGCGGTGCTGTACCTCGGTGCCAACGTGCAGTCCGTGTACCTCGGTGGCGATGTGCACGCGGCCACCCGCTACTACATCGACGATCCTCGCCTGGTGGAAGAAGCCGAGAGCAACAACGCGCTCTTCGGCACCACCGAGACCCTGACGCCCGAGCTGCCCATCGAGGGCATCGACGTCATCCTGCAGCTGGGCACTGACTTCCTCACCGGTGAGGGCGACGCATTGCCCACCACCACCACCACGACTACGGAGCCCGCATGACCCAGACAGCCGGAGAGGCAGCGCTGGAGCTTGCCAAGGTGGCCGCCCGCGCAGCCGACGACAAGAAGGCAGAGCACACGCTCGTGCTGGAGGTCGGCGAGGTGCTGCAGATCACGGACTACTTCGTCATTGCCAGTGCGGGCAACCGCCGCCTGGTGAAGGCCGTGGTCGACGCCGTGGAGGATGCGGTCCGCGACCAGTTGGGCCGCGCTCCCATCCGCTCGGAGGGCGTCGGCGAGCAGCAGTGGGTGCTGGTGGACTACGGCGACGTGGTGGTGCACATCTTCGCCGAGGAGATCCGCATGTACTACGAGATCGAGCGCCTCTACCGCGACGTGCCCAAGATCGAGTGGGCCGAGTAGCGGCCTCGCCTGTGATCGCTGTCACCGACGACGGCGCGCTAGCTACAGCTAGCATTGTCGGTGCTATGGCTCTGACCCTGTCCGGTTCCTTCGATACCGCCCAACTTCCTCGTGTGGCCCCCGACCCCGTCACCGTGACGGTGGCGCGCACGGTGGCGCCCGGGTTCGAGGCGCAGTACGTGAAGTGGACCGATGACGTGGTGGCCACTGTGCGCAAGTTCCACGGTTGCCTCGGTGCCGGCGTGCTGCACCCCGGGCCCGATGGTGGCGAGCACCAGATCATCTTCCGCTTCGTCGACGGTCTCCACCTGCGAGAGTGGGAGCGTTCGCCGCAGCGCGCCATCCTGATGGCGCGAGCATCCGACTTCGTGGAGAACGAGCGCATCCAGCGCACCGTCGGTGTCGACAACTGGTTCGAGCTGTCGGATCGTGCCGAGCCGAAGCGACCCATCTGGGGGCGCATCGCCACCGACGTCGCCTGGGTGTACCCGGTGGCGATCGTCATCTCGTTGGTCGTCGCCCCGCGCATCGCGCAGTTGCCCTTCGCCGTCAGGGTCACCATCAGCACCTTGCTGATCACCGCCGTGATGAGACTGGCCGTCGGCCCGATGCGTTCGAAGCTGCGTTCACGCCGAACTCTGTGATCGTTCTGCTCCGCACGTTTTGAGTGACGGGGCCGCGCTGGTATCGTCCTGTCCTCGTTCGGGGCTGTAGCTCAGTTGGTAGAGCACTTCCATGGCATGGAAGGGGTCTGGGGTTCGATTCCCCACAGCTCCACCCGAACCACAGCCCCAGGCCCAGCGGCCTGGGGCTGTTGCGTTGCGGCGGCAGTCGTGGGGCAGTCGTGCTCACGGCGTGCGCTCGGCCCCCTGTGGCACCCTCAGGCCTTGGCGCGGGTGCGGCGCAGCAGCGGGTCGGCCCAGCGCAGGGTGGTGTCGGCGACGCGCATCACGCGTCCGGCGGCCCCCGGTGTCGAGCTGTCGATCAGGTTGCCCATCACCGCCAGCGTGATGTCGGCGGTGGTCTGCGTGCCGACGGCAACGCGCAGCCCTGGCTTGAGCAGCCACGGATGGCCGATGATGAAGCTGAACCGGCGGCCGGTGCGCAGGAAGGCATCGAAGCGCTCGCCGACCGCTCGGTCGTAGTTGGCGGCCGCGTTGGCCGGGTCGGCCAAGTACTGCTGCACGGCGAGCATGCCGCTCTCCAGGGCGTAGTCGATGCCCTCGCCGTTCATCGGGTTGATGAAACCGGCCGCATCGCCGACGGCGACCCAGCCGGGACCGGACCGCTTCACGCTGCTCATCGGCAGCCGCCAGGCGCGGGGCTTGTCGAGGTAGTCGCCGAGTGACCAGGGTTCGCGCACGATGTTCGCGTACTGATCGAGCAGGCGATTGAGGTTGAGCGTCCTGAACCCCTTCATCGTGCTGAGCGCGCCGACGCCGATGTTCACGGTGCCGTCGCCGGCGGGGAACATCCAGCCGTACCCCGGCACCGCCGTACCATGCTCGTCGCGCAGGCTGAGGCACGCCTCGAGGTGCCGTTCGGCGTGGCGGGGTGTGGGGGCGTAGGCGCGGATCGCGAGGCCGAACGGTTCGTCGGGGTCGCGTTCGGCGCCGACCATCTTCGCCGCCAGGCCCTGAGCGCCGGCCGCGAGGATCGTGAAGGGCGCGGCGAAGCGCTCGCCGCCGGTCTCGACCCCCACGACCCGGCCGCTCTCGAGCATCGGCAGCGCCTCCGCCTCGAACCGCACGTCGGCTCCTGCAGCCATCGCGACGTCGAGGAGATGGGTGTCGAGGCGGTGGCGGGGCCACACCGCCCCGTGGTTGGGGAAGCGGTTGCTGGTGGGCCAGGCCAGCTCGCGGGTCTTCTTGCCCGCGATCATGCGGAGGCCGTCGATGCGGTGTGCACTGGAGAGATCGATGCCGAGCTCGTCGAGCGCGGCGACGGCACGAGGGGTGAGGCCGTCGCCGCAGACCTTGTCGCGACCGTGCGGACCCTTCTCGAAGACGGTGACCTTCAACCCGGCGCGGGCGGCGACCATCGCTGCGGCCGAGCCGCCCGGGCCACCGCCGATGATCAGGAGGTCTCGCTGGTGCACGCCCGACAGCCTGCCAGCGATCGGTTGCCAACCCTCCGTCGGGCCACGGTGGAGTCGGTCACACGACGGTGGCGGCCGATGCGCCGGCGACAGCACGGCCAACCCGCCGGCGTGTTGTCCCCAGGCTGCACACAGGTAGTTGGCACTACCGATCCACAGGCACCAGGGTGCACCATGCAGGCATGGAGACCCTCACGCTGCAACACCGTGGCGCGAACGGCGCGCGCGTGCGCGTCCGGCGTGTGCGCAACGGCCGCCGTCGGTCGTTGGAGGCCGCCGGCTGGCGCACCTGGCTCACGTATCACGAGAACCATCGTCGCGACGCCACCGGTCGGATGGTGGCCATCGAAGAGCGCTGGGTGGTCGAGCTGGAACACGTCGAAGGCCGGTCGTTCCAAGTGGAGGCTCCGTCTCCTGCCGCGGCATGGCTGGCGGCATGGGAGTGCGTGCGCAGTTGAGACCGCAGGTGAATGGGCCTGAGCGGTGCTTCCTTTTCCGGTACGAGTGTTCCGTCGCACCCAGACCTCCGCACTAGCATTCTCGGCTGTCGGCGAAGAAGGGACAGAGATGGACATCAGCGAGTTCGGCTTGGGCTACTTCAGCCTCGCCGGCAAGAACGCCCTCGTCACCGGCGGCAACACCGGCCTGGGTCAGGCCTTCACGCTGGCATTGGCCGCAGGTGGCGCCAACGTGTTCGTGCCGAGCATCATCGACGACGACGGTGCCACGCGGAGCATGGTCGAAGCAGCGGGCGTGCGTTACGAGTTCATGCAGGCCGACATCACGGAGGTCGCCGCGCCGCAGCGATGCGTGAACGAATGCGTGAGCCGGCTGGGCTCCATCGACATCCTCATCAACAGCGCCGGCATCTGCCCACTGGGGGAGGTGCTGGAGTTCGGCCGCGACAAGTGGGATGCCACCGTGCAGGTGAACCTGACCGCGGCGTTCGAGATGAGCCTCGAAGCAGCGAAGCACATGGTGCCGCAGCGCAGCGGCAAGATCATCAACATCTGCTCGATGTTCAGCTTCCTCGGCGGGCGGTTGTCGCCCGCCTACTCGGCCACCAAGCACGGCATCGCCGGCCTCACCAAGGCCTACTGCGACGAGCTGGCGGAGCACAACATCCAGGTCAACGGCATCGCCCCCGGTTACTACGCCACCGCGATCACGACCAACACGCGCAGCAACCCGGTCACCAACCAGCGCGTGCTCGACCACATTCCGGCCAACCGCTGGGGTGACCCGGCCGACCTGATGGGCACGGTGGTCTTCCTCGCGAGCCGCGCCTCCGACTACGTCAACGGCCACATCCTCGCGGTGGACGGCGGTTACCTCGTCCGCTAGGGCGAGCGACCAGCGCCGGCGACAGCATGAACGGGCCTTACCTCATCGGGATCGACTGCGGCACGCAGAGCGCGAAGGTGGTCGTCTACGACGCGACCGGCAACGCCGTTGCTCACGGGCAGCACGCGCTGCGGCCGATGAGCAGGCCGAGCCACGGTGTCGCCGTGCACCCCGACGACGACCTGTGGACATCCATCTGCGATGCCAGCCAGCAGGCGATGGCGGCGTTCGCGGGAGACCGCAGCGAGATAGTGGGCGTCGGCCTGTGCCCGATTCGATGCTGCAAGGCGTTCTTGAAGGCCGACGGTTCGCTGGCCGAGCCCGTCATCAGCTGGATGGACGACAGGGCGTACCAGCCATACGTGCCGGACAGCCCGTCGGTGGCGTTCGCCACCACCTCGTCGGGCTACCTCGCGCACCGGCTCACCGGCCTGCTCAGGGACTCCGCAGCGAACAACATCCTGCTGCAATGGCCGATCGACACCGACACGTGGCAGTGGAGCCACGATGCCGAGCTGTACGAGCGCTTCCGTGTCTCGCCGTCGATGCTGGCCGAGCTGCAGATGCCTGGGGAGATCATCGGTGGTGTCACGCAGGCAGCGGCCGAGGCCACTGGGCTCCCCGCCGGCACTCCCGTGGTGCAGACCGCGAACGACAAGGCCGTGGAGATGCTCGGCTCGGGCACATTGAGCGAGACGACGGCACTCGTCTCGCTGGGCACGTACATCGCCGCCATGGTGCACGGGCACGAGAACCACCCGTCGCCGTCCGCGTTCTGGACCAACTTCGCCTGCATGCCGAATCGGTATCTCTACGAGAGCAACGGTGTGCGTCGCGGCATGTGGACGCTCACCTGGTTCCTCGATCTGCTGGGCGACGAAGTGGCGGAGCGGGCGGTCTCGTTGGGCCTCAGCCGCGAGCAGTACCTCGAGCGCGAGGCGGGGCAGGTTCCCGCGGGCAGCGAGGGCCTGATGACCGTGCTCGATTGGCTGGCCACCACCGACAAGCCGTTCCGCAAGGGCATGATGCTGGGCTTCGACGCTCGCCACTCGCGCGGCCACGTGTACCGCTCGATCCTGGAAGCGATCGCATTGACGATGAAGCACCATGTCGATGCGATGTGCGCGGAGCTGGGCATCGAACTCGACGAGATCGTCGTCTCCGGCGGTGGCTCCAACAGCCCGTTGTTCATGAGCATCTTCGCCGACGTGTTCGGCATCACCGCCTCACGCAGCATCGACGGCGGTGGAGCCAGCCTTGGTGCCGCGATCTGCGCAGCTGCCGCGGCCGGCTTGCACCCCGACATCGAGACGGCGGCGGCGGCGATGGTGCACGGGCGCGAGGCCTTCACGCCGAACCCGCACAACCGTCTCGTCTATGACCGGATGGCCGAGACCGTGTACCACGAGATCCGCAACCACACCGATGCGCTCTTCGAGCGCGCATACCCGATCTTCCACTGAGCAGCCGACCTCCGCAAAGGAACCATCATGTCGTTGTCCCGCACCGAAATCGTCGAACACCTCCAGCAGATCCTGGGCGCCGAACGCATCGTCACCGACGAGCACACGTTGCAGCTGCGCAGCATCGACAACTTCCGCAAGCTGCAGAGCATCTTCGGCGTGTTCACCATGCCGCTCCCGGCGGCGGTGGCGAACGTCGGCAGCACCGACGAGGTCGCCAAGGTGCTGGCGTTCGCAGAGGAGCACGGCGTGAACGTGGTGGCCCGCACCGGTGGCACTGCTACCGAGGGTGGGCTGGAGACCCCGGTGGAGAACTCGATCGTGGTCGACGGCGGGCTGATGAACCGCATCATTGCGATCGACGCCTACAACATGCAGGCCACGGTTCAGTGCGGCGTACCGCTGCAGGCGCTGGAGGACGAGGTGCGCAAGCTGGGCCTCACCACCGGCCACTCGCCGCAATCGAAGCCGATCGCGTCGATGGGTGGCCTCGTCGCGACGCGCAGCATCGGACAGTTCTCCACGCTCTATGGCGGCATCGAGGACATGGTCGTCGGCTGTGAGGTCGTGTTCCCGGGTGGCCAGGTATCGCGCATCAAGAACGTGCCGCGCCGGGCCGCCGGCCCCGACATCCGCCACATCGTGATCGGCAACGAAGGCGCGCTGTGCTACATCACCGAGGTGACGGTGAAGCTGTTCCCCTACATGCCGGAGAACAACATCTTCCTCGGCTGGACGCTGAAGAACATGAAGGAGGGCTTCGAGGTCCTACGCGAGGTGATGGTGGCCGGGTACAAGCCGTCCGTGGCCCGCCTGTACGACTTCGAGGACGGTCAACTGCACTTCAGCCACTTCGCCGCCCCCGACGACTGCATCGTGCTGTTCATGGCGGAGGGCAACGCGGGCATCACCAAGGCCACCGCAGAGGGAATCCGAGAGATCGTCACCCGTCACCCTGGCTGCGAACCGGTCGACAGTCACCTGATCTCCGACTGGTTCGACGACCTGGTGTGGGGCCCTGACAAGGTGGCCCGCGAGGACGAGCGCATCCGCACCACGCGCAACGTGAACCGCACGACGGAGATCAGCGCCGACTGGAGCACGGTCAACGACATCTATGAAGCCGTCATCCCGCGCATTCGGGCCGAGATCAACGGCATCACCCTGTTGGGCGGCCATTCCTCCCACAGCTACATCAATGGCACGAACATGTACTTCAACTACTTCTACGACCTGATCGACTGCGAGCCGGAGGAGGAGAACGACAAGTACTACTTCCCGATCATCGCCATCATCTGCGAGGAGACCCTGCGCTTCGGCGGCTCGATCGTGCACCACCACGGCATCGGCAAGGCACGGGCTCGCTGGGTGAAGGACGAATACGGCTCCAGCTACCCGATGCTGGAAGCCCTCAAGAAGGCATTCGATCCCAGCGGCGTGATGAACATGGGAACGATCATCCCTCGCTGAGTGCCGGTACGGCGGGTTCGGCATCGAGCGCCTGCAGCAGCTGCTCGATCCGTTCGACGATCGTGGCCGTGGCCGTTTCGCATGCCGCCGAGACGGCATCGGAGAGCCCTTCGCCCAACTCGAAGTCGGCCCCTTCGATGCCGACCACGTCGAGCTCGCGTGGCAGTCGGGAGATCGCACGCGCCAGGTCGATCGCTTCGCCGAGACCGAGGAGGTGCCCGCCCCCCAGCGCAACTCCGTCGGCGGTGGCGCCCGTCAAGCCGTCGGCGGTGAAGCGGTGGATCGTGCCGGCGGGTTGCAGCGAACGGACCGCGTCGACGATGAGCACGTGGTCCGATCCCTCCCATGCCTGGATGAGGCGCACCGGCTCCCCGTCGAGCTCGGCCATCCTCACGCGTCGGTCGCCGTGGAAGCGATGCTGCAGCCGGGCGAGGACGACCAGCCCGGCGGCGTCGTCGTGGCGGTACGGATTGCCGATCCCGATCACGGTGATCGGTGGTGCCATCAGGTTCGCACCACCCGCATGTCGAGGAAGTGCGTGGCGCACGAGATGCACGGGTCGTAGTTGCGCACCGCCTGCTCGCAGAGGGCCTCGAGTGCGGCGTCGTCGAGATCCAACGAGTGCTCGATGAGGTGCATCAGGTCGTGTTCGATGGCAGGTTGGTTCTGAGAGGTGGGTGGCACGATGCGGGCGTCGGTGATGATCCCGTCGCTGGCGAGCGTGTAGCGGTGCCACAGCAGCCCACGCGGTGCCTCGCTCCAGCCGCAGCCGGAGCCTGCGCGGGCGACCACGTCGACAGAGGCCCGGGCCGGCATCGTGTAGCCGGCAGTGATGGTCGAGGCGACCTCGCAGGCGTGCATCGTCTCGATCGCCCTGACGAGGATGCTCCTGAACGGGTTCCGTTCGGCAGCCGTCAGGCCCAGCTCGGCGGCCAGCGCTGCCGCGCGCGGAGCCAGCAGGTGGGCGTTGAGTGCGAAGCGGGCCAGCGGGCCGACCATGTAGTCGCCGCCGCCCAGCAGGCGGCCGTGCAAGGCGGTGGAGTGCTGCACGTGCTCCTCGGCGAAGTGATCGAGGTACTCGTCGGGCCCGATGTCGAGGCCAGTGGTGGAGACCAGGCGGTCGCCGAGGATGGCGTACTCGCTGGCGTGGCGCAGGGCGACCAGTGCGGTGCCGTCGGGTAGCTCGTGATCCGGCATGGGGAACGTCGCCACCCAGCGCGCCACCTCCTCGGCCGC
>JBAVTH010000154.1:0-7236 GCA_049696035.1 Ilumatobacteraceae bacterium
AGTCGCCCGAGGAGCTCGGGGTGCTCGTCGATTCGGTCGCCCAACGCGTGCGTCGGGCGGCCGCGCTCGCACTCGAGCTCGGGGATGCGGGGATGGACCCTGGCACAGAGCTCGACCGCGACCCTCGAGTGGCGAGCTATCAGTTGACCAGCCTGGCGCCCATCGGCCCTGCGGATCGGTACGACCTGCTCTGTGCTCCAGGACCTGCCGACCGGCTGCATGCGCTCGATGCTCTGCTGGAGGATGTCGAGGCCACCCAACTCTTCCGGCTGCAGAACCCCTGACCAGGTGAGCTCGGAGAACCGGTAGGGAAAGGGGCCTCGCGCGTGCTACACATAGTGCGTGCCCGAGAAGGATCGCGACGCGAAGAAACCCGTACCCCAGGGCCAAGTCGGCCAGACCGTGCAGCTCATCAAGGACTACGCCCGACAGGAGCTGCGCGACCCGTTGGGCAACACCGGTCGCTGGGTCATGTACGGGCTGGTCGGCGCGATCTGCATCGGCCTGGGCACCGCCTTTCTCGTGTTGGGCCTGCTGCGGCTCGTGCAGACCGAGTGGCCGGGTACGTTCCACGGCCGCTGGATGACGCTGTTGCCGTATCTCTTCGGCCTGCTGTTCGCGGTGATCGTCGCAGGGCTGGCCGCTGTGCGCATCAACAAGCAACCCTTGACCAAGGAGAAGCGCTGACCATGGCTCAGCAACGCATCACGCGCGCAGACCTCGAGTCCAAGTTCCGTGAAACGCAGGGGGGCTGGCAGGGCAAGCTCAACGACAAGAAGCAGACGCTGATGACGGTCGCGGCGGCTGGTGGGGTCGTGCTGCTCATCCTGTTCTTCCTGCTCGGCAAGCGTTCCGGCAAGAAGAAGACCACGTTCGTCGAGATCCGGCGGGTGTAGCCGGCGTGGCCCGCAAATCGAGCCTGTTGTCACCGACCGCACTCCTGCGCCGCAGCGCTCTCTACAAGGGCGTGTTCGGTGGCAACCGCGGCTGGATGGCGGTCGGTGCCGTGCTGTGGGGGCCGAAGCTGTTCAAGCGCTTCCTGGGCAAGAACGAGCAGATCATCGCCACCGAGAAGCTGACCGCCGGCCAGTTCGTGCGCCTGGAAGCCATCCGGCCTCCGACCCGCAAGGAACGCAAAGCGATCAAGCGCTCCAAGTGACCCGCAGGTGGGCGGTTACCGGCTCATGCCCGGCACAATGATGCGATGAAGGTGCTCCTGCGCAACCCGCGCCGCGAACTGGTCATCGACGGCAAGCGCAGCGTCAACTCGCTGCTTGCCGAGCTGCAGCTTGCACGCGAGTCGCACCTGGTCATACGCAACGGCACGCTCGTGCCCGGCGATGCCGAGCTCACCGCCGACGACGTCGTGGAGATCCGCCCCGTGATCTCCGGGGGCAGCTGATGGTGGCAGTGGGGTCGAAGTGCCGGGTCTGCAAGGCCCCGGCCATCATCGACCTGCCCCGTCACAACGCCCACTTCTGCGCCGATCACTTCCTCGAACTGTGCCGCCGGCAGGTGGTGAAGGCGATCGAGAAGTTCGACATGCTCTCCAAGGACGACCGCATCCTCGTTGCCGTGTCCGGTGGCAAGGACAGCCTGGCCGTGTGGGATCTGCTCATCGATCTCGGCTATCGGGCCGATGGGCTCTACATCGGCCTCGGCATCGGCGAGTACAGCGAAACGTCCGCCGAGTTCGCGCGGGCCTTCGCCGCCCACCGTGGTCTGCACCTGGTCGAGATCTCGCTGCGCGCCGACTACGGCTACGACGTGCCGACGGCGGCGAAGGCCAGCAAGCGGGTGCCGTGCAGCGCGTGCGGCATCAGCAAGCGGCACCTGTTCGACAAGGCCGCGCTCGACGGCGGCTACACGGTGCTGGTCACCGGCCACAACCTCGACGACGAAGCGGCCGTGCTCTACGGCAACACACTGCGCTGGGATGTGGAGTACCTCGCCCGTCAGCTGCCGGTGCTCCCCGCTCGAAATGGCTTTCCGAAGAAGGTGAAGCCACTGATCCGCCTCACCGAGCGCGAGATGGCGGCTTGGTGCATCGTTCGCGGCATCGACTACCTCGTCGACGAGTGCCCGATGGCGTTGGGCAACAAGCACCTCGCCTACAAGGAGTCGCTGAACGCCATCGAGCTGCAGTCGCCCGGCAGCAAGGCCGCGTTCTACCTGAACTTCCTCGACAACATGGCGCCGCTGCTGGCCGGCCGTTCTGTGGCCGATGCCGACGCGCTGCTCAGCTGCGGTTCCTGCGGGGCGCCGACCACCGGCGACCTGTGCGCGTTCTGCCGTGTTGCCGAGAAGGCGAGAGCGCATGAGCCGGTACCGGTCGAGCTGGTACTCGGAAAGGGAAGAGGACGACGATGAACCGTTTGCTCGCATTCGGCGACAAGGTGTTGCTGCTCGACAACAAGCAGCGGCGCTACCTGATCACTCTCACCGAGGGCGCAGAGTTCCACACGCACGCCGGGTTGGTGCCGCATGCGGAGTTCGTCGGGAAGCCGGAAGGTGTGGTGCTGAAGAGCACCAAGGGCGCGGTCTACACCGCGCTGCGGCCGACGCTGGAGGACTTCGTGTTGGAGATGCCGCGCGGTGCGCAGGTGATCTACCCGAAGGACCTCGGCCCGATCTGCATGCTGGCCGACATCGGTCCGGGCGTGCGGGTGCTGGAGAGCGGGGTCGGCTCGGGGGCCCTCAGCATGACGATGTTGCGCTACGGCGCCGAGATCGTCGGCTACGAACTGCGCGAAGACTTCCTCAATCGGGCCCGCACGAACGTGCGCAGCTTTCTCGGCGAGGAGGCGCTCGGCCGCTATGAACTGCATCTGCGCGACTGCTACGAGGGCATCGACGAGCGCGACCTCGACCGCGTGGTGCTCGACCTGCCCGAGCCCTGGCAGGTGGTGCCTCACGCCGTGCATGCGCTCCGGCCGGGTGGCATCCTCATCGCCTACACGCCATCCATCACCCAGGCTGCGCAAACGCGAGAGGTGATGGCGAACAAGGCGTGGAGCGGCACCCGGACACTGGAGGTGCTGCACCGCGGATGGCACATCGAGGGGCAGGCAGTGCGCCCCGACCACCGCATGGTCGCCCATACCGGCTTCTTGACGGTTGGCCGCTTCATCGGCTGAACGAGGCCGCCGACGCGACGAAGGCGGCCCGTGGGCCGCCTTCCTCGACGAACGGATCAGACCGATCTACGGCTCGATGAAGATGCACTCTCCGGGGCATTCCTCGGCGCTCTCGATCACCGCGTCGAGGCGGTTGTCGGGAATGTTGGCCATGCCGTCGGCGCCTTGCGGCAGACCCTTGGCGGTGGCGTACACCTTGTCGCCCTCCTTGACGTAGGCCAGGCCATCGTCGAGCAGGGTGAACACGTCGGGTGCAATCTCTTCACACAGACCATCGCCCGTGCACAGATCCTGATCGATCCAGACCTTCATGTCGTTTGTCTCCTATATCCGAGGGTCAGACGTGGTGAGCATACATGGAGCGACCGCGCCGGAGGCATTCCGTACGACGAGAGAGCTGAATCTCACTCTCCGTATGTGCTGAGTAGGCCATATGGCTCATTGAATACTCAGAACAGACGGGTATAGCACGCACGGTGAGCATGTGCGGCTACTGTGCCATTCTTGACGTCGCGAACTGCGCTGCAGGCGTGCGTCCAGCACACAGACCATCGAATCCAGGGCCGGCGGAGGCCCAGGGAAGGCATCATGAATCTGCACAAGAGGCGCACCGGGAACCGGTTCGCAATGCTCGTCGTCGGCTGCGGCCTCGTCGTCGTCGGCGCGGTCACCGGTGCCGGAAGTGCGTCGGCTCACCATCCGGTGATCGATGCGTCGGCCACGTGCGCCGGTGTCGTCAACTTCACGGTGTCGTCGTGGATCCCACCCGATCCGTACAACACGCCGGAGTACCGTTCGAACCCCAGCATCGAGGTCACCTACGAGGCGGTCGGGTCTGTCAACGGCCGGACCGCCGTGCTCGTGATGACCGGCGCGTTCAACGAGGCCAACGGCTTTGCGTTCAGCGGCCAGTTCAACTGGCCCGGCGACGCCACGTCGGTCGTCATCACCGCTACGGCCACCGCCGACTGGGTCGCCGGTACGCCGCCAGGCGGCGCGGAGGTCGTGACCGTGCCCCGGCCGGTCATGCCGTGCGAAGAGGAATCGACCACGTCGAGCAGCACGACGACGAGCAGCACGACCACGACCACCACCACCACCACTACCACCACCACCACCACGACCACCACCATCCCATCGACGACGGTCGCGACCTCCAGCACCACCACGGCACCTCCGAAGTCGACCACCACTCAGGTGGCCTCGGAAGGGCCGACCACCACGGTGGCACGCCTGCTGCCCAGCACGGGCGCCGCTGACGGTTCGCTGCTCCTCGTCGGTCTCGGGCTCGCACTGATCGGCATGTCGTTCGTGATGTCGGCTCGCCGCCAGGTCGCCTGACCGACCCCGGCGGGCAGCCACACGCGTACTCGTTCCAACCGGCTCCGTGGGGCGCTGCGATGTCAGGCATCGCCGTGTCCCACGGTGTTAGGTTCCTCCCATGACCGATGGCGACACCAACGAGTCGATGGCCGTGCTGCAGTCGCAGGTGATCGTGCTCGAGGGCGAGATCGAGCAACTGCGCCGCAAGCTCGCTGACGCACCGAAGCGGCAACGCGCCCTCGAGGAGCGGTTGCTGGAGACGAAAGGGCAGCTGGCCCATGCCGTCTCGCAGAACGAGAAGCTGAGCTACACGCTCCGTGAGGCCCGCGAGCACATCAGCGCACTGCGCGACGAGGTCGAGAAGCTCACGCAACCGCCCTCCGCGTACGGCGTGATCGTCGGGAAGAACGACGACGGCACCGTCGACGTGCTGACCAGTGGGCGCAAGATGCGCGTCAGCCTGCACCCCGACATCGAGCACGACGCGATCGAACGCGGCGCCGAGGTGGTGCTCAACGAGAGCTTCAACGTCGTTCATGCCCGCCACCCTGAGATCACCGGCGAGGTGGTCACCATCAAGGAGCTGATGGACGATGGCGTGCGCGCCCTGGTGATCGGGCGAGCCGACGAGGAGCGCGTCTGCGAGTTGGCCGACGTGTTGCGCGGGGTGCACCTGCGCAGCGGCGACACCATGCGGCTCGACACGCGCAGCAACCTGCTGCTGGAGAAGCTGCCGCGGCCGGAGGTGGAAGACCTGCTGCTGGAGGAGGTGCCCGACATCTCCTACTCCGACATCGGCGGCCTCGACACCCAGATCGAGCAGATCGCCGATGCCGTCGAACTGCCGTTCCTGTACGCCGACCTGTTCGCCGAGCACCGGCTGCCCGCGCCGAAGGGAATCCTGCTCTACGGCCCTCCGGGCTGCGGCAAGACGCTCATCGCCAAGGCGGTGGCCAACTCGTTGGCGAAGAAGGTGGCCGAGAAGACCGGCGGCGAGAAGGGTCGCAGCTACTTCATCAACATCAAGGGCCCTGAGCTGCTCAACAAGTACGTGGGTGAGACCGAGCGGCAGATCCGTCTGGTCTTCCAACGGGCGCGCGAGAAGAGCGAGGAGGGCTGGCCGGTCATCGTCTTCTTCGACGAGATGGACAGCATGTTCCGCACCCGCGGCAGCGGCATCAGCAGCGACATGGAGAGCACGATCGTGCCTCAGCTGCTGGCCGAGATCGACGGCGTGGAAGGCCTGCGCAACGTGATCGTGATCGGGGCCACCAACCGGGAAGACCTGATCGACCCCGCCATCCTGCGCCCCGGCCGGCTCGATGTGAAGATCAAGATCGAGCGGCCCAACGCCGCAGCAGCCGCACAGATCTTCGCTCAGTACCTCACCGACGAGATCCCCATCGATGCGAACTCGTCGGTGCCGGAGATGATCGCTGCCACCGTCGTGGAGATGTACCGCGACGACGAGGCCAACCAGTTCCTCGAGGTCACGTACCAGAACGGCGACAAGGAGATCCTGTACTACAAGGACTTCTCCTCGGGCGCCATGATCGAGAACATCGTGCGCCGGGCCAAGAAGCTGGCGATCAAGCGGGTCATCGCCGGCGGTAGCCGTGGCGTGTGCCTCGACGACCTGCTCGACAGCATCCGCCAGGAGTACAAGGAGCACGAGGACCTGCCCAACACGACGAACCCCGATGACTGGGCGAAGATCAGTGGCAAGAAGGGCGAACGGATCGTCTTCATCCGCACGCTGGTGAAGGGCCGCGAGGCCAAGGAGCGTGCGGGCGGCCGAGCGATCGAACGCGTCGCCACCGGACAGTACCTGTAGAGGGGTGCGAGACCGCCGGTCGCGAGTCGCGGCCTAGGAGGCCACCGGCACCGCGACGAACGCATCGCGGGGAACGACCATGACCCTGTCCTCGTACTGGCTGATGCCGACAACCGCATCATCGGTGACGACGAACTCCGTGGGACGCCGGCTGAAGTGAAACTGCTCGACCGCTTGGCCGGCAGCGGTGTCGATGCGGAACACGATGCCGTCCGCGGCGGACAACACCCACAGCGTGCCATCGGCAGCGGCCCGCAGCGAGAGGTGACCGTCCTCGATCAGCGAGGTGCCCTGTGGCAACGCGGCATCGACCTTCTGCTCGCCGGTGGCCAGGTCGAAGGCGAACAGCAGTTGCCTCTGATAGGGGCGGCCCACCAGCACCCACAACAACCCGTCGGCGATCGCCAGTCCGACAGCGCCTCGCTCGACCGGCTCGACCCACCGGTAGGCGCCTGCAGCGACGTCGTAGGCGGCGATGACCGGACTCGACCGATCAGTGGTCGCGAGGTACAGCACATCTCCCTCACCGGCGATGGGCACCGGGAAGACCTCCGGTTCGTTGCCCGAGCTGTCGAGCGGCAGCGTTGCCTCGCCGAGCATCGCGCCGGTCTCGGGGTCGAGCTCGAAGAGGCTCCAACTGTTGCGGCCGAACAGCCGACCCGCCGCCTTGGCGAGCGACCACGTGCTCGGGATGCTGCCGTCGGGCTCGAGGCCCCCTCGGCCCAACGTGCCGGTGGCGGGATCGAGGGTCTCTGGGGCGTTGCCGCTGACCACCCAGAGGGTCCCGTCGACCACGCCTGCCACTGCGCCGGTGGCGACGGCGATCCGCTGGTCGATGGAGCCGTCGGCCGGGTCGAGGCGCAACAGTTGGTTGTCGCCGAAGTACGGGTAGGTGCCGTCATCGGTGGCGCCGAGCCACACCGCCCCGTCGAAGTAGGCGAC
>JBAVTH010000155.1:0-7284 GCA_049696035.1 Ilumatobacteraceae bacterium
GATGCGCACAGTGGATGGTGGCCGTGGAGTGGATGGTGGCCGTGCAGTCGATCCGGCCGTGGATGTGAGCGGGTGACCGACCCCACGCTGTGGAGCGCCACCGACCAGGCTGCGGCGATCCGCGAGCGTCGGCTCGGCAGCGCGGAGCTGCTCGACCTGTTCCTGGCCCGCATCGCCACCGTCGACAGCCGGGTGAATGCCGTCTGCACGCTTGCTGTCGAGCCCGCCCGGCTTCGGTGCCAAGCGGCTGACGCGGCGACGGCGGCGGGTGAGTCGTGGGGGCCGCTGCACGGGTTGCCGATCACGGTCAAGGACGCCATCGCGACCTCAGGTATCCGTTCCACGGGTGGAGCGACTGCATTGCGCGATCACATCCCGATCTACGACGCGCCGGCGGTCGCGTCGTTGAAGGCGGCAGGGGCGATCGTGTTCGGCAAGACCAACCTGCCCGAGTGGTCGGGCGACTGGCAGAGCTTCAACGAGATGTTCGGCACCACCAACAACCCGTGGGCGCTCACGCACACGCCCGGAGGCTCGTCAGGCGGGGCTGCGGCCGCCGTGGCGTGCGGGATGACCAGCTTCGAACTGGGCACCGACATCGGTGGGTCGGTGAGGGTGCCCTCGGCCTTCTGTGGCGTGTGGGGCCACAAGCCCAGTTTCGGCGTCATTCCCACGTTGGGCTACCTCGACGAGCCCCATGGCGGGGGCACCGAGAGCGACGTGAACGTGTTCGGCCCCATCGCTCGCAGCGCGGCCGACCTTCGTCTGCTGCTCGACGTCATGGCTCGGCCGGTGCCCGGCGACGACGTCGCCTGGCGGCTGGACCTTCCCGAACCGACCGTCTCGTCCCTACGCGGCCTGCGCGTGGCCGCATGGTTCGACGAACCGGCACTGGAGATCGACGCCGAGATGGGCGCCGTGCTCCATCGGGCCGCCGACTTGATGGAGGCCAGCGGCGCTGTCGTCGATCGTGGAGCCCGACCGGCCTTCGACGTCGGCTCCACCTGGGAGCTGTTGGCTCGGATGATCGGCCTGGCGACATCCGTGAGTGACGAGGACGATCGCGGCACCAGTCACCGCGAGTGGCTGCTCATGCATCGACAGCGAGCGGCGGTGCGGGTGGCCTGGGCGACGTTCTTCGAAGAGTTCGACGTGGTGCTGTGTCCGGTCGCGATCGTGACGGCGTTCGCCCACCTCCAGGGCGGTGACTGGCGTGACAGGCGGCTCATCGTCAACGGGCGCGACCGCTCCTACGTCGAGATCGAGGGCTGGCCCGCGCTCGTGGGCGGCGCCTACCTGCCCAGCACCTCCACGCCGGTGGGGCGAACGGCCGCCGGGCTGCCGGTGGGGTTGCAGGTGGTGGCGCCGTATCTGCACGACCGGACGGCCCTGCAGGTGGCCGCCTGGGTGGGCGCCCTGGCTGGAGGCTTCGTCGCCCCACCGGCCGCGTTGTAAGAGCATCCGCACGCTCGGCCCGATCGGGTGTTACAGTCACATGTCGTTCGTTACGGGAGTGAAACGAACGTCATCACCAAATCCGCGGGCCCGGAAGAGGAGTTCAACTCATGCATGCACCACGCTCACTCGGCGCGTACGGCGTCACGCTGGTCCTTGGCCTGTTCGGTGTTTCAGGCCTGATCCAGAAGTGCGCCCCGCCTTCGGTCAGCGCCCCGATCGACATCAGCTTCGAATGCAAGGACCTGGTCAACGTCGCCAGGGCCGAGGCCGGCCTGGCGCCGGTCGAGGTGTCGGGTGAGCTCAACCTCGCCGCCGAGGGCCACTCCACCGATCAGGCTCAGCGCCAGACTCTCACGCACAAGGGCTCGAACGGCTCGAGCGCAGGCAAGCGCATGAGTCGACAGGGGTATGCGTGGAGCACCTGGGGTGAGAACGTCGGCGCCGGCCAGGCCGACTGCCCGACGGTCGTCGCAGCATGGCTGAACAGCCCCGGGCACCGCGAGAACATCCTCAACCCCGTCATGGTCCACATCGGCGTCGGTGCGGTGGCGGCGACCGACGGCACGATCTACTGGACGATGGACCTCGCCGCACCCAGGTGATCCATCAGCCGGCGGTCACCCGCCCGAATGGGATGGTCTCCAGCAATCGCGTCTTCGGGCACGACACCTTGCGCCCGTCGTCGCACTTCGGGCAGGTGTAGTCACTGGCTCCGGCTTCGCGCCACAGCGTGGTGCCGCATTCGGGGCAGCGTGCCTGCCAGATCGAACAGTCGGTACCGGCCAGCCGCTGCGAATGCATCGGGCAGCCGTGGCCATGACACACCGGGAACCGATCGTCGGCCACGATCGCGTTCTCCGGGCACTTCCCGACGCACACCATGCAGTCGTCGCAGGTGTAGGGATCGATCTCGAAGATGCCGAGGAACGAATCCGTCTTCACCAACGCGTCCGTGTGACACGAGAAGTCGCATGCGCCGCAGCCGATGCAGCGGTCTTGCCGGACCATCAAGCTCATGTGCCGGCAACCCCGATGCCAGTCGCTCCGATGGTGGTCGTCTCGGTGACGGGGTTCTGCGGATGGAACTTGCGCAGCTCGCCCATGCAGTCGACGTGCACCCATGGGGCCACGTCGACGCCGGTGGCGGCGGTGCGGTTCTCGTACTTCGAGCCGTTCCACTCCCACCAGCCGTAGGGCACGTCGACCACGCGGGTCACGGCCTGGCCGCACTTCGGGCACTTGGGTGCTTCCATGTTCCGGGGTCCTTTCTCAGGCGGCGGCTGCGGCAGTGCGTGCCGCGCCGTCGAGGTACACCTGCAGGCTCTGGTTGAACCGTGAGAACTTGTCGGTGCCCATCGGGTCGGTGCCGCGCAGGCGGATGTCGGTGGCCAGCAGGGCCAGGCTGTTGATCGTCATGCGGCCACTGGCCGAGCCGTGCTCGAGGATGTCGTCGAACATCGCCTGCCAGGCGCTGAGCGGTCCGTCGAGGTAGTAGTCGGCTTGCGGAGCGTCGGTGGCCGAGATCTCCTCGACCGACTTCACGCCCAGGGCCTCGAACGTGACCTTGACGGCGAAGTCGCCGCCCGGCTTGCGCATGACGAGTGCGGCGGCCATGTCGGCATCGCCCAGGAACTGGTCGGGGTGGGCGTTCATCTCGTCGGCCAAGCCGGCGAAGAACGCTGCGGAATCGATGTGCATGTCGGGCTCCTGTTCAGTTCGCCAGCACGGTCTCGGGGTCGATCCCGAGCAGCTCCAGCGGCAGTGTGGTGCGGTGGAGCCGGCTGATGCCGGCCCGCTCGCAGCGTGCGAGGTAGGACGTGAACTGCTTCTTCTGCAGGTCCATCTGCAGTGCAAAGCCCTTGTCTTCGACATGTTCGACACCGCCGCCGAGCAGGACGGCCAACGCGGTGCCGAAGTCCTGGTTGGTGCCGAAGGCGGTGAGCACCGCCTCGCCGTGATCGAGCGCCTCGTGGATCTCCTCGGCGACGTCGGGGTCCTGCTCCACCGCGTAGCGGATGTGCATCGTGCCGTAGGCCACGTGGCGCGCCTCGTCCTGCATCGCCATGCGGAACATGCGCTTCTCCACCGGCGAGGGAGCGATCAGCTCGCCCATGCGGAAGATGTCGAGGATGAAACCTTCGCCGAGCAAGTGCATGAGAGCCGTTGCCTGGGTGTAGCTCTTGGCCTCGATGATCGTGCGCAGCAGGCCTTCGCTGGAGCCTCGTGACATCAGCAGCCCACCGCCATTGGCGAGGGCTCGCTTGCGGAAGACCTCGGCGTGACGGGCCTCGTCCATGATCTGGGTGCAGAGGAACATCTTCGCTTCGATGAAGTCGTGATTCATCCGCCACATCCACTTGGCGGGCAGATCGGCAGCGATCATCTCGACCTCGGTGAGCGTGGTGCACACCTGGCACATCGCGTGCTCGATGTCGTCGGGCAGCTCGGGCAGCTCCGCCCACGGGATGTCGCGGGTGGCGCTCCACTGGCGGGCGACCGCCTCCTCGTACAACTCGACCACGTTCTCGGCCCACACGTCGCTCTTCTTGTTGAGGATGTAGCCCATGTCGGGGGTGTCGGGATCGACGTCGGCGCCGCGTGGTGCCATCGAACGATGCGTCGGGTTGTCGGGCACCACGCCGTAGCTGCCGGTGGCGATGTCGAGCATGGTGAGGCCACGCGGGCCCACCTTGGGCTTCACGCCCCACTCGCTCTTCGCGCCCTTCAGCCACATCCAGTCCAGCGGCGCCCCGAGCGGCGACACGGTGGGCAGGTTGGCGTACTTGTCGTTGCCGCGGGCGGCCTGCGACGGATCTTCGGTGAGCGTCATGTCAGAGAACCTCCAATGCGCCGATCGACCCCCCGGTCGCGGCGATGAGACAATCAGACGTTTTTCGTCTCATCGTCGCTGAGGGGCGAGAGACCGCAGAATTCGGGACGTTCGGCCCTGGTCGGGAAGACCGTGCCGTCCGCGCGCGATCTCGCCGTTGCCCGGCCTAGGGTGCCTCATGAGCTCGAGTTCCATCACACCGGCCGACGAGCGGCCCACCTGGCGTGGCTGGTTCCACGTTGCGGCGTTCGCCCTCTCCATTCCAGGCGGGGTGCTGCTGATCCTCGCTGCCGACCATGCCTCGGCTCGCGTCGCTGCGGCCGTCTATGCGGCCAGCCTGCTGCTCGGCTTCGGCACCTCCGCCGGGTACCACCGCCTCGCTCGCCGCGAGCGCACACAAGCCATCATGCAGCGGCTCGACCACTCGATGATCTTCGTCCTCATCGCCGGCAGCTACACGCCGGTGTGCCTGCTCGGTCTTCCCACCGCGTGGGGTATCCCGTTGCTGTGCGTCGTCTGGGCGTTTGCGGTGGTCGGCATCCTCATCAAGCAGTTCGCGTTCGAGCGGTTCAAGCTGCTGGAGTACTCGCTGTACCCCATCCTCGGCTGGATCCTGGTGGTCGCCGCCCCCGTCCTGCTGCGCAACATGACGGCTCTCGAGCTGTCGTTGCTGCTGGCCGGCGGGTTGCTCTACACCATCGGCATCCCGGTGCTGGTGCGTGAGCGACCGGATCCGTGGCCGAGAACGTTCGGCTATCACGAGATCTGGCATGGCTTCACCGTCGCCGCCGGTGCCTGTCACTTCGTGACGATGGGGCTGCTCGTCACCGGATGACCACCCGGTGGCACTTGCCCGGTTGCGTCGCCTGCTGTCGCGTCGGGGATGCTGCCTCGCAGGCGCCGGAACGGGCAGACTGGGAAGGTGACGCTGCGACGACTTCTGGCCGCAACGGCGGTGCTGGTCGGCTCGGGAGCTGTCGCCGGGCAGGGCGTCGACGCGAACTCGTCGGTGGCCACGGTACCGATCACCGCTCCGGCTCAGGTGGGAGTGGCACCGGCGCTGCGGTTGTGGACGCCGTGCGTGGACGGCATCAATGCCGCCCGAGCCGGGGCGGGTGCCGCGCCGCTGACGATCGACACTCGGCTGGCGAAGGCTGCTAGTGAGCACTCAGCCGACCAGGCACGACAGCAGCGGCTGTCGCACGTCGGACCCGACGGCACGAATGCCGGCAGCCGGCTGGCCACCGTCGGCTATCGGTGGACGACTTGGGGTGAGAACGTCGCCGCCGGCCAGGCCGACTGCGACACGGTGGTCGCGGCCTGGCTGGCCAGCAGCGCGCACCGCGCCAACATCCTCAACTCGGCGTTCCAGCACGTGGGCGTCGGCCTCGTGCTCGGCGAGAACGGCGTGCCGTACTGGACGATGGATCTCGCTGCCGGCGGTTGAACGCCGTGATGCGACGTCAGCTGTAGAAGCCGGCGTAGGTGTTGATCGTCAGGTGGCCGTCGGCCACCACCAGCGAGATGCGGCCGATGATGTCGCTGCCGCGGGTGTCGTCCGGTGTGTCATCGAAACCCGTCAGACCCTGGAACAGCAGCGGGGGAGCGCCGTCGTGGGTATAGACCAGCGCCCCTGCCCCTTCTTCGGCGGGAGCACCGAAGCCATGTGCGGGGGCGGCGATCAATGCGTCGGCGATCTGGTCCTGCGACGCGCCGGCCAGGTACGGCTCCATGATGGCCACTTGGTAGTCGGCGTCGAGCGCCGTCACGAGTGCAGCGATGTCGGCGCCGGTCGCCATGGCGAAGCCGCCGCCGCCGAAGCCGGTGAACCCGCCGAGCACCACACCGAGTTGGTCGTCGAAGACGAGGGGCAGCGCGAAGGTGACGGTGTTGTCGACGCCGAGCTCGTCGTCGCCGTACGTGCTTGCGCCGACGTCCTCGCACGACCCTTGCGGCAGGACGCTGCACTGTTCGAACCGGCGGACGGTGGCGACCACCGGCTGGGTGAAGTCGGTGGGCCACGCGAACTCGATCGCGTAGACGCCGTCGGCGAGCGCGGCGCCCGGCGCCGGGAGTGCCGGCGATGTCTCGCCGTACCAGTTCGAGGCACAGCAGGGGAACGCCAGCGGGCCTGCTGCGGTGGCGGGGTCGATGACCGTCCATCCGGTGGTGGCAGGGCCTTGCACGGTGGTGGTGGACTCGGCGGGCACGGTGGTGGGTGCGGCCGCGGTGGTCGGTGCTGCGGTGGCAGGGGGCACGACCGTGTCGGGCGGCGCGGAGGAGCTGGTCGCCGGCAGGGTGCTGACCGCACCCTGGACGGACTTCTCGGACGAGCACCCGGCGGCGATCGCGAGGGCGACGACGGCGAGAGCGGCGGCCTGGCGGAACGAGTGGCGGCTCATGCGCGGAGGGTAGCACCGGTGGCGGCGGTGCGGTCAGTTGCTGACGACGTCGAAGCCCAACGACAGCGCAACAGGGATCTGTGCGGGGTCGAACGTGACGAACGTGACCGGGCGCGGCAGTCGGTCGGCGGCGGCGAGATGCAGCGCATCGGCCAACCGGAGCGGCTGCTCTCGCATGAGTTGTGCGGCGCGGTCCAGGCATCGCTGGTCGACGGGCACCACTGCGTAGCGGTCCCACTGCAGCCGCAGTGCGTCCTCCAGGTCGGCCTGGAGCACGGGCTCGTCGGTGAGCTTGGCGATCAACGCGAGCGCCTCGGTCAGCGCCAGCGCGCTGACGCACGTGCCAGGGGCGAGCGCCTCGACCGCGACGCGTCGCACGGGCGATTCCACATGCAGTGCGACGACGGCACTGGTGTCGAAGAAGCGGGTCACCCGCGCAGCTCCTTGAGCGCACGGTCGAGACGGACGCCGCTCCACACCGGCACCGGTGGCGGGAGGCGAGCCGCATCGGTGCGGCGAGGGGCGATGACGGCAGCCGCGGCCACCAGGTCGGCCATCACCGTCTGGCCCTGCTCGGGCTCGATGGGCCCCAAC
>JBAVTH010000156.1:0-9285 GCA_049696035.1 Ilumatobacteraceae bacterium
GAACGCGCCGGCGTGCACGTGGTCTACGGCCTGGTGGGGCTCAAGACCCACGCCAAGACAACGCTCGTCGTGCGTCAGGACGACGACGGCCTGCGTCGCTACTGCCACATCGGCACCGGCAACTACAACTCCAAGACCGCTCGCCTGTACGAGGACGTCGGCTTCCTCACCTGCGACCCGGCGGTGGGGGCCGACGTCACCCAGCTGTTCAACCACCTCACCGGATACAGCCGCGCGGTCGAGTTCCAATCGTTGGTCGTCGCCCCACGCGACATGCGCAACCAGCTGGTCGACCTGATCGAGCACGAGATCTCCTTCGGCAGTGAAGGCCGGGTCACCGCCAAGATGAACTCGATCGCCGACCCGGAGATGATCGATGCGCTGTACCGGGCCAGCCAGGCCGGCGTGCGCATCGACCTTGTCGTGCGCGGCCTGTGCTGCCTGCGCCCGGGTGTGCCCGGGATGAGCGAGAACATCACCGTGCGCTGCATCCTCGGGCGCTACCTCGAGCACTCACGGGTGGTGCGCTTCGAGCACGGCGAGGGTGACAGCCCGCTGTTCCTCATCGGCAGCGCCGATTGGATGGGCCGCAACCTCGACGGTCGGGTCGAGGTGCTGGTGCCGGTCACCCACCCGAAGCACCGTGATTGGCTCGACCAGGTGTTCGAGTTCGACATGGCCGACGACATCGTTCGGCACGAGCTGGATGCCGAGGGCATCTGGCACCGGTGCGGCCCCGCCGTGTTCAGCGACGGCGATGCACAGGAGCGCTTCTACCGCTGGGTGAACGACCGCCAGAAGGCCTGATTGGCCCGGCGTTGTCCACCTGTTCACCTTTCGTTCACCTCCGCGCGAGGCCGGCGACACCTGGGTTCCTTACGGTTCGGGGCGGTTGATACCCCAATCACAGGAGAACATCACGTGAACAAGACACATCGGCGACTCGTACTCGCCGGCATCGTTTCCCTCTCGCTCGTCGCCACCGCGTGTGGCAAGGACGAGGGATCCTCGGATGCCACTGCAGCACCGACAACCGCCGTGGCGGGCGACACCACAGTCGCCCCTGACGTGACCGAAGCGATGGCGACGGACACCACCGAAGCGGCAGGCATGGAACTGGCAGGCGGCGAAGTGTTCGTCACTGGCTCCTCCACGGTCGAGCCGATCTCGGTGCTCGTCGGCGAGCTCGCCGACACCATGAGTGGCGGCGAGCTTGCCGTCACGGTCGAAGGCCCCGGCACGGGCGACGGCTTCAAGAAGTTCTGCGCCGGCGAGGCCGACATCTCGGACGCTTCGCGCAAGATCAAGGACGAGGAAGCGGCCAGCTGCGCCGAGGCCGGTGTCGAGTTCGTGGAGCTGGAGATCGCGATCGACGGCCTCACCGTTGCGACGAGCCCGAAGAACGACGCCGTCACCTGCCTCGACATCCCGGCCCTGTACGCGCTCATCGGTCCGGAGTCGGAAGGCTTCGCCAAGTGGAGCGATGCGCAGGCGCTGGCCACCGAGCTGGGCTCCACCTCCGTGCTGCCCGACGCCGACCTGACCATCACGGGTCCTGGCCCGGAGAGCGGCACCTACGACTCGTTCGTGGAGTTCGCGATCAAGAAGATCGCCGAAGGTCGCACGCAGGAAGTCACCACCCGCACCGACTACACCCAGAGCCCGAACGACAACGTCATCGTCGAGGGCATCGAAGGCGCCGACACCAGCCTCGGCTGGGTGGGCTTCGCGTTCTACACCGCCGAGCAGGATCGGATGAAGGCCCTCGAGATCGACAAGGGCGACGGCTGCGTAGCGCCGACGCCGGAGACGATCGCCGATGGCACCTACCCGCTGAGCCGCTCGCTGTACATCTACGTCAACAAGGCGTCGTTGGCCGACAACCCGGCCGTCGGCTCCTTCGTCGACCTGTACCTCAGTGAAGCAGGCATCGCCTCGGTGACCGAGGCCGGCTACGTCGCGATCCCCGCCGATCGCATCGATGCCAGCCGCAGCACCTGGGAAGCCGCTCGGGCCTGACCAGTCCCCCACCTATGATGGGGCCGGGCTCCGGCCCGGCCCCATCACCGGGATGCCCTTCGCGCACATGAGCTCCTCGTCCAGCCCTCCCACGCCAGCCCTCACCGTCGGCGACTTCCGCGGCAACCCCCGCCGGGTCCGCAGGGCACGCTTGATGCGCGGCCTCTTCTTCGTGGCGGCCGCGACCTCCATCCTGATCAGCGCACTGATCGTCTGGACGTTGTTCAAGGAGGCGTGGACGTTCGTCTCCGGCCTGATCGACGAAGCCGGCATCGGCGCCCTGATCGACAGCGGCAAGGCGCCCGGCTGGTACCCGCGCAACAGCCGCTTCGACATCCCCACGATCGTGCTCGGCACGCTCATCGTGTCGGGCGTCGCGGCCGTCGTCGCCGCCCCGCTCGGTCTGGGAGCGGCGGTGTACCTCAGCGAGTACGCCTCGCCGCGCTTGCGGCGGGTGTTGAAGCCGATCCTCGAGGTGATGGCCGGCGTGCCCAGCGTGGTGTTCGGCTTCTTCGCCCTCCGCGTGCTCGGGCCCGATCTGATCAAGCCGTTGTTCCACACCACGCAGAACACCAGCTTGCTGGTCACCGGCGTGGCCATCGGCATCCTGGTCACGCCGCTGATGGCGTCGATCGCCGAGGACGCACTGCGTTCCGTTCCTTCTGCGCTGCGCGAGGCCAGCACCGGCCTGGGCGCCCGTCGCAGCACCACGGTGCTGAGAGTGGTGGTGCCGGCAGCCATCTCGGGCATCGTCGCCGCACTGATCATCTCGGTCTCCCGAGCCATCGGCGAGACCATGGTGGCCGCGCTGGCCTCCGGCCGCCTGGGCCAGTCGCCGCGCACCTTCGACCCCCGCGACCCGGGCCTGCCGATGACCTCGGCAATGGCCCAATTGGCCGTCGGCAGCGACCAGGTGGTGGGCGGCAACCTCGCCTTCCAGAGCCTCTTCTTCGTCGGCGCGCTGCTGTTCCTGATGACCCTGGGGCTCAACATGATCGCCGACAAGTTCGTGCGCCGAGTCCGGAACAAGTACTAGGAGCCACGATGGCCGTCACCGCATCCATCCGCAGTTCCACCACCGCCGTGGTGCATGCCGGCCTCACCGGCGGCAAGCGCGACGTGAAGGGCATCGTCTTCGCTGTTCTGTTGCTGCTGTGCTTGCTCACCAGTCTGTTCACGCTGACGATCCTGCTGTGGGACGTCGTCGCGCAGGCGATCCCGGTGTTCGACAAGCGCAGCACCGGCTTCCTCACCAACGATCTCGCGTCCAGCCCGGACAAGGCGGGTGTGAGCCAGGGCATCTGGGGATCGATCATGATCGCCGGCTTCGTGATCCTGATGTCGTTCCCGGTGGGCATCGCCGCCGGCGTGTACTTGGAGGAGTACGCCAAGCCCGGGCGCCTCACCAACTTCATCCAGCTCAACATCCGCAACCTGGCCGGTGTGCCCAGTGTCGTCTACGGCATCCTTGGCCTGATCGTGTTCGTGCAGGGCATGGACTGGCTCACCGGTGGCCGCAGCGTGATCGCCGCCGGCATCACCTTGGCCATCCTCGTGTTGCCGATCATCATCATCACCACTGCCGAGTCGGTGCGCGCCGTCCCCTCCGGTCTTCGCGAAGCCGGCTTCGGTGTCGGGGCCACCCACTGGGAGACCACACGCGATCACGTACTGCCCTACGCCGCCCCGGGCATCCTCACCGGCACCATGCTGGCGGTGGCCCGTGCACTCGGCGAGGCCGCACCGCTGCTGCTGATCGGTGCGATCACCGGGCGTCTCGCCACTGTTCCCGGCCAGAGCGTGGTGGACCGGCTGCAGGGCAAGTTCACGGCCATGCCGATCGTGATCTACGGCTGGGCCAACGAGGTCAACAAGCCCGGCAAGAAGACCGGGCTGACCTTCGAAGATCTCAATGCAGCCGCGATCGTCGTGTTGCTGGTGATGGTGCTGCTGCTCAACGGCGCAGCCATCATGCTGCGCAACCGGTTCGAGAAGAAGCGGCAAGGCTGACCGTGAACGAGGCGATCACTACCATGACCGAACCCGACCAGATCCACATCCCAGACCACACCAACTTCGAGGAGCGTCAGCCGGTGCTCGACGACACTGCCCAACAGGAACCGACCGTGCAGGCTCCGGCTGTGTTCAGCACGCGCGACGTTGCCGTCTACTACGGCTCGTTCCGCGCCGTACGCGATGTCAACCTCACCATCCGTCAGCACGAGATCACGGCCTTCATCGGGCCGTCGGGCTGCGGCAAGTCCACGATGTTGCGCTGCTTCAATCGCATGAACGACCTGATCCCGAGTGCTCGCGTCGAAGGCTCGGTGCAGTACCACGGCGTCGACCTCTACGACCCGCAGGTGAACGCCGTCGAGGTCCGTCGCCGCATCGGCATGGTGTTCCAGAAGGCCAACCCGTTCCCGAAGAGCATCTACGACAACGTCGCCTACGGGCCGCGCTTGTCGGGTGTGAAGAAAAGAGGCGAGTTGGATGCCATCGTGGAGAAGTCGCTGCGCGGCGCTGCGCTCTGGGACGAGGTGAAGGACCGCCAGAAGGCCAGTGGTCTCGGCCTGTCGGGTGGCCAGCAGCAGCGTCTGTGCATCGCTCGCGCAATTGCCGTGGAACCCGAGGTGCTGCTGATGGACGAGCCGTGCTCGGCACTCGACCCCATCGCCACTGCCCGCATCGAGGATCTGATGCAGGAGATCAAGAGCCAGTACACGATCATCATCGTCACCCACAACATGCAGCAGGCCGGCCGCGTCAGCGACCGCACGGCGTTCTTCACCACCGAGGTCAACACCGAGAGCGATCGGCGCACCGGTGTGCTCGTCGAGTTCGACAAGACCACGACGATCTTCTCCAAGCCGGCGGACGAACGCACCGAGGCCTATGTGACAGGACGGTTCGGCTGATGGAAGAGCTGCGAAAGGCATACCACCACGACCTGGAGGCAGCTCGTGGTGAGCTCGCTCGACTGGCTGCCCTCGTCGCCGAGCTGATCCCGCGGGCCACCGCGGTGCTGCTCGACAGCGACCTGGAAGGCGCCGAATACATCATCCGCGGCGACGCGGACATCGATGCCCGGTGTGTGGAGCTGGAGGAAGCCTGCATCCGCATCCTCGCCCTGCAGTCACCGGTGGCCACCGAGCTGCGCCAGGTGGTCGCGCTGCTGAAGATGATCGCCGAAGTCGAGCGCAGCGGCGATCTCGTGCGCAACATCTGCAAGGCAGCCCGCCGCATCTACGGTCACGACCTCGACCCCAAGCTGCGCGGCATCATCAACCGCATGGGCGAGCAGGCCCAGCAGCTGTACTCCTCGGCGATCGAGTCGTTCGTGGAGAACGACGCGGCCAAGGCAGCCGCCCTCGACGACATGGATGCCTACCTCGATGCGTTGCAGAAGCAGTTCATCCAGGCGATCTTCGAGAGCCAGGCGGCGGGTCGCATCGACATGCAGGTGGCGGTGCAGCTGGCCATCGTGTCCCGCTTCTACGAGCGCATCGGCGATCACGCCGTCAACATCGCCGAACGCGTGCGCTTCGTGGTCACCGGCTGGGTGCCGGACCACAAGAAGGCCGACCGGTCGAAAGTCGACATCGACGACGAGGCTTCACCGCCGGCACGTGACGAGACCGCCGGGGACCAGTGAGCTGGTTCGCCCGTGGCGACTCCGAGCGGCTGCGCGGTGAACTCGAGCAGGAGCGCAACCTGCGACTGAGCGCCGAATCGGAGATCGAACATCTCCGTGCCGGTCTCGATGCAGTGCCCGCCGGCATCGTGCTCGCCGATGAGAACGCGCGCCAGTTCCTGCGCAACAAGGCTGCCGCGGTCGGCGGTCATGCCGAGTTGCTGGTGGAGGAAGCGGTGGAGCGGTTGTTGAAGGCTGCCACCGGCGGCATCGCCGACGAACAGCGCCTCACCTTGTTCGGCCCGCCGCCGCGTGTGCTGGTGGTGCGAGGCATCCCGCTGGCCAACGGAGGTGCACTGGCGGTCATCGACGACCTCAGCGACCGGGTGCGTGTCGATGCCGTGCGCACCGACTTCGTGTCGAACATCAGCCACGAGCTGAAGACCCCGGTCGGGGCGCTCGCCATCCTGGCCGAGGCGCTGGCCGACAACGACGACGTCGAAGGGAACCGCCGTCTCGCACTGAAGATGGTGGAGGAGGCGCACCGGGCCTCGGGCACGATCGACGATCTGCTCGAGTTGTCGCGCATCGAGCTGGGTGGCCCGGGCGAGCGCGAGGAGGTCAGCCTGTCGGCGGCCATCGGTGAGGCCGCGGCGCGGCATCGCCTCATCGCCGAAACCGTCGGCGTCGACATCAAGGTGCGGTGCATCTCGCCGGAATCGGTGGAGGGAGACCGGCTGCAACTCGTGTCCGCGGTGAGCAACCTGATCGACAATGCGGTCAAGTACAGCAATCCGGGGGGAGTGGTCACCGTATCCGCCCGGCAAGTCGGAGGCTACGTGGAGATCGAGGTGGCCGACACGGGCATCGGCATCCCTGCTCGCGACCTCGACCGCGTGTTCGAGCGCTTCTACAGGGTCGACCGCGCGCGGAGCCGTACCACTGGCGGCACCGGCCTGGGGCTGGCCATCGTGCGTCACGTGGCCACCAACCACGGTGGCGATGTCACCGTGCGATCACGAGAGGGCGAAGGGTCCACCTTCACCCTGCGCATCCCAACGGGAGAAGGAAGCCAGTGATGGCAACGACCAACATGCCCACCGTTCTCGTGGTGGAAGACGAGACCAGCTACGTGGAGGCGTTGATGATCGGCCTCACGCGGGAAGGCTTCCGCGTGGAAGTTGCCGTCGACGGCGCCGAGGCCTTGGCCCGCTTCGACGTGGTGCAGCCCGATGTCGTTCTGCTCGACGTGATGCTGCCCAAGATCAGCGGCATCGACGTGTGCCGTCAACTGCGCAAGCGCAGCCAGGTGCCGATCATCATGGTCACTGCCAAGGGCGCCGAGATCGACACCGTCGTCGGGCTGGAGGTCGGAGCCGACGACTACGTCACCAAGCCCTACCGCATGCGCGAGCTGGTGGCCCGCATGCGCGCGGTGATGCGGCGCCGCGGAACGGCCGCGCCGGAGGGGCCCGAGCTCTCCGAAGGCGCGATCACTGTCGGCGACGTCAGCCTCGACCCGGAGGAGCATCGGGTGCTGATCGACGGCAACGAGGTGCAGATGCCGTTGAAGGAGTTCGAGCTGCTGCACCTGCTGCTCGCCAACGCCGGCCGCGTGCTGTCGCGCGACGTGCTCATCGACCGGGTGTGGGGCAGCGACTACGTCGGCGACACCAAGACGCTCGATGTGCACGTCAAGCGCTTGCGCGGCAAGCTCGAGGCCGACTCGGCCAACCCGACGCGGATCGTCACGATTCGTGGGCTGGGCTACAAGTACGAGCGCGTCAAGATCTGAACGGTGAGCCGCCGGCACGTCGGGCACCTACGATGCGAGGCGTGAGCAGCGAGCGAGTGCGAGCCGACGCGGTGTACCGCCAGGGCGAACATCCGCGGCTGCAGCGCTCCGGCCGCGGCCCCGCCGGGCGCGATCCCGGCCGCGGCTCGCGTCGGCCCGTCCAGAACCAGTCGCCCTTCCGCCGGTTGGCGCGCACTCATGCCTTCATCGCCATCGGCGACGCCGCGATGTACGGCGCCGTCGCCGGCGAACTGCTCAGCCTCGGCCCCGACGCGCAGCGTTCGGCAGTCCTGCGCTACCTGATCGTCAGCTTCGCCCCGTTCGTGGTGGTCGCTCCGCTGATCGGGCCCACCATCGACCGCATTCCCGGCGGCCGGCGGATGGTCGTGCAGATCACGGCGGTTGCGCGTGCCCTGCTGTACGTGATGATGGCCTTCCACACCGACGACATCCTCCTGTACCCGTTGGTGTTCGTCGCGCTGGTGATGCAGAAGACGTACGCCGTGTCGAAGTCGGCGCTGGTGCCCAGCGTGGTGCGCAACCACGACGAACTGGTGGAAGCCAACTCCAAGCTCGGCCTCATCTCCGGTCTGGTGGGTGCGATTGCCATCGGTCCGCTGTTGGGCTTGGGTCACTTCAGCGCTTCCGCTGCGTTGATGGTGGGTGTCGTCGTCTTCGTCGTCGCCACGCTTGCTGCGCGGCAGCTGCCGCGGGAGGCGATCGCCCCGAAACCTCCGGAGGCGGCCGAGCGGCTGGAGCTGCGCTCGGCCGGCATCGTGCTCGCCTCGGCGGCGATGATGTCGATTCGCGGCGTGATCGGCTTCCTCACGTTCCATCTGCTCTTCTGGATCCGCGAGGACTACGGGTTGGCCCAGTTCGGTCTCGCGGCGGGCGCCAGCACGGTCGGCTCGATGGCCGGCAACGTCAGTGCGCCGCGCCTTCGCCGCGCGCTGCGAGAGGAGACGATGCTCACGATCGCGCTGGCGGTGATCGCCGGTGCCGGCATCGCCGCCGCGCTCACGGGTGGCTTGGGCACGGCGGTCGTGGTCGCGTTCGTCGCCAACTTCTCGGCGGCGATCAGCAGGCTGGCCTTCGACTCGATCGTGCAGCGCGACGCTCCCGATGCCAACCAGGGTCGCGCCTTCGCTCGCTACGAGACGCGCTTCCAGCTGGCCTGGGTGCTGGCCGGCCTACCGCCGGTGTTCTTCACCATGCCGGGCCAGGTGGGCTTCGTGGTGGTCGGTGTCGCCGGGGCGTTCGCAACCGCCAGCTACCTCATCGGGTCGAAGGCCATGCAGGCGGGCAAGCCGTTGCCGATGTCGCTCACGCAACGTGCCCGTCAGGGTCTTGCGGCCAACCTGGCCAAGCGGCGACGCAACGTCCCCGCCAGTGGCAGTGAGCGGCCGGAACAGCCCGGCCCGGCCTCCCGCACCAAGGGTCGGTCGACGTTGCCGCCGCCGCGTCCGGCCCGTCGCCGCCCGTGATCGGCCGGCGCACCGACCGCACTTGAGCGGTTCCTGAGAGCCGTCGCCCGAATTCATCTGGTGGACACCGGGCGCTCATGACCCATTCAGCCCGGTGTCACGGGGCACTCGTACCATCGCCGACGTATGGAGACCCGGCAGAGACGGCACGAAGTCCAGCAGCTGACGGCCGGCGCGGAAGCGGAAGTCGAGCAGTTCCTCACGACGCTCCGCCACGAGCAGGCGCGCTTCCTCGAGACCATGGCTCACGCGGGCGCGCTGCTCGGCAGCGGCGCTGGACAGCTGGGCAACGTGATGGCGATCCAGCAGCGCTTGACGCGTCAGTTCTTCGACGCTCAGCGGTCGATCCTCAC
>JBAVTH010000157.1:0-2603 GCA_049696035.1 Ilumatobacteraceae bacterium
ACACGGTGGCGACCGCACCGGACACGACGGCGAGCACGGTGAAGACAATGCCGACGAGACGCGGCTTGCGCACGACTGCGGTGGCGCGCTCTTCGCCGACCCGGCGCTGCCAGCGGGAGAACAGCACCCATACCAGCGCGAGCGCGAAGAAGATGCCGATCAGCACCTGCGCGGTGTCGCCCATCTCGCCGTGGTCGCTGAGGGTCGCGGAGATGGTCTCACCGGCGGAGCGGCGGGTGTCCTCCAACGCTTCGCCGCTGTTCGCAGCCAGCAGCGCGCCGAGGAACCCGACGCCGGCCAGTCCGGCCACGAACAGTCCGAAGGTGCGCAGCCACTTCCCGCGGATCGCCATCAGCACCACGCCGACCATGGCGAGCGGCACGAGCACGACGGGGATGTGCACCAGCAGCGGGTGGGCGGGTATTCCATCGAACGTGTTGAACATCAGGCACTCCTCAGATAGGCGATGAGCTCTTCGACCTGGTCGGGAGCAAGACCGCCGAAGCCGGGCATCTGCCCTTTGCCGTAGGCGATGGTGAACCGCAGCGGGTCTTCGCCGAGGCTGGCCATCCGAACCGCGTCGAGTGCCGGCGAGGTGCCGTCACCTTCCCGGTAGGTGCCATGACAGCGGGCGCAGGACTGGATGTAGACCGACTCGCCCGGTGGGCCGACCACGACGGGTGCGGCTGCGCTGCCGGTGTCGCCGGGCTGGGTCTTGCACGCCCCCAGGACCGCCCCGACGGCGACGAGGGCGGTGGCGGCACGCAGCAAGTGTCGAGTGACGCGCGAATTCGATCGGCTGCGGTCGAGGCTCATGCCATTGATGATCGTACCCCCCGGGGTATAGCCACTAGGGCCCTAGGTCACCGGCCGAGCCATTGTGACGAACGGCTCAGCCGAGGGCAGGTGGCGGCGTCGGTGGGGCGGTCAACCGATGATCAGGCGGGGCTCGCAGGCGCGCGATGATGGGCGCATTGGGGGCAACGACGTCTGTAGTCCCGCCAGGGGGGTCCGCGTGCACGCCGACGTGACGTCCGTCTCGCCGAAAGAACCGCCCTTCCACCTGCTGCGGTCTTATGATTAACTACATACTTCGTCTCCGGGGCTGGGAACCCGAGAGCCAACGTCACACCAAGGAGGAAGTCGTGAGCAAGGAAGCGATCACGTCGTGCCGGTCAGGCACAATCGGTGGCAAGCCATGAGCCGTCGATGGGGAAGTTGGTTCGCAGGCCCGGTCACCTTCGGTGTGGTCACCGAGCTGCTGCGTAACGACCGCATGACCGGTTACGAGCTGATGGGCGCGGTCGGCGCCAAGTCTGGATCCATCTACCCGGCTCTCGCCCGTCTTTCGGGTCTTGGCTACATCAAGGTGGTGGACCCGCCCACCGAGTACGAGCGCAAGGGTGGCCAGAAGTCGAACCACTATCAGCTGACCGACCTTGGGCGTGCCTGGGCGCTCGAGCAGCGTCGTCGGGTGGTAGAGCTCACTACGTAGCAGCGGCCGTCAGTGCCGGTCAGGTGTCGGTTCGTGCCGGCGGTGCCACCTTTCGTGCGCCGCCGGCACAGTTCGTTTTGTTGCTCGCGGCAATCTTCCCCCTGTGCTATGATGATCTACATACCATGACGAGTGCTCGCTAGGAGGAACCGATGACCACCGTCAGCAACAGCTTCGATCAGGTTGACGCTGCCGCCGGCAAGGCGCTTGTCTGGTTCGTACTGCTCGTTCTCGGCATCGTTCTCAAGGAGATCATTCAGTCCATGTACCGGCCTTCTCCGCCGGTCTTGCCGCCCAACGTCCAGCCCCGTCCGCCCGGCCGCGCGAGGCTCGTGCTGGCCGGAGTCCTCGACACGATGGGGATCGACTCCGACGTGCTGACCGATCCTGGGCGAGCAAGTGGCCCATGGACAACGATCTTGACGCTGGCCAACCTCATTGCTTTCGGAACCGTCCAGGTGCTGCGCACCGGTGGCATCTGGGCTCGAGGTTGCATCGTCTTCGCGGTCGCGCTGTTCGGAAGGGCCGTCTGGCCCGAGGGGACGACCATCGCTCCACTGATGGAGGCAGTCGGGATCTTCTGCCTCGCGCACGCTCACGCAGAACGGGGCCGCATGCGCACGCCGTCCTACAAGATGCTCGTGGCCACGCTGTTGGTGTCAGGCCTCGCGATCGATTGCATCACGAGCCTCGCGATCACCTACACCCGTACGCCATACGCGGTATCGGCGGGCATTGCTGCCATCAGTTACCTCTTGCTGGCCATGGCTGCGATCACCCACACGATGGTTGACGATCCCACGGGTCACGGCTGGCGCCGGCTCTCGCTGCCCGGCTTCGCTCTCGGCGGTGCCGGTCACATTGCGAGTGCGATCGTTTCGATGCGCCTCGGTGCGGGAACCCTCACCCTTCTCGGCGACTCGACGCTCGCCGTGGCAATGATCGTCATGGCCTTCGTCTCCCAGCTCGGTCCCGAGGCTCGACCCTGAACGCGGAGCTGATGGCTCGAGCGCGAAGTGGCGGAGAGACTGCAACTCCAGCGCGACGATGGGCGGACTCCAAGTGGAGCCCGCCCACCGACATGAACGAAGGTCAGGCGGCCTTGCGG
>JBAVTH010000158.1:0-9215 GCA_049696035.1 Ilumatobacteraceae bacterium
GGACGCGATTCGCCGTGGCCTGGAAGCCGGCGTGCACAGCTTCGAGCACGGCACGTTCCTCGACGCCGAGACCGCGGCCCTGATGGCAACCGCAGGAGCCGTACTGGTCCCGACGCTCACGATCGCACGGCTCTGGATGAACGACGCGTCGGCCGTCCCCGCGGAGAGTCGCGACCGCGTCGCGTCGCTGGAGGCGGGCATGTCGAACGCAGTGAGGTTGGCCAACGAGCACGGCATCACGATGGGTTCGGGCTCCGACCTCATCGGTCCCGAGCAAACCGGCCGCGGCATGGAGATCGGCTTGAAGGCCGACCTGATCGGCGCGATGGACGCGCTGGTGTCCGCGACCGCCACGAACGCGCGCATCCTGCGGCGCAACGACCTCGGCACGATCGAGGCCGGGAAGCAGGCCGACATCATCGCCGTCGACGGCAACCCGCTCGACGACCCGTGGCTGCTCGCCGATCCCGACCGCATCGTCCTCGTGATCCAAGCCGGGCGCATCGTGAAGGACCGCCGCTGATGGGCACCACCGCAGACTTCGTCGGCGCGCTGCTGGAGCAATGGCACGGGCCCGCATTGGGCACGGTCAGCAGCATCACAGATCCACGATCGAACCCGGTCAACGGGCTCATCGCTGCAACCGGCTCACGGTGGCCGACACCGGTCGGCCCCGTGCAAGCCCGAGTCGTCACGGTCGACGCGGAGGGCACCGTCACCGACATCGGCCCCGACGAGTGCGGTTCGAAGTTCCCACGCTGGTCACCGGACGGGGCAACGCTGGCGTTCACCACGGACCGAGGCCAGAAGGGCATCCACCAACTGGCCTACGCCGCTTCCGAACAACTGGCCACTGTTCACGACGGTCCCACGGTGCCCGGCACCATCGAGGTGCTCACGTGGTCACCTGCCGGCGGCTCCCTGTTGGCGGTCGTGGCCGGGTACGGCGCCGAGAACGCCGGGGCGATGGCCTCGGGTCGGGTGCCGGTCCGCACGGCTGACGAGCGCAGCGGCGCCGCACCCGTCGTCCGTTCGTTCCCGGGCACCACGCCTCATGACGAGTGGCGCCGGCTGTGGGTCCTGACACCCGGCGGCGAGGCCCGCTGCGTCACGCCCGACGGGCCGAACGTGTGGGAGGCAGCCTGGTGTGGGCCTGACCATGTGGTGGCCGTGGTGAGCGACCGACCCGAGGAGGACGCCTGGTACTCCGCGCGCTGCAGCATCCTCAACGTCCGCACCGGCCACGAAGTGCGCGTCCTGTGCACCAGCCAACGCCAGCTCGGCGTACCGACCGGCTCACCCGACGGCAGCTGGGCAGCGATCGTCGAGGCCCCGTGCAGCGACCGAACGCTGGTTTGCGGACGTGTGCGCCTGTTCGACACCGCAAGCGGGGCAGAGTCACGGCCGGCGCTCGGCAGCGACGTCACTCATCTGCACGCGATCGACAGCGATCGACTGCTGGTCGCAGGCCTCGCCGGCATGTCGACCTGCATCGTCGAGTACTCGACATCGACAGCCACCTCACGCGAGATCCTCACTACAGCCTTGAACGTCGGGCCGCGCGAACCCATCTGTTGGCCGACACCTGACGGCGGGGTGGTGTTCGCTGCCGAGACATGGTCCGAGCCGTCGCACCTCGTGGAGGTTCGACCCGATGGCACGACCGCCCTCCGCTGGTCCGGCGCACACGCCGGTACGGACGCGATGATTGCGAGCGTTCGTGACATCCAGACCGTTCGCTGGATCGCACCCGACGGGTGGGAGATCGAGGGATTGCTGGCCCTGCCGCATGGCGACGGGCCGCACCCGCTGGTGATGTACCCGCACGGCGGGCCCGTGACGAACTGGCGGCCTCGCTTCCTCAGCGGGTACGCAGTCGTGCCCGCGTTGCTGCGGTTGGGCTACGCGATCTTCATGCCTAACCCGCGCGGCTCCACCGGATACGGCTGGGAGTTCGCCGACGCGGTGCACGGCGACATGGGCGGCAAGGACACGCACGACCTGTTGTCGGGCATCGATGCGCTCGTCGAACGCGGCCTCGCCGACCCTGACCGACTGGTCGTGATGGGCGGCAGCTACGCGGGCTACATGGCCGCGTGGATCGTCACCCAGACCGACCGTTTCAAGGCCTCGCTCGCCAGCGCGCCGGTGACGAACTGGATCAGCCAGCACTTCCAGTCGAACATCCCCGAATGGGGTCGGCGCTTCCTACCCGACACCGACCACTTCCCCGGAGGCGGTTACATCGACCGCAGCCCCGTGTTCTTCGCCGACCGGGTCACCACGCCGGTGTGGCTGGAGGCGGGAGCACTCGACCGTTGCTGCCCGCCGACCCAGTGCATCGAGTTCCACGATGCGTTGCGCCAACACGGCGTGCCGACCGACCTGGTGATCTACCCCGAGGAAGCGCACAGCGTCCCGATGGGTGATCAGTTGCTGGCCTACCTCGAGCGTCAGATCGACTGGATCACGCGCTGGTGCCCGCCGACATGATCATCACGGCGCCCGAACTGCAAGCCCTGCTCGACGACGCCTGCCGTCGCCATCGGGTACCCGGCGCTGTCATCGGGGTGCAGCAGCGCGACACGACGTCCCTTGCAGTCCATGGCGTGGCGAACATCACCACCGGCGAGCCGATGACGGTGCAGACGGTCAGCCAGGTCGCGTCGGTCAGCAAGCTGTTCACGGCACTCGCGTTGCATGGGCTCCTCACCGAGCACGGCATCGCGCTCGACTCGTCCGTGAACGCGCTGGTGCCGGAACTGGCAGCGCTCGATGACGCCGTCACCATCCGACGACTCCTGGACCACACCAGTGGGCTCCAGGCCGACCTGTGGGACGACTTCGGAGCCAACGGAGACGCCATCTCGCGGTTCACTGCTGTGCTGCCGTCCATCGGGTCGATCACCGCCCCGGGCGAGATGTTCTCCTACTGCAACACCGGGTACGTGGCACTCGGTCGGCTGGTCGAGATCCTCGGCGGCGCAACGTTCGATCGCGTGATCGACCGACGGATCATCGGTCCGTTGGGCCTCACCCACACCACGCTCCGGCTGACCGATGCGGTGCAGCACCGGCTCGCGATCGGCCACGACCTGGGCGCGGACGGCGTGCTCCGGCCACGGCCCTACATCAGCATGCGCTGCCTCTCACCAACCGGCGGGGTGATGTCGACGGTTCCCGACCTGCTTCGCTTCGCCGCCGCGATCCCCGCCGTGATGCGCGAACGATCATCGGTGAACCCCGAGCCGTGGACAGCCGGGCCGGGTTGGTGTCTGGGCATGACCGACTGCACGGGGGCCGACGGCGTGCCGGTGTTCGGCCACGACGGCCTGTGGATCGGGTCTGGCGCCTACGTGCGCGTCGTGCCCGATCGTGAGGTCGTCATCGCCATGGTCGGCGCTGCCGGCCACGCCCGTGCAGTGTGGCAGGAGGTGTACGGCGAGCTGCTCGCCCGTCTCGGGTTGCAGGGCACCGGCCTCCCGGTGGCCGAACCGGAGGTGTCCGTCGACGCCTCGCGCTACGTCGGGAAGTACCAACGTCTGAGCCAGGAGGTCACGGTCGAAGCGGTGGGCGGAGGGCTGCAGATGACCACGGTGCCGACCGGGGTGATCGCGGCATTGTCGTCGCCGACCACCGTGCCGTTGCTGCCGCGACGGCGCGACGTGTTCATGGCTCGCGCGAGCACGGGTGTCGACCTGCCCGTGGTCTTCCTCGGCGATGGCGACCGGGCCACCTATCTGCACACCGGCATGCGGGTCGCGAAGCGGGAGGACGCATGAAGCGGGTCGGCATCATCGGGCTGGAGCACGAGACCAACACCTTCCGCCCCGCGTCCACCCCATTGAACGCGTTCACGATCACGCGCGGCGACGAACTGTTGGCCGAACGCGGTCGCCGCACCTACGCCGGCGGCATGTTCGACGGCATCGACGCAATCGGAGCGCAGGCAGTGCCGATGGTCATCGCCGGCGCACAGCCGTCGGGCGCCATCGCCGCCGAGGCGTATGCGGCGCTGAAGGCCGAGCTAGTGACGGCGGTACGCAACACGACGCTCGATGCCGTGGTCGTGCAACTGCACGGCGCCGGAGTTGCGGAGGGCGTCGACGACGTCGAGGCCGACCTCGGCGAGGCGTTGCGAGCAGCACTCGGCCCGGACACCCCGATGGTTGGCAGCCTCGACCTGCACGCCAACCTGACCCCCGAGACCCTTGCCCCGTACGACGCGTTGTCGTGTGTGAAGTTCTACCCCCACATCGACATGTACGAGCGCGGACGGGAGGCCGCCGAGTGGCTGGCGCGCCTGTGGGCGGGCGAGCGGTTCGACGTGCACGTCGAGCAGTTGCCGTGGCTCCTGCTGCCGACGGCGACATCGGTCGACGGCCCGGCCCGCGCGATCGAGTTGTGCGATGCAGCGGAGACCGAGCCGGGGGTCGTCGACGCGACGTTCGTCCATGGCTTCCCCCTTGCTGACGGCCCCCAGGTCGGCGCGAGTGTGTTGGTGACCACCGTGGCGGGCGTGGCGGACGCATGCTCGCTCTCGGGTCGGTTGGCGCGCTCGATCTGGGATCTCCGCGACCGCTTTCACGTCGAGATGTTTGCGATCCATGACGCCGTTGCGCGTGCACTCGATCAGCTCGCCGACCCAGCGAGGACGGGTCCGGTCGTGATCGCAGAGACGGCGGACAACCCGGGCGGCGGAGGCGTCGGGGACGGCACCCACCTACTCCGCGAACTGATCGATGCGAACGCGCCGGCAGTGTTCGCCTCGATCCTTGATCCGGTCGCGGCGATGGCCGCCCACGCCGCCGGTGTCGGCGCCACGATCCGCGTGTCCCTCGGTGGACGGCTCGACCCATCGAGCGGTGACCCGATCGAGGCCGATGCGGCAGTGGTCGCGCTGAGCGATGGCCGTTACGAACTGCGCGGTGTCGGCTGGCAGATCGACCTCGGCTCGTCGGCCCTGCTTCGCATCGGCTCCGTGGACGTCGTCGTCACCAGTGGCAATCAACAGGTGTTCGACGATGGTCCGTTCACCATCCACGGTGTCGACGTGCGCGACGGCGCGATCGTCGCTGTGAAGAGCGCCAACCACTTCCGCGAGTACTACCGGCGCATCGCTCGCACGATCATCCCCTCGCTCGGGCCCGGGTTGTCGCACCAGTCGTCAACCCTTCCGTGGGAGCGCGTGCGACGGCCGATGTGGCCGCTCGATTCGTCCGCGACATTTCCGATCGGAGCCCCGTGACCGCAACAGCGTTCCGCCAGATCCATCTCGACTTCCACACGTCGCCGCTGATCGACGACGTGGCGGCGGACTGGGACCCGGAGGTCTTCGCCGACACGATGGAGGCGGCCCACGTCGAGTCGGTGACCCTGTTCGCGACCTGCCACCACGGCCTCGCCTACTACCCGTCGAAGGCCGTTCCCGTGCACCCGGCGCTGCAACGCGACCTACTGGGCGAGCAGCTCGATGCGTTGCACGCTCGGGGCATCAAGACACCCGTCTATGTCACCGTCGGATGGAACGTGTCGGCCGCCGAACGGCATCCGGAATGGCTCCAGGTGCGCCTCGACGGCACCCTCGTGAGGCCACCGGCCACCGATGCACCGTGGGGCAACTGGCCCACGATGTGCCTGAACGGCGGTTATGCCGACGAACTGGAGGCGGTGGTCGCCGAGCTGCTCGACGGGTACGAACTCGACGGCTTCTTCTTCGACATCGTCCGCTACGACATCGGCGGATGTGCTTGCAGCGTCTGTCTGCCCGAGCTGCGCGCCTTCGCCCGCGACGAGGGCGGCTCCATCACCGACGAGGCGCTGCGCCGGCGGTTCCACGATCTCGTGTCCAGGCGATGGATGCGGCGCATGTCGGCGTTCGTCCGCGCACGCCGTCCGGATGTCGGCATCTTCTACAACTCTCGGTGGGGCATGCATCTCGCCGACGAGGTGGACGTCTACACCCACCTTGAAGTCGAGTCGCTGCCGACCGGTGGGTGGGGCTATGGCTTCTTCCCTCTGTGGGCACGCTTCGGCCGCACGCTCGGCCTGCCCTTCCTCGGGATGACCGGACGCTTCGCGCTCAGCTGGGCTGACTGGGGTGGGCTGAAGCACCCGGACGCGCTTCGGTACGACGCGGCGCAGATCCTTGCCGCCGGCGGTCGCGTGTCCGTCGGTGATCAACTCCCCAGCCGCGGCCGCCTGGAACCAGCGGTGTACCGGGTGATCGGCGAGGTCTTCGAAGCGGTCGAGACAGCGCAGCCGTACTGCGAGGGGGCCGTTCCCGTCCCTGAGGTCGCGGTCCTCGTACAGCACCCCGATCGCTACCGACGAGGTCGCGGTTCGGGCAGCGACCACCTCGATGGGTGCGGGCGGATGCTGCTGGAGCTCCACCACGACTTCGACATCGTCACCCCCGACACGTTGACATCGGGACGGTACGACGTGATCGTGGTGCCCGATGCCGGCCCGGCGGAGGAGCGGACCGGAGCGATGCTTCGCCGGCACGTAGAGAGCGGGGGTGGGCTGTTGTTCAGCAACGAGGCGCTCACCGGGGCCGACGGTGAGTTCGTGATCGGCGACCTCTCCGGTGTGCAGCGGTTGGGCCGTACCACCACCAGCCCCGACTACTACCGCGTGACCGACGGCCGACTGGTGGCTCGGGCGGTCCAGCGCGACTTCCCGTACACCTTCTACAAGGGCGGCGTCCGGGTGGCAGCCCTGGAAGGGACCGAAGTGCTTGCTCGAGCCGTCCCCAGCCACTTCGATCGCACCCCTGAGCACTTCTCCTCGCACTTCATCACCGCACCGCTGGGTGGCCCGGCGGGCGAGGCCGCCAGCACACCATCGATCACCGTTGCGGGCAGGGTGGCGTACGTGCACGGCCCGGTCTTCGGAGTGCACGAACGGTTCGGTCACGTGCACCACCGCGAACTCGTCGGCCGCCTGCTGGATCTGCTCATGCCCGTACCAGCGCTCACCACCGACGCACCGAGCACGGCCACCGTCGTGAGGCACCGTCAGGGTGATCGCGACATCGTCCACATCGTGAACTACCACGCCGAACGCCGGCCGCCGGGCCACATCGAGTCGTTGGGCGAGCCGATCCCGTTGCGCGACGTACGCGTCTCCATCCGCACCGACAAGCCGGTCGGCCGCGCGTACACACTGTTCGGCGGTGACCAGCTGGATGTCGGGTTCGACGGCCGTTATGCCACCGTCGTCGTACCGCGCATCGCGGTGCACGAACTGGTCGTGTTCGAGCCGGGGGCCCACCCGTGAATCGCCTTCATCTCGACGAAGGACGCCTCGTGAACGGCTCCGGCCAACGGGTCCGCCTCCGCGGCGTCTGTGTGAGCGGGCTGCTGCACCTCGAGAATTACATGGTCGGCTTCCCCGGCACCGAAACTGCGATGCGCTCAGCGCTGGCCGCGGAGATCGGCGCCGACCGAGCGCAACGGTTCCTCGATCGCTTGAACGCCGCCATGTTCACGGAAGACGACATGGCGCACCTGGCTGGAGTCGGAGCGAATGTGGTGCGTCTCGCGATCGGTCACCGGAACCTGGTCGACCCCGCCGAACCGGACCGCTACGACGAGGGATCGTTGCGACGGATCGACGACGTCCTCGCATGGGGTGAGCGACATGGCGTGTACGTGATCCTCGACCTTCACTCCGCTCCCGGCGGCCAGAACAACGACTGGCACGGCGACAACTCTCACCGGCACGCGATGCTGTGGCGGGACGAGGCGTCCCAACGACAGTTCGTCGACCTGTGGGAGACGCTCGCGCGCCGCTACCGCGGCCGTGAGGTGGTCGCCGCGTTCGACCTGATGAACGAACCGGTGTCGGGTGCACCGCTCGGCCGCTTCGGTAACGCCTACTCACCCGACTGGGGCGCCTTCAACGATGTGTACGCCCGCCTCATCGAAGCGGTGCACGCGATCGATCCGGCGCGGATCGTCGCGGTCGAAGGTGACCAGTGGGGCACCCGCTTCGACGGCATCGACCTACCGATGGCCAATGTGCTGTTCAGCGCTCACCATTACCACAACTCGCTCCGCCGTTCTCACGAGTACCCGGGTGAGCAGCCCGACGGCACCGTGTGGGACATCGCCCTCCACCGGTGCCTGATGGCCGGGCACGAGGGCGTGCGCTGGGCCGCTTCCCGAGGGCTCGATCTGTGGCTCGGGGAGTTCGGCGTGGGCTACTGGGACGGCCTGCCCGAGTCACGCGTGCGGGCGCTCGACGACCAACTCACGGTCTTCGACGAGCACGAGCTGCACTGGACCTACTGGAACTACAAGGACATCGGCTGCGCCGGTGTCGTCCACGCCGACCCTGGGTCCTCCTACCGGCTGCTGGTCGATCCGTTCGTGCAACTCAAGAACGAGTTGTCCACCGATCCGTCGAACTCGCACCTGATCGCCCCCGATGTCCTCGAGCCGCTGATGCGACTGGCCGATGCCGCGTGGTCCCGGATCCCGGATGCGACTGACCGCTCCGGCTTCACCACGTTCATGGGCCAGGCCGTGCTCGTGAACTATGTGGCGCATGCCATGCAGCCGGCATGGGCGCGACTGTTCGCCGGTCGGTCCGACGAGGAGCTCGCCGACTTGGCCGACTCGTTCCGGCTCGACCGCTGCGTCGAACAGTCGTCCTTGACCGATGTACTCCGCCGGCACTTCGCCGATTCACCCCGCCCGGCTTGACGTGATTCACCCGGCCAGGCCGGTGCGGCACATCCATTCCCACGCCATCAATCCGTGACCTGCCGGGGTGGGGTGGATACCGTCGTCGGCCCAGTAAGTGGCTGGGGTACGGACGCACGCATCGACGAACATCCGGTCGAACGGCACCAGCACTGCGTCGAACTCCTCGGCCAGTCGCCTCACGACGGCGACCTTGCCATCGAGGTCCGCTCGGAAGCCTTCCTCGCCCGGTTGCTCGAACAGGAGAAACGGCTCGCAGAGCACCACGTGCAACGCCGGCGACGCGGCCCGAGCCCGCTGCAGCAGCGAGCGGTACCGGGCCTCGAACACCTCGGCCGAGGTCGGGTCGTTGTCGTCGAATCCGCGCCAGGAGTCGTTCACGCCGATCAGCACCGACAGGACGTGCGGCCGCTCGGCGATCACGTCTCGATCCCACCGCGGCTCGAGTTCGCGCGTGCGGTCGCCGCTGATGCCCCTGTTCACGATCCGCATGCCCAAGTCCGG
>JBAVTH010000159.1:0-37959 GCA_049696035.1 Ilumatobacteraceae bacterium
CACAGAAGGTGACGTCGGCTTCTGTGAATCCACAGTCAGACCTGGCTCGCGCGGCCGGCCCAGAACGGCGACCGCAACTCACGCTTCAGCACCTTGCCGCTACCGGTCTTGGGCAGCTCGTCGATGAACGTCACCGAACGCGGCACCTTGTAGTGGGCGAGGTGCTCCCGAGCGAAGTCCATCACCTCGTGGTCGGTGAGCGATCCACCCTCGCGCACCACCACCACCGCATGCACGGTCTCACCCCACTCCTCGCTGGGCGTGCCGAACACGGCCACCTCCAACACATCGGGGTGATGCTCCAATGCTGCCTCGATCTCGGCCGGATAGATGTTCATGCCACCGCTGATGATCATGTCCTTCTTGCGATCGCAGATGTAGATGTAGCCCTCGTCGTCGCGATACGCGATGTCGCCCACGGTCTGGTAGCCGTGCTTGCTGTCTGCCAGGAACTTGTCGTGCTGCTTGTAGTAGTCGGCGAACACACTGGGGCTCTTCACGAACAGCTCGCCCGTGTGCTCCGGGCCGACACCGGACACCTCGTCGCCGTTGTCGTCGAACAGCTTCACGTCCACCATCGGCGCCGGCTTCCCGCACGACCCTGGCTTGCGCAGCTGGTCCTCCGGGCGCAGCACGCAGTTGACGCCCAGTTCGGTGCTGCCGTACACCTCGAACAGCGAGTCGCCAGGGAAGTAGGCAAGGTACATCTGCTTCAACGCGAAGCTCCATGGCGCGGCATTGGCGATCATCCGCTTCATCGAGGACACGTCGTACTTCGCCTTCACGTCGTCGGGAAGGTTGCAGATCATGCGGATGGGCGTCGGTGCGCTGAACGTGGAGGTCACCTTGTACTTCTGCACCAGCCGCAGCCAGTCCTCGGGGTGGAACTTGCGTTGCAGCACGACGGTCTGACCGAGCACCTGAGCGATTCCCATGAAGCCGCCGGGGCCCGAGTGGTAGAGCGGACCGGTGGGCACGTACACGTCGTCGGGGGTGTAACCCACCAGTGCCAGCAGCGCGGCCGACTGCTGGGGGTTGGCTGCGTTGCGCCGCAGCGCACCCTTCGGCTTGCCCGTGGTACCGCTCGTGTAGATCATCGTCGCGCCCGCCTCGGTGCCTTCGGGGATCTGCGGCTCGGCGACGGGGGCCACGTCGATCAGTGCATCGACCGCAACCATGCCCTCGGGTGCATCGCCATCGAACACGAGGTAGTGCTGCACCTGCGGGAGCTCACCACGAATGCGGGCGAACATCGGAGCGAACTCGGCATCGACGTAGACGATCGTCGCGTCGCTGTGATCGGTGACGTAGGCCGCCTCCTCGTCGCTGAGGCGATAGTTCAGTGGCACTGCGGTCACGCCCAGCTTGCGGGCCGCATTGATCATCACCACCAGGCCAGGGCTGTTCTGCCCGCACCAGACGACCTTGGAATCACCGTGGCGCACCCCCATCTCCAACAGCACGTTGGCCAGCTGGTTCGAGCGGGCGTTCAGCTCACCGAAGGTCAGCGTGTGCAACGTGCCGTCGGGACGGTCGTCGATGACGGCCAGCTTGTGCGGCTGGGTGAGCGAGTACGCGGTCAGGAAGTCCCCCATGAGGGCACTTCGTAGCAGGCGCGCGGAGTTCTTCGCGACCCGAAGGGGTAGCAGGGCCCCGCGCACCAGTCGATCGCCCAGTCCTCGCCGTGGTGTCTGCTCGTCCATCGGCTTCACCGTAGGCCGTTCGCGCCTGCCATGCTTGCGGCATGTCACCTCGCATCATCAACGGCAGCGCAGAACTCAAGTCGGCCATCGGCGAGCACCTCGGCTACTCGCCGTGGATGGAGATCTCGCAAGAGCGCGTGAACCAGTTCGCCGAGGCCACTGGCGACCACCAGTGGATCCACATCGACGTCGAGCGCGCCAAGAAGGAGAGCCCGTTCGGTGGCCCCATCGCCCACGGCTACCTCACGCTGTCACTGGCCCCGGTGCTGCTGCCGCAGGTGGTCATCTCCACCGGCTTCAAGATGGGCGTCAACTACGGCTGCAACAAGGTGCGCTTCATGTCGCCCGTGCCCGTGGGCGCCAACCTGCGCCTGGGCGTGAAGCTGCTCGCCGTCGACGACATCGCCGGCGGGGTGCAGAGCACCTACGAGCTCACCTTCGAGACCGAGGGCGCCGCCAAGCCCAGTTGCGTCGCCGAGGTCATCTTCCGCAGCTACGAGTAGCCCGCACGGCAGAGGTCGGTGCGCAATCGGCAAGGGTGCCCGCGGCGCGGCGAGGTAACGTCCGGCGCCATGGGCCCTCGGCATGTCGCGATCGTCACCGGTGCGAATCATGGCATCGGGGCTGCGGCAGCCGAGCGCCTCGCGGCCGATGGCGTCGGCGTGCTCGTGACGTACCTGCGAGCGCGGGTCGACGAGGACACCAACACCCCCGAGCGCTACCAGCAGAACCGGATGACCGACGGCGACGACGTGGTCGCCCGCATCACGACTGCGGGTGGGTCGACGATCGCGATCGAAGCCGACCTGCTCGACACCGCGACACCCGCCCGACTGTTCGATCTCGCAGAGGCCCGGCTCGGCCCCGTCGACATCCTGATCAACAACGCGACCGGCTGGGCCAGCGGCGACTCGTTCACCGCTGGGGCGATCGACCCCGCAGGACGAACCGCGCCAGCCGTGAGTGCGCTGCTCTTCGACCGCACCTTCGGGGTCGACGCCCGCGCCGGCGCCCTGATGATCGCCGAGTTCAGCCACCGCCTCATCGAACGCAACGGAAGGTGGGGCCGGATCGTCGGCCTCACCTCGGGCGGCCCGAGCGGCTTCCCCAGTGAGGTCACCTACGGAGCGGCCAAGGCAGCCCTCGAGAACTACACGATGTCGGCCGCGTTCGAGCTCGGCCGTCGAGGCGTGACCGCCAACATGATTCACCCGCCGATCACCGACACCGGGTGGGTGAACGACGGTGTGCGCGAGTTCGCCGCCACCAGCGGCGACCACTTCCACGTGGCCGACCCCAGCGAGGTGGCCGGCGTGATCGCCTGGCTGTGCACTGACGAGGCGCGGATGATCACCGGCAACATCATCCGGATGCGCTGATGCCGACGATCAGCGAAGGCGACCGGACGCTGTACGTCGGTTGCCCGATGTGGGCACAGCGAGCCTGGGTCGGTCGCTTCCTGCCCCACGACACCGTCGGCGGCCAGGAACTGCGCGCCTACAGCCACCTGCTGAATGCTGTGGAGGGCAACACCACGTTCTACGCAGCACCCTCCCCGACCACCGTCGGAAAGTGGGTGGAGCAGGCCGCACCGGGCTTCCGCTTCGTGTTCAAGGTTCCCAAGAGCATCACCCATGACCGCCGGCTGCGCGACACGGCCGGCGAGCTGTCGAGGTTCTGCAGGCTGATGGAGCCGTTGGGAGATCGGATCGGCGGGTTCACGCTGCAGCTCCCACCGACGTTCGCTCCCACCGACATCGCAGCGCTCGAGACGGCGCTGCGCCAGCGCCCAGGGGGCAGGCGGTGGTCGGTGGAGGTGCGCCACCCAGACTTCTTCACCATCGAAGGCCGCGCCACCTTGGACGCCATGCTCGCGCGTCAAGGGGTGGAGCGTGTGCTGCTCGACACCGAGTTCCTCTTCTCCCGGCCGCCCACCAGCGACGACGGCCGCGAGGAGTGGGAGCAGAAGCCTCGAGTGCCTGCGCTCACCGAGCCGACCACCGATCACCCGATCGTGCGCTTCATCGGACACGACGACCCCGACGTGACAGCCGCCGGGCTGTCACGATGGCAGCCGATCGTCGCCGAATGGCTGCGTGAGGGCCGCACCCCCACCTTCTTCGCACACACGCCCGACAACACGAACACGCCTGCGTTGCTGCTGGCGTTCCATGCAGCCGTCGGTGCACTCGCACCCGGCGTGCGGCGGCTGCCGACGCCGCTGCCGCTGCGCACCGTGGAGCAAGGGTCGCTGTTCTGACCTCACCGAGGCGGAATCAGCGGAAGTTGGGCATCACCTGAGTGGCGAACAGTTCCAAGGTCTCCGTGCTCGGGTAGTCGGGGCACCACGGGATGAAGCCGGTACAGCCGAGATCGATGTACGTCCGGATCTTCTCGCACACCTGCTCGGGCGTGCCCACCAGGTTGCCGGCACGCCAACTCTCCGCTGCTTCACCCCAGGCGCTCTTCGAGCCGGCCGCCAACACCTCGGCCTCGGTCTCGCGGATGAAGACCTCTGGCGTCCACGTCTTGCGAATCGTTGCTTCATCACGGCCCACCACGGCGCAGTGACCCTTGAGGATCTCGCGCTTGCGGGCCCATTCCTCGGGCTTGCCACCGAAGTTGGCACAGTCGGCGTAACGGGCCACGGCCCGCAGTGTCAGCTGCTCGCCGCCGCCCCCGATCCAGATCGGCGGGCAGGGGCTCTGGATCGGCTTGGGATCGCATTGCGCGCGGTGCAGTTGGTAGTACTCGCCGTTGAACGTCGTCTCCGCCTCCGTCCACATGCTGCGAACGATCTGCACGGTCTCGCCCATCATCCCGATCCGGTCGCGCGGCCGGCGGAACTCGAAGCCGTAGCCCCTGTACTCGTTCTCGTACCAGCCGGCGCCGATGCCCCAGTCAAGACGCCCGCCGCTGATGACGTCGATGGTGGAGGTGATCTTCGCCAGCACGCTCGGCTCGCGATAGCTGTTGCAGCCCACCATCTGGCCCAACCGGACTCGCGAGGTGCGCTGACTGATCGCCGCCATCGTCGCCCAACACTCGAACACGGCCTCGTTGGCCGGCTTCGGCACGTTGTGGAAGTGGTCGTACACCCAGATGCTGTCGTAGCCCAGCTCCTCGATCCTGACCGCGATGTCGACAGCGGTCTGCCACTTCGCGGCCGCGCCGTCGATGGATGCCAGTTCCATCTTCCAGCCCTGCGGCATGAACATGCCGAAGAGCACCTTGTCCACATCGCGAGTGTCCACGACCGGGTTGATGTTCGTCATGCCGCCGAACCTACTCCGCTCGCTGCCGAGGCACGATGCGTGACCGACGACACACCGCGCCTACGGTTCTCCGACTATGGGTTCCGCTGAGTTCTCGGTTGCCGAAGTGCACGAAGCAATCGCCGCCACCCGCGCCGACGAGGTGTGCCTCGTGCACCGCGAGCGACGCCTCACCTGGGGTGAGCTCACCGACCGCACGCGCCGCCTCGCCAATCACCTCCTCGCCCAGGGCCTCGGTTGCCACACCGAACGGACCGAGCTCCACGGGCACGAGAGCGGCCAGGACCACCTGGCCATCTACTTGCACAACGGCACCGAGTACCTCGAGGCGATGCTCGGTTCGTTCAAGGCGCGCGTCGCCCCCTTCAACGTCAACTACCGGTACGTGGCCGAAGAGCTGCTGTACCTGCTCTCCGACTCACAAGCCGCGGCAATCGTCGTGCACAGTCAGTTCACGCCCACGCTGGCCGAGGTACTGCCGCACCTGCCACAGCTGACCACGATCCTGCAGGTGGCCGACGACTCCGACCTGCCCCTGCTGCCCGGTGCCGTCTGGTACGAGGATGCCCTCGCGGCAGCGGCACCCGACAAGCCGGCGGTGCAGTGGAGCCCCGACGACCTGTACATCCTCTACACCGGCGGCACCACCGGCATGCCCAAAGGTGTGCTGTGGCGCAATGCCGACGCCAACGTCGAGTGCTTCGGTGGCAGCAAGGCGGAGACCCTCGACGCGATCGTGGCGGAGGCGACGGGCGGCCTGAAGGCCCTGCTCGCTCCCCCGTTCATGCACGGCGCCGGCCATTGGATGAGCTTTCGCGCCTGGAACACCGGCGGCACGGTCTTCATCCAGCAGCACACCGACCACCTCGACCCCGACGACATCTGGGGCATGATCGAGCGCGAGCGGCTCAACTTCCTGCTCATCGTCGGCGATGCATTCGGCCGGCCCCTGCTCGACCAGCTGGACCGCAGCCAGTACGACCTGTCGTCGCTGACCGTGCTGCTCTCCGGCGGGGCAGCGCTCAGTGCGGGCTTGAAGGAGCAGTTCCTGCAGCACCTGCCGACCGTGATGATCGTCGACGGCCTGGGCTCCTCGGAAGCCGGCGGCCAGCTGTCGCACGTCTCGGCCGGCGGGAGCGCCACCACCGGTACGTTCCCCGTCAGCCCCGGCAACCATGTGCTGAGCGACGACCTGACGAGCGAGCTCGAGGCCGGCCACGACGAGCTCGGCTGGCTGGCCAAGAGCGGAAGGTTGGCCCTGGGCTACCTCGGCGACGCCGCCAAGACCGCGCGCACCTACCCGGTGGTGAACGGGGTGCGGTACGCGGTACCCGGCGACCGAGCCAGGCTGCGCAGTGACGGCATCATCGAGCTCCACGGCAGGGATTCGGTGACGATCAACTCCGGCGGCGAGAAGATCTTCGCCGAGGAGGTCGAAGCAGCGGTCAAGGCACACCCAGCCGTCTACGACTGCGTGGTCGCCGGCCGACCGAGCCAGCGATGGGGCAACGAGGTCGTAGCCATCGTGCGCCTGCGCGACGGCTACGAGGCGGGCGACGCGGAGCTGCTGCACGAGGCCGAGCGGCACATCGCCCGCTACAAGCTGCCCAAGGCCATCGTCTACGTGCCCGAGGTGGTGCGCAGCCCGGCGGGCAAGGCCGACTACCGCTGGGCCAAGCAGATCGCCGCCGGCGCCACCGGGGGCTGACCAGCGCGGCCGCGCAGACGCTTCCGGAAGCTGAAACGGGGGGTAGCGCGCCGCCTCTGCTTCCGGAAGCCCTGGCCACCCAGCGGTCAGCGGTCAGCGGTCAGGCCTGAACGGGGTCGATCGGCGTGACCGTGCCGAAGGCGTGCTCCAGTACCTCGGCGGCGGCGAGGCAGGTGAGGTCGGCGAAGCGGCGCCCGACCAACTGCGCACCGACCGGCAGGCCACCGGCCATGCCGACGGGCACGATTGCCGACGGCAGGCCCAACAGGTTGGCCGGCAGCACCGGGCGCGCTTGGTCGAGCACACTCCGCGCCGCCTCCACCGACAGAATGTCGGCACCCAGTTCGAAGGGCGGCTGCGTCCAGGTGGGCATGAGCAGCACGTCGTACTCGGTGAGAAAGCTGTGCCACTCGCGGTCGACGGCGTTGCGCTCGGTGAAGGCCGTCATCAGTGTGCCGATGTCGATCGGCGCGTAGACCTCGTCCGCGAATCCGAGGAACGTCTTGCCGGCCTCGCCCATCACCATGTCGAGCAGCGGCTTCTGCACGCGAAGCTCCTCGTTGAGGATCAGGCCCCACAGCTCGACGGCCCGACCGAACGACGCGGGGATCGCCTCGGTGACCTGCGCGCCCGCCTTGGCGAACGCGTCGGCGGCAGCCTGGATGGAGGCGGCGACACCGTCGTGAGTGGTGCCAGCGGGCGGTGCGGCGCAGACCGCAACCCGCAGCGGACGACCCGCAGCACGGTCAGCCAGCACCACCGGCACGGCGCGCGGGTCGCGATCGTGCGCACCGGCGATGGCCAGCAAACCCGCTCGCACGTCGGCCACGTGGCGGGCCATCGGGCCGTCGGTGAGCATCAGCTGGGCAGCGATGCCCGGGTCCTGAGGCGGGATCTCCGTCGCCCACGGCACCACACCCGTGGTGGGCTTGATCGAAGTGATGCCGCAGCACGTGGCCGGGTTGCGCAGCGAGCCGCCGATGTCGTTGCCGAACCCGAGCGGCGACATGCCGCTGGCCAGCGCCGAGCCCTCGCCACCGCTGGAGCCGCCGGCAGTTCGGTTCGGGTGCCAGGGGTTGTGCGTGGTGCCGTGCAACGACGACTCGGTCGTGATGCGCAGCCCGAGGTCGGGCAGGTTGGTACGACCGATCGGAATGGCGCCGGCGGCACGGACGCGCTCGACCAGCGGCGCATCCGTGGTCGACACGGCTTCGGCGAGGAACGCAATCGCCTGCGTGGTGGGCGTGCCGGCAAGATCGATGTTCTCCTTCACCGTGACGGGCACCCCGTGCAGTGCGCCCAGTGGACCACCGGCGGCGACCGCCGCGTCTGCGGCATCCGCCGCGGCCAGCGAGTCGGTGTCCCAACGGCGCACCACCGCGTTCAAGTAGGGGTTGACCTCGTCGATGCGAGCGAGGTGAGCCGCCACGACCTCTCGGCTGCTCACCTCCTTGCGGGCGATCATCCCGGCGAGTTCCAGTGCACCCTTGCGCCACAGTTCGTTGCTCATCTGCGCATGCTTGCACACCCGAGGATCACTCCTCGCGGCGGAACTCGTCGATCATCGCGATGGCATCGTCGGTCGCCTCGGACAGCGTCGCCCGCAACTCGCCTGCCCAGACGGCCGGCGGGCCGGCCAGGGAATGCGCCTCCGCCCGGAAGCCGGGCGTCCAGGGACGGACCTGCACCCACCACCGGCCAACGGTTGCCCGCCGCACGGATCGCAAGCTCTCGGTCGGGTCGGCGCCAGTGCGCAATGCGGCGTCCGCTGCCAGCCTCCTCGGGGTCGACGGTGGAGGGTCGATGGGCAGGCTTGGCGAGACGCGCTCGATCGCGTCCTTGACCACCGCCCAGTCGTGCCGTCGAAACGTCCAGACCGGCACTGAGCCATCGGAGGTCTCGACGCGCACTTGGACGAGCCGACCATCGGCCCGCGCCCCTGTCCTCACCACCCGCACCGCACCGAACGGCATCCGTTGCGTGCGGAACCGCTTCGTGTAGGTGAGACCGGCCGAGTCGATGATCAGCAGGCGACGCGACGAGTGCAGCCGGCTCGCCACCGGCTGCACCACCACCTCGATCGGCACCACCGTCTCGCTCACCGCCGGCAAGGGTAACCGTTGCGCCCGGGCGCCACGTAGCCTCTGCTGCGTGAGCGAACGCATCTGGGACCGCGACACCCTGCCCGAGGGGGAGGAGAAGGTGCGGGCCGTCCGGCAGATGTTCGATGCGGTGGCGCCGCGCTACGACCTCGTCAACCGCATCATGACCTTTCGTCTGGACGTTCGGTGGCGACGCAAGGCGGTGGCACTGCTCGCCCTGCCGAAGGGCAGCACCGTCATCGACCTCGCCGCGGGCACCGGCGACCTGTGTGTCGAGCTGGCCAAGTCCGGCCACCGACCGATCTCCTTCGATCTCAGCTTCGGCATGCTCTCCGCCGATCGCAGCGCCAGTCCGCGGGTGCAGGCCGACATCTTGCGGCTGCCCCTCCCCGACTCCAGCGTCGACGGCGCCACGTGCGGCTTCGCGCTCCGCAACCTGCTCGACCTTCCCACCTTCTTCGCCGAGCTCCATCGAGTGGTACGCCGCGGCGGCCGCATCGCCTTGCTCGATGTCGGGGTGCCGCACAACCCGATCATCCGGTGGGGCAACAACATCTACTTCGGCAAGGTCGTGCCCAAGATCGGCGCCTTGCTCAGCGATGGCCCGGCGTACCGCTACCTGCCCAAGAGCGTCGCCTACCTGCCTCCGCGTGACGAGCTGGTGCAGTGGCTGCGCGACGCAGGCTTCGCCGACGCACGACACCTGCAGCTCTCCGGGGGGTTGACCCAGCTCATGGTCGGCACTCGCGACTGACGATGCGCGCACACACCCGCCATCTGGCCACCGTTCACGAGGCCGAGCTCGATCTCAACGACGTCGCCGGCGGCGATGGCTACCTGTTCGTTCGCGACGGCATCGGCATCGCCGCACGCGGGGTTGCTGCCCGAGTGGCACTCGCGGATGCCCCGGCGATGCTCTCGGCGATCGAGCACACCGACGAGGTGGGCGGCGTGCATCCGATCGCAGTGGGTGTGGTTCCGTTCGAGTCGGGCCTGACCTGCGAGCTGGTGGTTCCGCGTCTCCTCGTCGGCAAAGCGGCAGATGGCCGCCAGTGGGTCACCACGATCACCGACGGTTCCGACGACGACGGCGTGCCGGAACTGGTCGCCGCGCGACGCCCGCTGCCTCGCGCACAGGCGTTCACGGTCATCCCACGCACCGACATCGACCACTACCTCGCCGCCGTCCTCACGGCACGCGACGCCGTGCGCAGCGGCCACCTCACCAAAGCCGTCATCGCCCGCGAAGTCACCGTCAGCAGCCCGGAGCCGATCGACGTCCACGCGGTGCTGCTGCGCCTGAAGGCGACGTTCGGCAGCAGCTACCGGTACTCCATCGATGGCTTCATCGGCGCCTCGCCGGAGCTGCTGATCGCGGTCGACGGCCATGCGGTGCGCTCACACCCGCTGGCAGGCACCACACCGCGAACGGGCGACCCGGAGACCGATCGACTCGCTGCCGACGAGCTGCTGGCGAGCGAGAAGAACCAGATCGAGCATCGGGTGGTCATCGACATGATCCACGACACCCTGCTGCCGTGGTGCAGCTACCTCGACTGGCAGCCTGAGCCATCGATCATCCGGGTCGCAAACGTGCAGCACCTCGGCACTGCGTTGGAGGGCCGACTCAGCGACCCGCGACCCAACGTGTTGGATCTCGTCGCCGCGTTGTCCCCCACCCCCGCGCTCGGCGGCTTCCCGAGGGCGGAGGCACTGGCGCTCATCGCGGCAGCAGAGGGATTCGTCCGCGGGAACTACGGCGGAGCAGTGGGGTGGGTCGATGCCGGCGGCAACGGCACCTGGGCGGTCGCCATCCGTTGCGCGGAGCTGTCCGCAGATCGCCGCACCGCTCGGCTGATCGCAGGTGGCGGCATCGTTGCCGAGAGCGATCCCCTCAGCGAGCTCGCCGAGACCCAGGCCAAGCTGCAGGCGATGCTGTCGGCCATCGTCCGCCCCTGACCATCGGAGACCCGGGGAACCGGCACCGGGCCCGGGCCCGGGCGATGACGTCGGCACGATGGTCGTCGACGCGGACGGGCTCGGCCGCTTTGCATCCAACAGTGGGTACAGCCTCCGGTTCACCGATGAGGAACCCGCCACCACCTGGGGTGTGCTGAGGGTCAGCCGAGCGCCGCAGCCACCGCGGCCAGGACCCGATCGTGCACCGCCACGTTGCCGGCGCGATCCGAGGGCACCCGAACGACGGTGACCCCCGGGTCGGCCAGCGCAGCCCTCAGCTGTGCGGCGGTGGTGACGGTGGTTGCGCCCAAGCCGTGAGCGCGCGCGAGTGCGACGATGTCGGTGCCGTGAGGCGTACCGAACAGCTGCTCGAACCGTTCGGCGGACAACGAGGTCGCCTGCGGGAGGAACGAGAAGATGCCGCCGCCGTCGTTGTCGGTGACAACGATCGTGAGCGGCAGTCCGCGACCTGCCAGAGCAGTGAGCGACGACTGGTCGTGGCAGAACGCCACGTCGCCGACGTACACCACGGTTGCCGAACCGGTGGCGGCGGCGACCCCCACACCTGTGGCGATCACACCATCGATGCCGTTCGCACCTCGATTCGAATGGACGACCGTTGCCGAACCGGGCGAGCCGAACCACTCGACATCGCGGACCGGCATCGAGGACGACACCACGAGGCGAGCAGCCTCCCTGCTGAGGAGCCGTGCGACCGCCGGCTCCGTGAACGCTGCCTCCGCAGCCAACGCCGACTCCACCGCCGCCTGGCCTGTCCGTTCCGCGTGCAACCAGCCTGCCAGCCAGGGGTGACCGGAGGCACCACGGACGAGCGGCACCAACTCCGTGCACACCGTGGACGGCTGGCCGTAGACCCGTTCGCCGATGATGCCCAGCGGGTCGATCGTGCGCCGCTGGGCATGCACCTGCACGTGCACCGCGCCGCTCTCCTGCAACCATGCCCCGAGCACCTTCGAGGCCGGCGCCTCGCCCAGGTGCAGCGCCACGGCAGGGAAGTGGGCGGCAGCGAAGGGTGCATGCCGCAACAACGCGTCGAAGCACGACACCGCCTGGGGCAGCACGCGACAACCAGAGCGCGGATCCGCCAGCACGGGCCACTGCAGGGCCTCGGCCAGTGCAGCAACCGCCGACGGGTCGTCCACGCCCACACCCGCGATGATCACGCCTCGCGGCCGATCGATCATCTCCGCCAGCTCGGCGACGTCGGGCCGCATCATGAACCAGCCCTCGTTGTCGGTCGGCGGCAGCTCGATCGACGGCGGCAGCTCCCCCGTAACCCCGACCAGCGGCTCGCGGAAGGGAAGGTTGACGTGCACCGGCCCTGGGTCGGTGCCGGTTGCGCTCATCCACCAGTCGGCGGCGAGGTGTCGCCAGGAGCCGGCATCTGCAGATGACGCCACTCCCGGATCGGCGAACCGTCGCACGACGCCTCCGTACAGCTCGGTTTGGTCGATGGTCTGCGGGGCGCCGATGCCCTGCAGCTCGGGAGGGCGATCGGCGGTGAGCACCAGCATGGGCACGCCCGACAGGTCGCCCTCCACGACGGCGGCGTGGAAGTGCGTGGCGGCGGTGCCGCTGGTGCACAGGAGCGCTGCCGGCACCCCATCGGCCAGACCGATGCCGAGCGCCATGAACGCCGCCGAACGCTCGTCGTGGACGACATGCACCGTCAACCCCGGCTGGGCGGCCAGTGCCAAGGCCATCGGCGTGCTGCGCGAGCCAGGCGCGACGACTGCGTGGCGCATTCCCAGCCGCACCCACTGATCGACCAGGGTCGCGCAGAACGTGGCCTGCACGGCGGCGCTCTGCATCTGGGGGCCGGCCTGCGTCATGGCCGCCACGATACGGGCGTAACGTAAGGGACATGCGACCTTCGCTGACGGTAGAGATCTGGTCCGATGTGGTGTGCCCGTGGTGCTACATCGGCAAGCGACGTTTCGAGGCGGCCGCGGCCGAGCTGGCCGAGGAGGTGGAACTGGAAGTCGTCTTCCGGCCGTACCAGCTCGACCCCACTGCGTCGCCCGGCACGGCTACGCCGGTGATCGAGGCGTACGCGAAGAAGTTCGGCGGCGCGGAGCGAGCCGAACAGATCATCGGCCACGTCACCGCCGTGGCGGCCGGCGAGGGGCTCGAGTTCCACATGGAGCGGGCGCTCCGCGCCAACACCCTGCTGGCTCATCGATTGCTGTTCCTCGCCGAAGGCGCCGGCCGGCAGTACGCGATGAAGGAGCGGCTGCTGCAGGCCTACTTCTGCGACGGCCTCGACATCGGCGATCCCGACGTGCTGGCCGACTGCGCTGCGGAGGTAGGCATGGAGCGAGCCGCCGTTCGCGAGTTCCTCGACAGCACCGATGGCGTGGTGGAAGTGCAGGCCATGCTGCGCGAGGCCGCCGAGGCCCAGATCACCGCCGTGCCCACGTTCGTGCTGGACGGCCGATGGGCGGTACCGGGCGCACAGGACGCCGAGACGTTCGTCAACGTCGTTCGTCGCCTGCTGCAACGACGCGAAAGCGAGGCCGACCACACCGCGGCCGACGCGTGCACCGAGGAGGCGTGCGATGTTTGAGTGGCGACCGCATTCGGGCCCGCTCGCTGCCGAACAACTCGGCGACCACCACGCGCCCCACATCACGTTCGTCCACGGCTTCGCCCAGACCGGCAACTCGTGGAAGCCGATCGCGGAGTGGTTCGCCGAGCAGGGTTTCCTGGCCACCGTCGTCGACCTGCCCGGCCACGGCGACTCGGCGAACGTGCGCGCCGATCTCCGCCGGACGGCCGACATGCTGGCCGCGATCGGCGCCACCGGCAGCTACGTCGGGTACAGCCTGGGCGGGCGCGCCTGCCTGCATCTGGCGCTCATGTACCCGCACCTCGCAAAGCGGCTGGTCGTGATCGGCGCCAACCCCGGCATCGCCGACGCGGGCGAGCGTGCGGAACGCCGCGAAGCCGACGATGCCATCGCGGCGCGGCTGCAGGAGCTGGGCATCGAGGCCTTCCTCGACGAGTGGTTGGCACAGCCGCTGTTCGGTGGCCTGCAGCTGACCCCAGAGCAGCGCGCCGACCGCCTGCGCAACACGCCGGAGGGCCTGGCGAGCAGCCTGCGCCTGGCCGGCACCGGCGCCCAGGGTTCGCTGTGGCCTCGCTTGCGCGAGCTCAACATGCCGGTGCTCGCACTGGCCGGTGCACAGGATCACAAGTACACGGCAATCGCCGAACAGATCGCCGATGCCGTGCCGCTGGGCTCGTGCCAACTGATCGAGGGTGCCGCGCATGCAGCCCACCTGCAGCAACCCGAAGCGGTCACCGTGGCGATTGCCGGGCTGGTGCGCTAGCGGTTGTTGATCAGGATCACCCACACCGGCATCAGGCAGAGGCCGATGATGCCCAGCACGAAGCCCGCTTGCGCCTGGCCGCGGTTGGTGTAGGCGCCGGGGTTGCGATCCATCTCGTTGCGGGACTGCACACCGAACACGATCGCCAGCACCGACAGCACGATCGGGCAGAACAGGATGCCGATGATGCCGCACACCATCGCTGCGGTCGCCTTGCCCATCGACTGCGGCACCCGCCCTCCATACCCCCCGTAGGGCTGATAGCCCGGCGGCGGTCGCATCGAAGGTGGGGGTGGCGGATTCTCGCTCATCTGCCGGACAGTACCGGACGCGTCAGCCGGAGGCGGCAATCCCCAGGGCAGCGAGCAGGCCGATCGCCAGCTGGGCCCGGCCGGTGGCGCCGAGCACCGGGATCAGGGCCGCCCCGCTGGCGCCACCACGGATCGCCCGCACCGCCGGCACGGCCGCCAGGGCACCCATCAGACCGATCGCGGCCCACGGCCGGCCTGCGCCCGCGACCACACCTACCAGCACCAACGCCGCGACGAGCAGCAGCACGTACAACCAGCGAGTGCGACGGTCGCCCAAGCGCACCGCCAGGGTGCGCTTGCCGACCTCGCGGTCGGTGGGGATGTCGCGCAGGTTGTTGATCACCAGCAGCGCGCACGCCAGGCAGCCGGCCGCGCAGCCCGCCAGCCAGGCGACCATCGTGATCCGCTGACAGACGACGTACGCCGTGCCGGCGGTGGCCACCAGTCCGAAGAAGGTGAACACGAACACCTCGCCCAGCCCGAGGTAGCCGTAGGGCTTCGGGCCGCCGGTGTAGCCCCACCCGGCGAGCAGGGCCGCCGCCCCCACGGCCAGCAACCACCACGACGTGACGGCAGCAAGCGCGAGGCCGGCCGCGGCGGCGACCGCGAAGGCAGCGAGCGCGGCCCGCTTCACCGAACCGGGCGACGCCAGACCCGCAGCCACCAAGCGCACGGGGCCGACCCGCACCTCGTCGGTGCCGCGGACGCCATCGCTGTAGTCGTTCGCATAGTTCACGCCCACCTGCAACGCCAGGCTGACCACCAGCGCCGGCCCCACTCTCCACCACACAGCACCAGTCTCACCGACGGCAGCCGAAGCGCCGAGCGCCACCGGCACCACGGCCGCAGGAAGGGTTCGTGGACGGGCGCCGATCAGCCAACGGTTCATTGCCGCCATTCTCGCCTAGTCTCGGCGCCGTGCCACATCTGGTCGTCCTCGACCTACCCGGAGGTCCCGACTTCGTCGTCGCATTGCAGCGCGAGTGGGATGCGGGCAACGCCGTGCTGCCGATCGATCGGCGGCTGCCGCCGCCGGCGCGAGCGCTCCTGCTCGCCGCCATGGAACCGTCGGTCCTCGTCGACCAGAACGGCAGGCGCACGCTCGATGGTGGTCGCGATGTCGAGCCGGGCGACGCGCTGGTGATGGCCACCAGCGGCTCCACGGGCTCACCGAAGGGCGTCGTGCTGACACATGACGCCGTGGCTGCCTCGGCAGTCGCCACCAGCCGCAGGCTGCGCATCCACGGTGACGACACATGGTTGGCATGCCTGCCGCTCTCGCACGTCGGGGGGCTGTCCGTGGTGACGCGTGCAGTGCTCACGGGGACGCCGCTCGTGGTGCACGACGGATTCGACGCCGCTCGCGTCGAGGGCGCTGCCCGTGTCGGTGCCACAGCCGTGTCCCTGGTTCCCACGGCGTTACGGCGCATCGACCCATCGCTCTTCCGGGTGATCGTGCTCGGCGGTGCCCGCGCTCCCGACGATCGGCCGCTCAATGCGCACACCACCTACGGGCTCACGGAGACCGGTAGCGGCGTGGTCTACGACGGATGGCCGCTCGCCGGCGTCGATGTGCGCGTGGCCGACGACGGGGAGATCCTGCTCAGGTGCCCGATGCTGCTGCGCTGCTATCGAGACGGCACGTCGCCGGTGAACAACGACGGGTGGCTGCACACGGGCGACCTCGGGCGCTGGCTCCCCGATGGCCGGCTGCACGTCGACGGCCGCCGCGGCGACCTCATCATCAGCGGCGGCGAGAACATCTGGCCAGATCCGGTGGAGGCTGCCCTGTCGGCGCACCCTTCGATCGCCGAGGTGGCGATCGCCGGCGTGCCCGACCCCGAGTGGGGGCACCGCGTCGTCGCCTGGGTCGTTCCCGCCGGGCAGCCACCCCTGCTCGCCGAGCTCCGCGATCTGGTCGCAGTGACGATGCCGGCGTTCTGCGCTCCGAAGGAACTGCGCCTGGTGGAGGCACTCCCCCGCACGCCGCTCGGCAAGGTGCAGCGTCACCTGCTGGCCGAGCCGGTGCGCTGACCCCACGCGACCTGCCGCTAGATTGCAGCGAGCGGCCGCCCCTGCGCCTCAGGCGTGGCCGGTCTCCGCCACGTCATCGCCTTCGATGGTGACCTTCACCCGCCGGATGCGGCGCCCCTCGACTTCGGCTGCAGTGAAGCGCCACCCGTCGTGGACGATCGACTCGCCTTGATGGGGCACGTGTTCGAGCGTCCCGAACACGAAGCCGCCGACCGTGTCCCAGTCGTCGTCGGGGACGACCGTACCGAGCAGATCGTTGAGGTCGCCCACCGACATGGCACCATCCACCAGGTAGTCGCCGTCGGCGAGCCGTTGCACCTCGGCATCCTCCTCGTCGTGCTCGTCGACGATCTCGCCGACCAGCTCCTCGAGGCAGTCCTCCAACGTCACCAAACCGGCGAACGCGCCGTACTCGTCGGCCACCAGAGCGAGGTGGAACTTCTTCGCCTGCATCTCGCGCATCAGGCGATTGACCGCCTTGTTCTCGGGCACGAAGTGCACCGGACGCAGAAGGTCGGCCAGCGGTCGATCACCGCCGCCCTCGCGCTCGGTGCGCATCAGATCCTTCGTGTACGCGAGACCGAGCACGTCGTCGTCGTCGCTGTTCACCACGGGCAGCCGGCTGTAGCCGTGTTCCATTGCGATGTCGAGCGCCTGGGTGACCGTGCAGGTGTGCTCGATGACCACGATGTCGGGCCGCGGAACCATCACTTCGCGGGCGATGGTGTCGCCGAACTCGATGATGCTCTCGATCAGCTCGCGCTCCTCGTGCTCCACGACACCGTCCTCGGCCGCCACCTCGACGATGCCCAGCAGCTCCTGCTCCGACACGAACGGGCCCGCTTCCAGGCCCTTCCCCCGCACGATCACGTTGGTGAGCTTGATCAACCCGCGCGACACCCACTGCAGGGGCGGAAAGGCGACGACCAGCAGCGTCGGGCGTGCGGAGATGAGCGCGGCCCGCTGCGGGTAGAGCACCGCGTAGGTCTTGGGCACGGCCTCGGCGAGCACGAAGAAGACGATCACATTGAGCACCACACCCACGATCACGCCCGCCGGCCCGAACATGTGGCCCGCCACGATGGCGGTCAGGGTGGTCTGCACCGTCTGACAGATGTTCACGGTCAGCAGCAGCGGGTTGACCCAGCCTTCGGGATGCTCGACCAGCCGCTTGAGGGCCTTGCCCGACTTGAGGCCCTTGTCGGCGAGTGACGAAGCACGCGGCCTGGACATGCGCGACAGGCTCATCTCGGCGACGGCCGCGAAGACCAGGAAGACCAGCAGCACGAGGATGACGATGATCATCCACAGGTCGCCGTTGGAGAACTGGACAGCGGTCATTCGGGTTGCTCCTGCCGGAAGCCTTCCGGCGCAGGGCCACCCCAATGGTGCTCCTGTAGTAGCTCCAGCTCGCGCGCCCTCATGGCCTCACGCGCGACCGGTTCGTCGTGGTCGTGACCGAGCACGTGCAGGATGCCGTGCACCACCAGCAGCGCCAGTTCGTCGTCGATGGTTCCGGCGTGCTCCAGCGCCTGCCGAGCGGCGACGGCGGGGCACAGCACCACGTCGCCCAGCAGCAATGGCATGTCGCCGGGGTCGGGCGGCGAGCGGTCGGGGCCACGGCTGGGAGGCTGACCGTGGACCACCAGCTCCGCCTCGGCAGCATCGATGGGAAAGGCCAGCACGTCGGTGGCCCCCGGCTTGCCCATGTGCAACTCGTTCAGCTCGGCCATCTCCACTTCAGTGACGAACAGCAGCGAGAGCTCACACAGGCCGCGCACCCCCTCGGAGCGCAGCACCTCGGTGGCAAGGGTCTGCCAACGCTCCAGGTCGACCGGCAGGTCGCGCTGCTCGTCGGCGCAGAACACCTCCGGCTCGCCATCCCCGCCGACGCGCTTGGGCGCGTTCAGGCTCGGTCGCGACGGATCAACCACGCCGGCCACCCTGCGCCAACGCCTTGGCCTCGTCGGAACGTTCGTAGGCGGCGACGATGTCGGCGACGATGCGATGACGGACGACGTCGCCCGATTTGAGGTGCACGAACGCCAACCCCTCGATGCCGGAGAGCGTGCGCTCCAGCCCGATGAGGCTGCTGCGCCCGTCGGGCACATCGATCTGGGTGGTGTCGCCGGTGACCACGACCTGAGAGCCGAACCCGATGCGGGTGAGGAACATCTTCATCTGCTCGGGCGTCGCGTTCTGCGCCTCGTCGAGGATGATGAAGCTGTCGTTGAGCGTGCGGCCGCGCATGAACGCCAGCGGGGCGACCTCCACGGCCTGGCGCTCGAGCAGCTTCTGAGCACCTTCCACTTCGACCATGTCGTACAGCGCGTCGTACAGCGGGCGCAGGTACGGGTCGATCTTCGCCATCAGATCGCCCGGCAGGAAGCCGAGTCGCTCGCCCGCCTCGACGGCGGGGCGGGTGAGGATGATGCGCTGCACCTGCTTGGTCTGCAGGGCGTGGACCGCCATGGCCACCGCCAGCCAGCTCTTGCCGGTACCGGCGGGCCCGAGGCCGAACGTGATGACGTTGTTGCGGATGGCGTCGACGTAGCGCTTCTGACCGGCTGTCTTGGGCCGGATGGGCTTGCCCTTGGCACCGCGCATGATGTCGTCGGTGAACACCCGGCTGGGGCGCTCGTTGTCGCGCACCATGTCGACGCTGCGCCGGATGCTGGCCTCGTCGAGGTGGTGGCCCTGCTGCAGGATCACGACCAGCTCCTCGCACAGCCGGCCAACCACTTCCGCCTGAGGCCCATCGACGTGGATCTCGTTGCCGCGGACCACCAAGGTCGCGTCGGGGAACGACGCCTCGATCAGCCGCAAGTGCGCATCACGTTGACCCACCAGGGCACCCATCAAGTGCGCGCCGGGGACGATCACGGAGTAGGGCTTGATCAGCGACGTCATTCGGAGGGGCCCGACCGTGGACTCATTTGGAGACACGGTAGCGAACCTGGCGCCATTCCCGGCGCATGAATCCGTTCATCGCCTCGCCATCTGGGGGACCGCCAGCGCAACGGTGTCGTCGGCATCGCGCAACGCGGCGAAGTCGATGGCGAAGTAGTGCTGCGTTTCCAGGTGGTAGACGGGGGCAGGGCCGTCCAACGACCGTGCGCTGCGGGCGGCGAGCTCGGCGAAGCCGCCTCCCACGCTGCCCTGGTGCAGCTGCGGAGCGTCGAACACCAGCAGTGCACCATCGGCTGCCTCGAGTGTCATCCCCTCCTTGACCAGCCGCAACAACGCCCCGCGGGCCGTGTGCGCAGGGTGCACGACCAGCCACATGATGTAGTGGACCACTCCCCGCCGCATGTGGTCGGGGTAGCAACGCTCGAAGTACGCACGACTCAGGTACCGCGTGTTCCCGATGTCGGTGGCGACCAGCGTCATGCCGACGGGTCGGTCGTCGTCCCACAACACCCAGAGCCGGTTGGTCGGATCGGCGATGGCGGAGTCGAACTCCGACCGGAAGAGCACCTCGCGCGTGACGGCCTGCTCGGCCATTGCGCCGTAGGCGAGCTCGTACAAGCTCCACAGCTTGGCGCCGAGCACACCGTCGACCACGTTGCTGTGGCGAGTGACGAACACGTGCGGCCTCCTCACGGGTGGAGTTCGGAAAGGTGGAGTACGGAACGCGCGAGGATAATCACCCCTTGCGCGAAGAACCTGGTCGCGTGCTATCATACGGATCGGTTATCAGCCGCTGGTGGATACTCTCGACTCAGCGGACCGGAGGCACATGAAGCGGGCATCAGCACTCCTCACTTGGTGGTATTTGGCGATCGGCGGCATCGCCACCTTGCTCGCGCTCGCGCTTCCGTGGCCCCTTGCCCGCGAATCGCTCTATCTGCTCGCGTGCGCCCAGGTCGCCCCGACGGTCATCATCTCCTACCGACGCGGGCTCGTGCCGCGTTCCCTGGCGGTGGTGCTGGGTGCCGTCGGCGTCCTCTACGGCACGGCGCAGCTCATCACCGGCGACGAGCCCACCTACCAATCCCCGGTAGCCATTGCGCTCGGCCTCACTGCGACGGCATGCATCATGATCGGACTGATCCTGCTCCTGCGCAGCCGCGACGCCAGTTCACCGCGCGGGTTGGTCGGAGATGGGCTGATCGTCGCGCTCGGCAGCTGGATCATCAGCTGGGCCGTGCTGGTGCAACCGATCGCAGATCAGGCCGGCAGCTCAGCGTTCTCCACGATCCTCTACGGCGCGTACCAACCGACGGCCTCGGTGGTGGTGTTCCTGATCGTCGTGATCCTCCTCAACAGCGCCGAGCGCCCAGTCTCCATGGTGCTGCTGGCAGTCGCGCTGGCGTGCAACCTCCTCGGCGACATGATCTACGCCTTGATGGACGCCGGCCACATCGGCTCCGTCGGCGACCGGCTCGGCCTGCCCATGTACGTGGCCGCCTACTTCACCGCCGGCGCAGCCTTCCTGCACCCGAGCATCACCACGCTCAATCGCAGCCCGGCGCCGGCGGGCCACCAGATGATGGGGCGCCTCATCCTCACCACCTCGTCGCTCGTGTTCCCTGTCATCGTGCTCGCCGGGACCGCACCGAACGACACCGCGGACAAGGTCGTCCGTTCACTCTCGGCGCTGCTGCTCGCGGCGGTCGTGACGATGCGCGTCGTGCTGGCCGTGCGGGTCAACAACCAGGCGCAGGCAGAGCTGCTGCACGGAGCGCAGACCGATCCGCTCACCGGCCTCCCGAACCGCACGGTGCTGCTCGAGCGCATCAACGAACTGCTCGGCAACTCGTGGAGCCAGGATCAGCACCCGACGCTCTTCTTCGTCGATCTCGACCGATTCAAGAACATCAACGACTCGCTCGGCCACGCCGCCGGCGACGAAGTGCTGGTCACAGTGGCCCGCCGGTTGATCAACGCCGTGCCGGAGGGCGCAATGGTGGCGAGGCTGTCGGGCGACGAGTACGTGGTGCTCGACGCAACCGCGGCATCCCCCGGTGCCGCACTGGCGCTGGCCGAACGCATGCTCGCCGTGTTCCGCGAGCCGCTCGCGCTCAGCCAGGGTGACGTTTTCGTCACCGCCAGCATCGGCGTTGCGAGCATGAGCGCCACGTCCAGCACGTCGCCGGAGGACATCGTGCGTCACGCCGACACGGCGATGTACCGAGCGAAGGACGCCGGCCGCAACTGCCTGGCGGTCTACGACGAGTCGATGCACGAGCGCGTCGCCCACCGGCTCGCCGTGGAGACAGCCCTCTACCGCGCGCTCGACCGCCGCGAGCTGCGCCTGTTCCACCAACCGATCCTCGACCTGCAGTCCGGCGACGTGGTCGGCTTCGAGGCGCTCATGCGTTGGCAGCAGAGCGACGGCACCATCGTCTCCCCCGCCGAGTTCATCCCGATCGCAGAGGACACCGGCACCATCGTGCCGATCGGCTCCTGGGCGCTGCTCGAAGCGCTCACCCAGCTGCGCCGGTGGATCGACGACGGAGTGTGCAGCCCTGCCGCGACGATGTCGGTCAACGTGTCGCCTCGTCAGCTGAGCGATCCCAACTTCCCGTCCATCGTCAGCGAAGCGCTCACCCGCTCCGGGGTGTCCCCGCAGCTGCTGTGGCTGGAGGTCACCGAGAGCGTCATGATCGCCGAACCGGAGCTCGCCTTGGCGACGTTGCGCCGCCTGCGCTCCCTCGGCGTCCGCGTGGCGCTCGACGACTTCGGCACCGGTTACTCGTCGTTGTCGCTGCTGCAGAAGTTCCCGTTGCAGCGCATCAAGATCGATCGGGCGTTCGTGCACGGCGTCGCGGACAACCCCAACGACCGCAGCCTGGTGCGCACCATCATCGCCATGGGACGGTCGCTGGGCCTCGACATGGTGGCCGAAGGCGTGGAGAGCGTGCACCAGCTGCAGGTGCTCAGCGACCTCGGCTGCACCAAGGCACAGGGATTCCTGATCAGCCACCCGGTGCCACCCGACGCGATGCGCAGCACCGTGGCCGCGCTCGAGCGACTGGGGCAGTTCCCCGGCCTGCGCCCCAACGTCGGCGCACCGGCCGGCTGAGCCTGCTACTTCTTCAGCCACTCCCTGAACTTCGACAACGCCGAATCGTTGGCCGGCGCCGCACCGGCGCGAGCCTTGGCAGGGCCGGAGGACGGCTTGACCCTCGACTCACGGCAGCGGCACCGGTCGGCCTTCGGCACATCGGCGAGCACCATCTCGACATGAGCGCCACATCCGGCCCAGTTCGGCTTGCCACAGGTCTTGCAGGTCACTCGTCGGCACATACCCCAGAGGGTATCTGAGGCAGGCGACCGCCACCACCCACGCGCCTACCGCCCAACACGGAGCTGCTGCGCGATCGTCTGCCGATCCCAGTAGACGCGCTCGCTGACGATGGTCTCGCCCTCGAACCCGAAGATCGCGATCATCCGGCACTCGAAACCAGCGGTGAACCCGACCGGGGTGCCGCGCAACCAGAACTCGGCGATGACAGCGTCGGCGGCGGTGTGGAGCGCGATCAGCTCGTTGCGCTGATCGGGAGTCGCCGCCCGACTCGTGCGGTAGTACTCGCGCACCTCCTCCTCTCCGTCGAACACTTCGCCGGTGGGGATCAGTTCGTAGTGCGGATGGCTGAAGGTGCCGATGGTCGCGTCGAACTCCTGGGTGTTCTCCGACTCCATGTGCAGCCGCACGACCGCCTCTCGCCTGGCTCGGAGCTCGTCGGTGATGGTCATGGTGGAGGCCCTTCGGTCGTTGCGCCAACCGACATCCTGTCATCGGCTGCCACCGCAATGGTCCACAACACATGGTGAGCCCGGCGACGATCGGGCCTGCGTTCACACAGCGCGAGGTGGCCGGTCGACTGCGGGTACACGATCAGCTCGGCGGTCACGACGGCACCGGAGCCGAGTCGAACCGGCGACGCACCCGACGCCAGCCCGTGCGCACCAATCGCCACACCAGGACGACGACGAACACGCCGAGTGCTGCCAGGACGATGGCGACCACCGCGGCAATCTTCGGGTGGGCGATGGCCAACGGAACGAGCGCTGCGACGATCCCGTCCTCGGTGAAGCTGGCCAGGATGTTGGTGAACGGCTCCGGCGACATGTTGATCGCCAGCCGGCTGCCCGCCTTGGTCAGGTGGCCGATGAGCGCCAGCCCGGCAGCGAGCGCGAACGCGGCAGGTCGTCCCAGCTGTGCGCCGGCGATGGCCGCCCCCGTCAATCCACCGACGACCGGACGGACGACCGTGTGGGCCGTGTCCCAGAGACTGTCCACCAGCGGCACCTTGTCGATCACGAACTCGAGGGCGAACATCACGCCGGCGACAACCAGCACCCAGCTCTGCTGCAACGAAGCCGGCGTCTGCGCCCAGCCGAGCCGGCCGGAGACCCCGAGGATCAGCACGGTGAGGTAAGCGTTCAGACCCGACGCCCACCCGGCAGCGACCAGCGCGATCGATTCCATCGCCTGGCAGCGTAGGTGAGGCCCTTGCCCCACGCGCGAAACAGCCCCTGACCAGGAGACCTGATCAGGGGCTGTGGAGGCGACGATGGGAATCGAACCCATGTGGACGGCTTTGCAGGCCGTTGCCTCAGCCACTCGGCCACGTCGCCATGCAACTGCGGGTTGCCCCACAGCGGCGCCAGCACGATAGCGGCTGAACATGGGATCACGCTGATCGCTTTCCGACACCTCATGCCCTCGCCCCGACGTGGCAGGCTCGCAGCATGACGACTCGCCGCCGGTCACTACCGCTCGCCGCACTGCTCCTCCTCACCGCCTGCAGCAATGACGCGACGACGTCGAACACGACTCCGATCGTCACCGATGCGCCCGAGGCCACCGCGGCAGATACGGCACCTGCGACTGACGCACCCACCACCACCGAGGCGGCCACCACGACGACGATCGATGCCGCCCAGCAGGCGATGGCGTACGGCGAGTACGGGCCGTACCCGGTGGGCGTCACCACGCTCCAACTGGAGAAGGGGCCCAAGGTGGAGGTCTGGTACCCGGCAGTGGACGGCACCACCGGCACCGAAACCTACGACGTCCGCGACTTCGTGGGCGAGGGCATCCGCGCCGTCCTCACCGGTGACGTCCCCTCCACCTACAGCTACCCCGCAGGCCGCGACGCCGACGTTGCCGACGGCACCTTCCCCGTCGTGCTCTTCAGCCACGGCTTCACCGGCATGCGGCTGCAGAGCACGTTCCTCACCAGCAACCTGGCCAGCTGGGGCATGATCGTCGTCTCGGCCGACCACCCGTCGCGGGCCATGGAGAACGTGCTCTCGGGCACCGCCAGCGGCGATCGCGCCGACTCGGTCGACGATCTGCTGCAGAGCCTCGACTTGATCACCGCCCAGGGCGTCGACCCCGCCAGCCGGTTCGACGGTCACGTCGATGCCGAGAAGGTCGCGGCAGTCGGCCACTCCGCCGGCGGCGGCACAGTGCTGGGCGCCGCGGCAGACCCGCGAATCGACGGCTACGTGTCGCTCGCCTCCGGAGCGCTGCTCGGCGGCGGCGGCGGCCCGACCACGACGGTGGCTCCGTCGCTGCCCGACAAGCCGTCGTTCTTCATCGGCGGGTCGGTCGACGCAGTGGTTCCGTTCGCAACCGTCACCCAGCCCTCCTTCGACGCCGCGCCGTCTCCGAGCCTGCTGTGGGAGATCGACGGCGCCGGTCACAACGCGTTCGACGACTTCTGCACGTTCGGGAACGGCACCGGCATCATCGGCGTCGCCGAGGCGAACGGGTTGGGCGCCTTCCTCGACTCGAGCCCTCAGCTGCGCTCGTTGGGCGAGGACGGCTGCGTCCCGCCGGCCATCCCGGTCACCGTCACCTTCCCGATCATCAATCACGCCGTCACCGCCTGGGTGCGCAACCTGTTCGGCGTCGACATCGAGGCGGTCGGCCTCGGCGACGCCGTGGCAAGCCTGTACGCGACGCCGGTGACCATCACCAGCAAGTGATCCGGCGGCCACGTGCGAGCCGCCCGGCGCCGAACTCAGGCACCCGGTGCCGCACCACCGAGCGATCTGCGGAGGTGTTGATGCACCCAGTACACACCGCGCTCCTCGAACGTGGCGAGCACGCCGTCCGCGTCCACTCCGGCATCGTGCGAGCGTTGCACTGCGGTACAGATCTCCACGTCCTGCAGGTGCACCATCCGGTGCGCGGCCACGGTCGCCGCTGACTCCGCGCCGGCGCGGGTGTACAGGCGCCGATGCACCACGGTGCGATTCACCGACAGAGGCTCCACCCACATGGCGAGTGCCGCATCGGGGAAGACGTTGAGCATCAGGTTCGGCCAGATCGTCAGGTAGCTGCCCACGTCGTAGGGCTTCGCGGTTTCGACGGTGGCCAGAACCTCCCACCCCGGTTCGCCGGGCACCAGCCAGGCCATCGCCCGTCCGGCGTCGTCGGTGGGGTGCAGCGGGCGGTCCCAGGCGTACAGCACCAGCCCGTCGCCGATCATCGGATAGTCGTGCGTGGGCGAGACGTCGATCTCCGGGTGCACGAAGGGGGTGTGGTAGTTCTCGCTGTAGTTCTCCAGCAGCACCTTCCAGTTGAACGGGCGCTTGTCCTCCTCGCTCACCACCAGTTCCATGTCCTCCAGTGGGAACGGGTCGATCGCGGCCGCCAGCGGCCCGAAGTCGGGTGGAGCGGCAGCAGGGTCGGCATGCACGAACACCCACCGTCGCCAGTCGGAGATCCCGACCGGCCGCAGCGAGTGGTCGGCAAGGTCGAAGTTGTCGGGTTCGCCCACTCCGTGCGCCCTCGCCAGCGAGCCGTCCAATCGGTACAGCCATGCGTGATAGGGGCAGCTCAGCGCCGCGCCGCTGCCCGATCCACCGGGCTCGCAGAGCGGCGCGGCGCGGTGACGACACACGTTCAGGAAAGCACGCAGCACTCCATCGCGGTCACGCACCACCAACACGGGCAATCCACCGACCGAGAACGAACGCCAGGCCCCTGCGACGGGCATGTCGTCGGCATCGCCGATGCACACCCATTCCGCCCTCCACACACCGGCGAGCTCACGCAGGTGGTGCTCGGGCGACGCGTACCACGATGCCGGCAGGGTGCGCGCCGTGCGGATTCCTGCCGGGTCGTCGATCGGTCGTATGTGTGCGTTCATCTCACCCTCCGACCCCGTGTTCCATGTTTGCTATTCTGACTCACGAGTCAAACAACTCCTGGGGGAACACATGAGATCGTCCCGACGCGACTTCCTCGCCCGGTCCGCCCAGCTGGGCGTTCTGCTCGGCGCCGGTGTGCCGCTGTTGAACGCCTGTGGCGGCGACGACAAGCGCGCGAAGGTGAGCAAGAGCATCGCCGACGGCCTACCGCCCGAGAAAGGCCCGCTGCGGATCATCAACTACGCGGACTACGTGAACCTCGAGGTCATCGCCGACTTCGAGGCCAAGTACGGCGTCAAGGTGGAGATCACCACCATCGACACCGACACCGAGGCAACCACCAAGCTTGCCTCCGGCGCGATCAAGGCCGATGTGCATCACTCGATGGCCAGCACGTCGATCGGCAACCTGATCGCCGGCGGCCTCATCCAGCCGCTGAACAAGAGCTACATCACCAACTTCCCCAACGTGATCAGCACCTTCGACGACCCGTGGTACGACGCCGGTGCGGCCTACTCGGTGCCCTACACGTTCTTCGGCACCGGCATCGGCTATCGCACCGACCGGATCGACCCGGCACTGGTCGAGCGCCAGGGGTGGGACGCGATCTGGAACGCAACCGAGTTCAAAGGCCAGGTGTCGGTGCTCGACGACGAGCGCGAAGCGTTCACCATGGCGATGTTGCGCAAGGGCGTCACCGACATCAACACCACCGATCAGAAGATCATCGATCAGGCACTTGCCGATGTCTCGGAGCTGATCGACCTGGTGAACGTGAAGGTCAACATCGAGGGGTACAAGGACATCCCCGAGGGCACCACGACGATCGCCCAGACCTGGAGCGCCGATCTCATCACCGGTGCCGCCGGCTACCTGCCCGAAGGCACCACCGACGACGTCTTGGGCTTCTGGCACCCACCCGCCGGCCAGTACGTGGTCACCAACGACAGCATGGGCGTGCTCGCCGACGCCCAGAACCCGGTGCTCGCACACCTCTACTTGAACTACCTCCTCGACAACGACGTCGCCGAGAAGAACTTCAGTTGGGTGGGTTACCTGCCGGCCATCAAGAAGATGAACGCCGACTACGTCATCGCCGCCGGCTACGTGCCCGAGCACCTGCGCAACTGCGTGCCCACCGACGAGGAGATCGCGAAGGCGATCTACATGAAGCCGCTGGGCGCGGCCGGCGACAAGTTGTACGAGGACGCGTGGGCGAAGTTCACGGCCGGCGGCTGATGCCGTGACCGTCGCCGCGCCTCCACCCTCGGGTGGCTCGATGAGGTCCAGCCGCTTCTGGGCCTGGTTCGCCATTCCGGGCGTCGGCTGGTTGATCGCGTTCTTCGTGGTGTCCGTCTACGCCGTGATGGCGGTGGCCTTCGGCACCGTCGACCCGTTCCTGAAGACCCCGATCCCGGCCTGGAACCCACTGGAGTGGGACGTCTCGACGATGAGCACCGTCCTCGGTGACGTCTTCGGCGGCTACCTCCGGCCAGTGTTCGTGCGCACGTTCCTCTTCGTCGCGATGGCTCTGCTCGGCTGCATCGCGATCGGCTATCCAGTGGCGTACTTCGTGGCCCGCAAGGCCGGACGGCACCGCGGCCTGCTGCTGGGCGCCCTCGTGCTGCCCTTCTGGATCAGCTATCTGATGCGCATGCTGGCGTGGACGAACCTGCTGCAGCCAGACGGCTTCGTCAACCAGTTGTTCGGCTGGTTCGGCCTGCCCGACAACCGCAACTGGCTCGACGGCGACTGGTACACGGTGGTGATCGGTCTCATCTACGGCTACGTCCCGTTCTTCATCCTTCCGCTGTACTCCACCCTCGAACGCCTCGATGGCCGCCTGATCGAAGCGGGACGCGACCTGGGTGCATCGTCGTTGCAGACCTTCGTACGTGTGACCTTGCCGCTGTCGGTACCGGGCCTGATGGCGGCCGGCGTGATCACGATCCTGCCGATGTTCGGCGACTACTACACCAACACGTACCTCACCAGCGGCTCACCACGTACCGAGATGGTGGGCAACCAGATCGAGAACTACCTCCGCAACACCGGCCAGCCGCAGACGGGTGCCTCGCTCGTGCTGATCCTGATGGCAATGCTGTTCGTGCTGATGGTGTACTACATGGTCACCACCATCCGTCAGCAGCGAGCGGCCGAACGATGAACCCGCTCCGTCGTCGCCTCGGCAAGGCACCAGCGCTCGCCATGGTCACCTGGGTCTACGTGCTGTGGTCGTTGCTGCCGGTGCTGATCGCCGTACGCATCTCGTTCAACGACGGCAAGAGCCGCTCGTCGTTCCAATCGACCTCGTTCCGCTGGTACTGGGGCGACCCCAACTCGTCGCTGTGGCACGACGACTCGATGCACACCGCGTTGTTCAACACGCTCGAACTGGCGGGCCTGTGCATGCTCATCGCCACACCGATCGGCGTGGCGATGGCCATCGGGCTGCAGCGCTGGCGGGGCCGGGCATCCAACGCGGCCAACGGGCTGATGCTGGTACCGATCGTGACGCCGGAGATCGTGTTCGGCGTGGCGCTGTTCCTGGTCTTCAGCCAGGTGTACACGGGCTTTCCCGATGGCCTCACCCGCCAGCTGATGGGCCACATCACGTTCACGATCTCCTTCGTCGTGGTCATCGTGCGCGGCCGGCTGGCCGCCATCGGCACGCAGTACGAGGAAGCCGCGCGAGACCTCGGGGCGACACGCCTGCAGGCGATCCGGCTGGTGCTGCTGCCGCTGCTGAGCCCGGCCATCTTCGCCAGCGTGATGGTCGTGTTCGCCACTTCGGTCGACGACTTCGTGATCTCCTCGTTCCTCTCCACCGGCGCATCCACCGAGACGGTGCCGATCAAGATCTACTCGGGCGCCCGGGCCGGCTCGACCCCGGCGTTGAACGCGCTGGCAACCGTGATGGTGGTGCTCACGCTGACGGCGGTGGCGGTCGCCGCGTTCGTCCTGAAGTCGATCCAACGTCGCGGTGGAGAGGAGCCGGGCATGGCGGGCGGCCTCGCGGGGCTCAGCGGATGACGTTGCCGAACCCGTTCGATGTCGACGTGGTGGTCGTCGGCGCCGGGTTCGCCGGCCTGAGCGTGGCGACCGAACTGCACCGCGAACACGTGTCGTTCATGCTGCTCGAAGCTCGGCGGCGAGTGGGCGGCAAGACGGAGGCCCGACACGACGGGCTGGGGCGCTGGGTGGACACGGGCGGCCAGTTCGCGAACCGTGACATGACAGAGGTGCTCGCTCTGGCGGCTGCGGCCGGCGCCACCCGGGTGAACGCGGTGCACCCTGGCAAGGCTGTCACAGTGCCGCACGGCCTCGAGGGCGACCCATGGCGCGATGCCGAGGCATGGCTGGCCACCTTGGGGAGCGAGCAGTTCGACGACGACCGAACGGTCACCTCGTGGGCAGCCGCGCTCGACGTGCCCGCTTCAGTCCGCGACGCAATCCGATCGGTGGTGAACGGCGCCACCTGCCACGACGGCCGCCTCACGCCGATCTCCTACCTCGCCCAGCTCAACGAGCGCACGCCGGCAGGAGAGGAGGAGCTGCAGCTGTGGTTTGCAGAGACGATGCACTCACTCGCGCTCCACCTCGCGGCACCGCTGGCCGAACAGCTCCGCCTCGAGTGCCCGGTGCGAGCGGTGCACCTGCACGACGAGTCCGTGGACGTCGTCGCGCTGGATCACGTCTGGCATGCCCGGGAGGTCGTCGTGGCGGTGCCGCCGACGGCCTACTCGTCGATTCGGTTCACCCCTCCCCTGCCCGACGACATCGCTGCCGCCGCCGGAGCCTTTGCGCCCGGCACCGTGCTGAAGTACACGCTTGCCTACGAGCGGCCGTTCTGGCTGGATGGCGACCGCAACGGAACTGGCCGGTTCCTCAGCCCGCCCGGTGTCTACTTCGCCGACGCATCGCTGCCGGAGGCGCCCACCGTGGTCGGCTTCGTCGGTGGCACCACCGCGGTCGAGTGGACTCGGCATTCGGTCGAGCAACGGCACAACGCCATCGTGCACCATGCGGCCGAGGCGTTCGGTGCTGCTGCGCTGCGGCCGATCGGAGTCGTGGAACGCCTGTGGGCGCCCGACGAGCTCGGCGGCGGCGGGTACAGCAACGTGCTCACGTCGCACGCGCCCACCGCCGTCGACCTGCTCGCGGCGGGCATGCCGTTGGTCACCTTCGCCAGCACCGAGCTGGCGCTGCGCTTCCCCGGCTACGTCGAGGGCGCACTGCGGGCCGGCAGGTCGGCCGCAGCAGAGGTGCTCCGCCGTCTGGGGAGGACCTGAGGCGCGACGAGTGCCGTGCCGGCGACGATCAGTCCGCTTTGCCGCCGTCGAGGCGATCGGTGAGCTCCTTGAAGTCCGCCCACTGCCCTCTGGCGAGCAGGCCTGCCTGCTCGGGCCAGGTACCTGGATCGTGCATCTGGAACCGGGGGCCGGCTGCGTCGAGCATCGCCCGCAGCGCTGCAGGCTCGGTGTTCGCCAGGCCCCACCACGTGGTGGTGCCGAGCGCATGGATCAGCTCCTCGATCTTGGGGCCGACGCCTTCGACCACCTTCAGGTCGTCGAGCTTGATCTTCCTACCCAGCACGGCCTCGGCACCGGCGACATCGGGCGTGGAGGGCTCGGCCGGTGCATCCGGCATCGCAGCGAGAGCACGAAGCTGGGTCGACTCGGCTTCGGCGGTCTCCACACGGGAGCGCAGCTCGCCGATCGTGTGCTCGTGTTCACCGATGACGCCCTGCAGACGATCCCGCTCGGCGACCACCGTCTCGTGGTCGGCAGGCGCGACACCGGCGAACGCCGGCGCCGCAACGGACACCACGGGCGCGGTCTTCGTCGCAGCCCGACAGTCGGCGAGCTCGGCTGCAAGGCGGTCGCGTTCGTGCACCGTGGCTTCGAGGTTCGCCACTCGATGCCGAAGCCGCTGCGTCTCGGAGTCCACGTCGACGGCGTGCACGGTCGTACGGCGGCCCCACAGCCAGTAGCCGAGGCCGAGGCCGATCAGGAGGGCCGGAAGCAGCCAACCGAGGTACTTGAGCAATGTGTAAGGCATGGTAGGGGTCCTTTCTCCGCCGATCACGCTGCCGACACGTCGAACTCGACGCGGCGGCTCTTCTCTTTGTCTTCCACTCCGTTGACGAGCACGAGCTGGCTCTCACCCTTGCCGGACGAGGTCAGCGCCGCGGATGGCAGCCCGCGCTCGACCAACGCGGCCATCACCGCTGCAGCACGCTGCTCGCTGAGCACCTGGTTGGCCGCCTCGGAACCGCCCGAGTCGGTGTGACCGGTGATGGAGATGGCGATGCCGGAACAACGCTGCGAAACCGCAGCGATGCGGTCGAGTGTCGCAGCCGAGGCCGGGCTGATCGTTGCGCTGCCGGAACCGAACTGAACGGGCTGCTCGGTGACCACAGCGTTGAGCGCCTCTGTCACACCGGCCGTGTCGCACGCTGCACCGTCGGGCCGCGCTGCCAGTTCCGCACTGACGCCCAACGAGGTGGCGACGGCGTCGAACGCGCTTCGTGCTGCGTCGTCGCGGAAGACACCGCCGGCGAACAGGGTGCCCTTCCAGCCCATCCGACCCGACACCAGGTTCGGCGGTGTCGCCGCGATCAGTTGCGCTACACCGGCGACATCAACATCGGCGATCTTCGCCGCGGGATCGACGACCAGTTGGTCGATGACGTTCGCGGCGCTGCTCGCCGAGGTGGCCGCGACGACGAGCTGCTGACGTTGGGCTTCGTTGGCAACGGTGCCGGTGAGCGTGAACTGCCCACCGTCGAACGTGGCGAGAGCGTCGCCCACTGCCGGCGTGGTGAGCTGCGCCAGCACGTCGGCGGGGATCAGCACCTGGTCGATGGCATGGATGACACCGTTGCTGGCCGGGATGTCCGGGCGGGTGACAACAGCTTCGTCCACCGTCACCTTGCCACCGGATGCCACGATGGCCAGAGTGCCTCCGTCGAGCGTGGCGAGCGAGCCGGTGTCGAGATCGGCTGCCGGCAGCGACCCGTCGACGACGTGGTGCCGCAGCACGCGGGCGAGCAGGTCGGGGTCGGCCTGCACGGCAACCAGCAGGTTCGGATCGAGCTGCTCGAATGCAGCATTGGTGGGTGCGAACACGGTGAACGGGCCCTCACCCTGCAGGGCACCGGTGAGATCGGCTTCGGCCAGCAGACCCGCGAAGGTGGAGAAACCGCCGTCGGCTGCGGCCACTGCCGCAACGTCGCCAATGGTCGGAGCGACCGGCACCGCGTCGGGTTCCGTGACCGGAGTGGTGTCGGGAACGTTGTCGGGGGGCACCGAGTCGCCGGTGCCGCAACTGTTGTCGAGCTCGATGACGCGCACGCCGTACCTGCCCTCTGCCACCTCGACGAGCCGGTCGCGGTCGGCCGCCATCAACGGGGCGTCGCACCGCAAGGTGCCATCCTGGCCCGAGAAGCGAGAGTGGACGGACGAGAAGCCGGCGGCGGCGATGGAGGCGTCGACACGGTGTTCGAGGTCGCGTTCGATGCGCGGCACGCCCTCGATCCAGCCGCCGGCGAACAGCACGCCGCCTGCGAGCAGGGGCAGACCGAGCTTCGCACGCCGCGACGTCCGCACGGGGACCTTGGTGGTCACAGTGGTCGTGGTCGTTGTGTTCATCGTTCCCAAGACGCACATGGCGGCCGCCGATGACGCCACGAATCGTGGAATTCCGCACCCGGATCGGTTCAGCGTCGCGTCGCGTCGGGTGGATCTGCAATATTGGGACGACGCCACTTCTCGGCAGGGAGATCCAACACGATGACCATCACGGATACACCTCGATTCGTACGGGCCGACGGCCCCGACAAGGTGACGGGCAGCGGCCGCTACACCGCCGATCTCACGCTCACCGGAGCGCTCGCTGCCAAGTTCAAGTACGCGGACGTCACCCACGCCCGCGTCACCAGGCTCGACGTGTCGGCCGCCCGTGCCCTGCCCGGCGTGTTCGCCGTGCTCACCCAGGCCGACGTCCCGAACGTCCGCTACGGCCCGTTCGTGCAGGATCGCACCCTGTTCGCCAACGACGTCGTGAGGTTCGAAGGCGAGATCGTCGCGGCGGTCGCGGCGGTCGATGCCGCGACCGCACAGCGGGCCGTCGATGCGATCGTCGTCGAGTACGAGCCCCTTCCGGTGGTCAACGACATCGAAGGCGCACTCCAGCCCGGCTCTCCCCTCGTGCACACCGAGTGGGAGAGCTATGGCAGCGGCATGGTGCGCGACCGCAACGACGCATCGTTCGCCTCGATTGCCAAGGGCGATGTGGAAGCCGGCCTCGCCGAGGCGGATCACATCGTCCACAGCCGCTACGTCGCCAACGGCTGTCATGCCGCCCCGATCGAACCGCGCGCCGTCGTCGCACAGTGGGAGGGCAACAAGGTCACCATCTGGTCCAGCACCCAAGTGCCCTTCGACGCCCGCGCCGGCGTGTGTGAGACCCTCGAGTTGCCGAACAACCGAGTGCGCATCATCGTGCCGCACCTCGGCGGCGGCTTCGGGGGCAAGTGCGGCTTCCACTACGAGGCCCATGTCGCTGCCCTCGCCCGCGCCGCCAAGCGTCCGGTGCGGCTGGTGTTCAGCCGTCGTGAGGAGTTCATCGCCCCCGACAAGCGGCGCGAGGGAATCGTGTACGACTTCCAGACCGGCGTGAAGAACGACGGCACGATCACTGCCCGCAAGGTGTGGCTGGCGCTCGACAACGGCGCCTACACCGCCGACGCCGGTTTCTTCAGCCAGCTCGCCGCCATGCACGCCCTCGGGCCGTATCGCATCCAGAACGCACTCGCCGAGGCTCACCTCGTCTACACCAATCACCAGCCGTCCGGCTCGGTTCGTGCGCCAACGGCGCCGCAGACGTGCTGGGCGCTGGAATCCCACACCGACGAGGTCGCCCGTGCAATCGGCATGGATCCGGTGGCCTTCCGCAGGCTCAACGCGGTCGACACCGGTGTGGAAGGCCCCAGCGGTCAGACCTATGGCGAGATCGGTGTGCAGCAGTGCATCGATGCCGCCGCGGCCGGTGCCGGTTACGGTCAGGAGCTTCCCGACGACGAGGCGATCGGCGTCGCCATCGGTTGGTGGCCCAGCTTCTCGGTGCCCTCGGGCGCGTACGTCAAGATCGACGGCGACGGCAGCGGCCAGATCATCACCGGCGCCCAAGAGTGCGGGACGGGCGCGGTCATGACGCTGCGCCAACTGGCCGCCGACGAGCTGGGCATGGACGCGGAGCTGTTCGAGCTCGTCTATCAAGACACCAGCGTCGCCCCGTACGACATGGGCGCCACGGGTTCGCAGACGCTGTTCAACAACGGCCGCGCCGTGGTCGCCGCTGCCGGCCAGATCGCCGAGAAGCTGCGCAACCTGGCCGCCGAGCAGCTGGAGGCGAACCCCGCCGACATCGTGCTGGCCAACGGCACCGCCAGCGTGGCCGGCACGCCGGATCGCGGCATCCCGATCGCCGAGCTGGCCGGCATCGCCGCCGGCGGCGAGCTGCTGATCGGCCATGGCTCGGGCATGCCGCCGGGAGCGCCGCCCACCGTCGGCGCCACGTGCGTCGGCGATGTCGGCATGTCGTCGTGGGTCGCCCCCCAGTTCAGTTGCCACGCCGTGCGCGTGAAGCTGGATCGCGACACCGGCGTGGCCCGCGTGCTCCATGTCAGTGCCGCCCACGACAGTGGCACCATCATCAACCCCACCGGCGCCACCGGGCAGGTGGAGGGCGCCGTGCTGATGGGCATCGGCGAAGCCCTCACCGAAGGCACGACCTACGACGACGATGGCCGACAACGCAATGCGGCACTGCTGGAGTACAAGCTGCAGACGTGCGCCGACGCTCCGCCGATCGACATCCACTTCATCCAGATCAACACCCCCGACGCCGGCCCGCGAGGGGCCAAGGGCCTCGCCGAGGCGCCCAACGTCGCCACTGCCGCCGCCATCTCCAATGCCATCGCCGCCATCGTCGGCACGCCGGTGCGAGAGCTGCCGATGACCGCCGAGCGCGTGTGGAGCACGATCAACCAGGAGGCCCAGTCGTGAGCTTCACCATCGCCAACACCCTCGACGACGCTCTCACGGCCCTGGCTGCGGGCGCCCGCCCCATCGCCGGCGGCACCGATCTGGTCGTCGGCGCCCGGCACGGCAAGGCGCCGTTGCCGGCCGATCTCGTCGCGATCGACCGCCTCGCCGAGCTGAGAGCAGTCACGGAAACCGCCTCCGGTCTCAGCATCGGTGCACTCGTGTCGCATCACGACATCGAGTCCCACCCACTGCTCACCACCGTCTACGCGGGGCTCGCCGACGGCAGCGCGCTGGTGGGCTCCCCCGCCACCCGTCACATCGGTTCGCTCGGCGGCAACATCATGAACGGTTCACCGGCGATGGACACGGGCGCAGCGTTGCAGGTGCTGGGTGCCGAGGTCGAGCTTCGATCGCTGCGCGGCAGCCGCCGCATCCCGATCGACCGGCTGTGGGCCGGCCCGGGTCGAACCACCGCCGAGCCCGACGAGTTGTGCGTGGCCGTCCACCTGCCGGCGCCGGAGGGCAGCAGCAACAGCGCCTACCTGCGCCTCGAGTACCGCCGCGCGATGGAGATCGCAGTGGTGGGCGCAGCTGCCAACATCACCCTCGGCGACGACGGTTCGGTGGCGTCAGTTGCCGTCGCACTGTCGGCCGTCGCACCGGTGATCCTCTCGGTCACCGGCCTCGATGCACTCTGCGGCCGCAGCGTGGCCGAGGCCGCCACTGCCGCCGGCGAGCTCGCCTCTGCCCAGGCCACCCCGATCAGCGACGTGCGGGCCAGCGAGCGCTACCGCCGTCACACCGTCGGCGTGATGGCCCGCCGGGCGGTGGAGGCCGCCGCCCGCCGCGCCGCCGGCGAGCACATCCCCATCCCCGTCAACCGCGCCCTCGGCATCGGAGCAGCATCATGAGCGAGTCCGTCAACCTCCACGTCAACGGTGTCGACTACCCGGTCACGATCGAGCAGGGCCGCAACCTGCTCAGCGTCATCCGAGGCGAGATCGGCCTCACGGGCACCAAGGAAGGCTGCGACGACTGCGAGTGCGGCGCCTGCATGGTGCTGCTCGACGGCCAACCGGTGAACTCGTGCAGCTACCTGGCCGTGCAGGCCCAGGGTCGTGCCATCACCACCGTGGAGGGCCTGGCCGACGGCGACGCACTCACGGTGCTGCAGCGCAACCTGCTCGAGGAAGGCGGCGTGCAGTGCGGGTTCTGCACACCGGGCATGCTGCTGTCCGCAACGGCACTGCTGGCCCGCACGCCTCGTCCCACGGAGGAGGAGGTGCGCATCGGCCTCTCCGGCAACCTCTGCCGATGCACCGGCTACACCAAGATCGTCGCCGCGGTGCAGCGCACCGCGGCCGAGATCAGCGCCGGCTGATCTCGGGTTCAGCCCGCCAGGTGGGCCACCACCGCTTCGAACCCTGCCAGGGTTTCGGCGTTGTAGTCGTCCGGTGACGCCGAGGGGTAGGTGCTGAACCGTGCGATCACGGTGCCGGTGGTGCGATTGACGTAGCAGTACTGCCCGAAGATGCCGAGGCCCGACAGCACCTGGTCGCGCTCGAACACCCAGAAGGCGTTGCGATACATCGACCAGCCGGTGGCCGCGGTTGCCGGGTCGCCGGCGGCAAAGGCGGCCACCGCCGCATCGGTGCCGTGACGGGTATCGTCGATCCATGCAGGCGGCACGACGGGCGTGCCGGCCATCGATCCGTCGCCGAGGTACGCCAGGCCGAGGCGGGCCAGGTCGCGCACGGAGCAGCTCATGCCACCTTCCACCACCGCTTGGCCGAGCGGGTCGAGCATGATGTCGGCGTCGTGCTCCTGCCCCAGCGGGCCCCATACGTCGCGCGACACGACATCGGGGTAGGGCATGTCGTTGACGATCTCGACGAGGCGGGCAGCGACGTTGGTGAGAGGCGACCGATAGTCGAACTTCGCGCCGTGGGCGTACGCGGTGCCGTAGGTGCGGAAGTGGCCGAGCACGCCGAGCGCCGTGCGATCGCCCAGCGGGCGGTACCCGGCCTGCCGCTCGTACTCGATCAGTGGGGCGTCACCCGAAGCGTCGTCATACAGGTCGTAGTCCTCCACGAAGTCGGTACCGGCCGTCATGTCGATCACCTGTTGCACCGTCGCGCCATCCAAGCTGGTGCCACGGAGCTCCGGCGCAACGTCGCACACCAAGTCGGTGGTGCTCAGCAGGCCACGGCCGATCGACACACCGAGTGCCGCCCCGCAGAACGACTTCGACACGCTCATCAGCAGGTGCGCTGTCTCCGCCGTCATGCCGTTGAGGTACCGCTCGAACACGACCCGGCCATCGTGCACCACGCACACCGCATCGC
>JBAVTH010000160.1:0-1758 GCA_049696035.1 Ilumatobacteraceae bacterium
GATCTGTCCGGCTTCGAGGTGTGCAGGTCGATGAGGTCGAACAGCTTGGTTCCGATCATCATCGTGACGGCGCAGACCGACACCTACGACCTCGTCGCGGGGCTGGAAGCCGGCGCCGACGACTACGTCACCAAGCCGGTGGTGCCCAAGGAGCTGGCTGCCAGGATCCGCGCCGCGCTGCGCCGCGTGCATCTGCACGAGTCCACTTCCACGTCGACCACTTCGGTCAGTCGCTTCGGCGACATCGAACTGCGTCGCGAGCAGGGCATCGTGCTCAAGGCAGGCCAGGAGCTGAACCTCACCAAGACCGAGTATCGCCTCATCTGCGAGTTCGCCGACCACGCCAACATGGTGCTCTCGCGCGATCAGTTGCTGGAGCGGGTCTGGGGCTACGAGTACTTGGGCGACAGCCGGCTGGTCGATGCCCACGTTCGGCGGTTGCGAGTGAAGGTGGAGGACCAACCCGACGACCCGAAGCTGATCGTCACTGCCCGCGGCATCGGCTACCGCCTGCTCGCCTGACCTCGCCGCCGTCCTGCTCCGCGCGGACGGTGCTTCCGGAAGCGGGAGTGCGGCTCGACCCCTCGATCGTCCTTCCGGAAGCTTCGCTCCTCAGCGCCAGGTGCGGCTGCGCAGGTACTCGCCGAGGCCCTTGGCTTGCGCGTCGAAGGCGGTGCTGCTCGCGACACCTTCCCCGAGCAGGCCGACGATCACGAAGTTGACCGCTCGGATGTTGGGCAGCTCGTAGCGGCGTACCTCCAGTTCCGCTGCCTCGGGCAGCAGCCTTTGCACCGCGTCGGCGGTCAGGTGCTGGTGCAGCCATGCGTAGCCGGCATCGTCGCGAGCCCAGATGCCGACGTTGGCATTGCCGCCCTTGTCGCCGCTGCGGGCCGCGAAGTGGGTGCCGAGGGCCTCGCCCGGTGGCGGCCCCACCGGCACAGCTGCACCTCTCTGCGTTCGTGTCGCGGGTGCGACGACCGTTTCCTGCGGTGGCGGCGCGACACGAAGGCGAGTGCCGTCCCAGAGGACGACCTGCTCGTGTACCTCGTCGGCCGCGACCAGGGCCGGCCAGTAGACGCCGTACGACTGGGCCTCGCTGGGTCCACCGGTGGCGAAGAAGCCGGGGTAGTTGGCGAGTGCGAGCTCGATGGCGGCGCCGCTGAACGCCTTGCCGGCGAGCCGTTCGTCGCGCGACTTCACCGTGATGTGCAGCCGGCCGGAGGCCTGCTCCTGCGTCGGCCCATCGCTCGGCGCTTCCACCAGGCGGACATCCACCTCGTCGAAGCGCTCACGGCCGCCAACTCGGCGGAACAGTGCCTCGGTCAGCCACTCGGCCTTGCGTTGCTGGTCGAGCCCGGTGAGCACGAACGACATGCGGTTGCGGTAGCCGCCCTCGAGGTTGATGCACACCTTGGTGGTCGGCGGCGCGGGCTCGCCGACGGTGCCGCTGATGCGCACACGGTCCGGGCCTTCCTGCGCCAGCTGGATGGTGTCGAAGCGCGACACCACGTCGGGGTTCGCGTACGACGGTGAGGCGATCTCGTACAGCAGCTGTGCGGTGACGGTGCCGACGTTGACCACACCGCCGGTGCCGGCGTGCTTGGTGATGACGGACGATCCGTCGGCCGCGACCTCGGCGATCGGGAAGCCGAGCGGCAACGTGGGGTCGGGGATCTCCTCGAACCACGAGTAGTTGCCGCCCGTCGCCTGCGTGCCGCACTCGATGACGTGTCCGGCGACCACCGCACCGGCGAGTGC
>JBAVTH010000161.1:0-7898 GCA_049696035.1 Ilumatobacteraceae bacterium
GTCGACGCCAGCACCGTGGAGGGCACCACCGTCGTCTCGGTGGGCGCCACCGTGGCCGCAGGCGAGGTGGTGGAGGCTGCCGTCACCGGCTCGGTCGCCGGTGTCGCGTCGGTCGTCGTCGAACTGCCCGAGGACACCACCGAGGACCCGGCGGCAGTCGTGGAAGCGACACTGCCATCGGCGTTGTCGACAGATTTCGAGCTGCTGCAGGCGGTGGCCAGCACGCCGAAGACGACGAACGAGACCGCGGCGATCGCAGTTCGGATGGTCAACGAATCGGAATGGCTGGTGCGGCGCGGCATGAGTGTGGCTCCTTGCGGGCAAATGTAGTCACTCGTCCAGAGCGCGACCGGTGGTTCGTCTGTCAGTTCTCCGCGCGACAGCGACCCGATCGCGTCCGGCCAGGTCGGGCTGGACCTCGACGTCCACGAAACCTGCCGCGACGAGCAGGTCGGCCACGGCCGGCCCCTGCCCCGCCCCGATCTCGAGCACCAACCATCCGCCGGGACGCAGCCATGTTGCAGCACCGGCAGCGATCTCGCGCACGTCGGCCAGACCGCAGTCATCGGCGAACAGCGCTGCGTGCGGCTCCCATTCGCGCACCTCGGGTGCGACATCGGGGTCGTCCGGCGCGATGTAGGGCGGGTTCGAGACGATCAGGGCCAAGCTGCCCTCCAGTGCCGGGGGGAGCGCCTGGAGCCACTCCCCCACAGCGAAACGGACCGCCGCGCCGGCCACGCCCAGCCCAGCGGTGTTCGCCCTCGCGACGTCGAGGGCGTCAGTGGAGACATCGGTCAACCACACCTCGGCCAGGCCGCGTGGCAGCTCGAAGGCCAGGGAGAGCCCGATTGCGCCGCTGCCGGTGCCGAGGTCGGCCACGGCCAGTGGCCGCTGCCGGACCGCTACCGCCACCGCGCGGACCAGCTCGATGGCGACCTCCGTCACCAGTTCGGTCTCCGGTCGCGGGATCAGCACCCGCCGGTCGACGAGCAGGTCGAGATGACGGAACGACCAGTGGCCGAGCACGTACTGCAGCGGCTCGCCCGAGCGCAGCCGAGCGAGCATCGCATCGAGATGGGCGATCGATCGTTCGGTCACCGGCTGTTCCAACACCTCGCGGAACTCATCGCCGAAGGCACCGCTCGCCTCCTCGCACAGCCAGCGTGCAGCCGGCCTCCCCGCGACCTGCGCGGTCTCGTCCCACAGCCGGCGCCAGCTGATCGTGCCGTCGTCGGCCATCGCTCAGGCCTGGCCGGCCAGCTGACGGGCGCGTTCGTCGGCTGTGAGCGCATCGACGGTTTCGTCGAGGTCGCCGGCCAGCACGTCGTGCAGGCGGTAGATCGTGAACCCGATGCGGTGATCCGTGAGACGGTTCTCCTTGAAGTTGTAGGTACGGATCTTCTCGCCGCGCCCACCTGCTCCGACCTGCGAGCGGCGCTCGGCAGACGCCGCCGCAGACTGCTCGTCCTCCGCCAGCTTCAGCAGGCGAGCGCGCAGCACCACCATCGCACGGGCCCGGTTCTGGATCTGGCTGCGCTCGTCCTGCATCGTCACGACCACTCCGGTGGGCTTGTGCGTGATCCGCACGGCAGAGTCGGTGGTGTTGACGCTCTGTCCGCCGGCCCCACTGCTGCGGTAGACGTCGACCTCCAGATCCTTGTCGTCGATCTGCACCTCCACCTCCTCGGCCTCCGGCAGCACCAGCACCGTCGCCGACGACGTGTGGATGCGGCCTTGGCTCTCCGTCACCGGCACGCGCTGAACCCGGTGGGTGCCGCCCTCGAACTTCAGCCGGCTCCACGCGGTGTCGCCGTTGATCAGCATCGTGACCTGGTTGACTCCTCCGAGGTCGCTGTCATCATGGTTCAGCACCTCCACCCGCCAACCCTTGGCGGCGGCAAATGCCCGATACATGTCGTAGAGGTCCCGGGCGAACAGGTTGGCCTCCTCGCCTCCTTCGGCGCCACGGATCTCCATGATCACGGCCCGGCCGTCGTTCGGATCCTTGGGCAGCATCAGCAGCCGCAGCTCTTCTTCCAGCTCGGCCAGCTCGGTCTCCGTCTGGGCCAGCTCCTCCTTCAGCAGCTCTCGCTCATCCTCGGTGGCCACCGTCAGCAACTCGCGTGCCGCCTGCGCATCGGCGGTGCGGGCATGGAAGCGGCGCACGCAGTCGACCACCGGCGTCAGGTCCTTGTAGCGCCTCGTCACGTCGCGCATCCTGGCCTGGTCGTTGACGATGTCGGGGTCGGACAAGCTCGCCTCCAGCGAGACGAACTCGTCTTCCACGGACTTCAGTCGATCGAACACCGGTGTAGGAGGCTACGGCCTCAGGCGACCGTGAGGACGACGATCGGCGGCGTTGCCAGCGCGGCCAGGCGGTACTGGATGTCGAGCGCATCCCTGGCGGGCAGCACGATCACACACTCGCTCGTGCCGAGTGCACTGCGGGCATCGACGGCGTAGGGCACGACGTCGATGTCGACCCCGCTGGAGCACACGACCGTCGCCTCACGACCGTCGACGACGGCCGAGGCAACGCAGGGGATCGCGTCCTTCACGTTCGGTCGCGCCAGGGGCGGCGCGGCCACCACTACGGCGGTGGCGCCGATCAGATGCGGTTCGGCCACCAGGCGGGCGCGCAGCGCGCGCTCTTGTGCGAGCAGGTTCAGCGGATGCCGCGCCGCCCCCGGTCGCCGGTGGAGTCGCACCGACTTGACGACATCGGCCAGCGCCTCCGAAGTGGGACGATCACCGTGCAGCAGCATGAACGCTTCACGATCATGGGCACCGACGCCGACCTCCAGCCGCACGGAATCGGTGAACGCATCGGTGACGACGCGGCACACCTCCAACCCCTCCACCTCCCCCGTCAGCACGCCGTGCTCCAGGACCGGCACTGCGCCGCCGCCCGCAATGGTGCCGGCGAGCTCAGCATGCGCGGCGGGTAGTACCGGCGTCATCGGCAGCGGTTCGGCCAGCGCCGGGAGGAGGCTGCGGCCTTCCACGTGCCAGACGCTGATCGCGAACTCGAAGCCGGCGGCGCGCCGTGCCAGCAGCCCGGTGCCACGCTCCGCCAGGACGTGCAACTCACGAGCATGACGGCGCAGCGCCCACGCGAGTGAGGCGCCGAGGCCCCGTTCCGGCTGCTCGTCGAGCAGCACCCACGCCGCATCGTCGATGATGATCGCCGCACCCGCTCCGAAGTCGCCGGAGTCGCGGGGCACTGCAGCATCCGCAGTGCCCAGGTGGTCGCGCACCAGGGCTCGCAGCTTCAGCGCGTTCAGTTGGGCGCGGCGAGCGGGCTCGTTCATCACCCGCCACGATACGGCGACCGCTTCGACGTACGTGTCGCGGGCCCAGCGACGGTGTGAGGTCGTCAGAGCCGCGACACGAACGCTGGCGCGCGTGACGCTCACCGGTCGACGGCAACGATGTGTCCGGCCGGCGAGCTCGACCGGCGGCGGGGGACGACTAGGCCGTGAAGTAGCCGACGACGTCGACCAGCACGTCGCTGTCGCCCTGGCCGCACGCCACCAGGATCTTCCCGTCGGGGCCCACACGGGCAACGACGCTGTTCGCCCGCACCCCACCGCCGCGCAAGTTGAGGTTGGAGGCGTTCGGTTTGGCGGCGCCGCTGGGATACACCGTCAGGTAGGTGTCCTCGGACGGGGCGACGGCAGTGAGGTTGATCTGCACGGCTGCGATTCCGCTGGCCGGCAACCCGTTGACACCGGCGATCTGCACCGACAGCGGAGTGGCGCCGACCCGCGCCTTCGCGGCACCGATCCCCGAGCGTGTGTCGACGAGACGCTGGGGCGAGACAGGCAGGTAGCGGCCACCGCTGCCGGCCGTGAAGTAGCCGGCTACGTCGACCAGGACGTGCGCCGCGCCGCGGTCGTTGCGGATGCGGAGCTTGCCATCGGCGCCCAGCTTGGCGATGACCAGGTTCGCTGCCGTCTCACCGGCGCGGGCGTTCACCGACGATGTCGCCGGCATGCCCTCGCCGTTCGGCCAGACCGTGATGAACGTGTCGTCCGTGGCGCCCACCACTGTCACGTTCAGCACTGCCGCCGCACACGTACCGGGTACGCCACCGCGCCCGGTGATCTGCAGGTCGAACTCGGTGCCTCCGTCGAACGCGCCGCTGCGCCCACCGTTGCCGTCGCGGGTGTCCATCAGGCGAGTCGGCACCAGCGACGTCAAGGCGGTCGTATCCGCGGTTCCCTCACGGAAGTAACCGACCAGATCGGCGAGCACATGAGCCGACCCGACGCTGTTGAACAGGTTGATCGCGCCGTTGCTGCCGACCCCGATGACGGCCAGGTTCGGCACCGCGCCGTTGGCCACGACGTTGACGTTCGAGGTCGCCGGCATGCCTTCGCCAGCTCGCCAGGCGGTGAGATAGGTGTCGGCACTGGCCCCGGCACCGGTGAGGTTCACCACTACGGCCGCAGCGTCGGCAGGCACGCCGGCCACGCCGCGCACCGGCAGGCTCCAGGTCTCCCGTGCGCCGAACGCTGCCGGGTGGCCGCCGACCGGGCCGCGGGTGTCGAGAATGCGAACCGGGCTCAGCGGCACGAAGCCGGTGGGGTTGCCGATGATGGTTGTGGTACCGCCACCACCACCTGACGGCGGCGGGGGCGGGGGCGCCACGCCACCCGGAGGCTCGCGGAACACGTCGAACTGTTCGTAGGTGCCGCCCAGCACCGTTGCCGCGCCACCACCCAGCCAGCGGTCGAGCACCGTTGCGTACAGCGAACGGAAGTCGACGTTGAAGTCCATCCGGTCCCACCGGTCGAGGTTCGCGAGGCTGGGCTGCTGCCCGTAGAGGCCACCGCGCACTGATGGGCCGATGATGAAGTGGTTGTTGGTCGTACCGTGATCCGTGCCACTCGAGTCGTTCGACCAGCTGGTACGCCCGAACTCGCTGTAGGTCATGATCGTCACGCGCGATCGGTACTCGGGAGCAAGGACGGCGAAGAAGGCCTGCAACGCGTGGTCGAAGTCGAGCATCAGACCCGACAGGTCGGCCGGCTCGCTGGAGTGGTTGTCGAAGCCGTCCTGGCCGGTGTCGATCACCCGGATCCCGAGGTTGGCGTTGATCAGCCGCGCCGCGACCGTGAGCTTCTTCTCCAGATCGTTGTCGGGCAACGTCGCGTCGAACACCGGCGCCACCAGCTGGCCCACGTCGATGACGCCCTTCATCGTCTGGGCCATCATGTCGTGCCACTGACCGCGACCCGCCGAGGTGCCGGCGTAGGCGCGCATCGCTTCGTACATCCGCAACGCGTGCACGTCGGTGTCGCCACCGAAGCCGACGCCCCACTGCGGGATGGCGATGCCGCGCTTGTTCGCACCGATCAGGTGCAGCGGCAAGCCCTGCCCCACCGTCACCGCTCGGAACGGATCGTCGCCGCTCAGCGAGTCGAGCCAGCGGCCGATCCAGCCGGAGTTCTGGGGCCCGTTGCCGGCTTTGCCGGTCATCCAGTAGGCCATCGAGCTGAAGTGGCTGAGATCCGGGTCGGGATAGCCGACACCTTGCACGATCGCCACCTGACCCGCGTCGTACAGCGCCTTCAGGTACACGAGGTCGGGGTGCAGGCCGACCTGGCCGTTGATCGGCAGCACCTGGTTGGCCGGGATCGCGATGCTGCCGTGCTGCTGGTAGTACGTCGCGTTGGAGTGCGGCACGACGATGTTCAGCCCATCGCTGCCACCGAACTGGCCGAGCAGGACGAGGATGCCGTCGTGGGCGCCGATCGGTGTGGCGGCGAAGGCGTCGCGCAGGTTGCCGGGCAGCAGGTCTGCGCCCACCACCTCGCCGAGCCCGCCGAGCATGGCACCGGCGCCGACACCCCAGCCCATCAGTTGCAGGAAGCGGCGGCGGTCGATGCCGGCCGAGTCGATGTCACGGGTGCTCAGCAGACGAAGGGCGTCGGTGCTCGAGATGTCTGGATCGATCATGGTTCGTCGTCCTTCAGGCCGTGTGGAATTCGGGAGTCATCGGGATCATCGTCAGCAGGTTCGTCGCTTCCCACCAACCGACGTATGGCTCGGCAGCGCGTTGGGCGGTGACGTAGCTCAGCAGGGCGTTGTAGCTGGTCGCGCTCAAGGTCCCCGGCGCGATGCCGAACAAGCTGGCGGCGAAGTCCACCGTCTCGGCCGGTGTGCGCTTGGTGTTGTCGGGCTTCTTGCCGACGTTGTTCGCGTTGCCCTGACGCATGTGCGAGGCGATGCTCTCGGCGAAGTCGGCTCGCGAGCCGAACAGACTGGTGTTCACCCAGTAGGCGTTGGTCTTCCAACCAGCCACGTTCGGGGGGGCGAAGGGTTCCTGACCCATCTCCTCCATGTACCACTGCGGGTTCATGTCCGTGCCGCGGTAGCCGGTGAAGTAGAAGAGGTTGACGATGTACTCGACCGGGCTGCGCACCAACCCCTGTGTCGCGGCGGTGCCGTAGAACTCGTCGCGCATGAGCATCGCCTTCACCCACGGCTTGATCGCGAAGTCGTTGTCGTAGAGCACCTGTGCCACGGCGTCGACGATCGCCTGGGCGGGGTTCTGATAGGCGAAGTGCTCCCACAGCTTCTTGGTGAGGAACTTGCAGGCGACGAGCTTCTTGGCCGTGTTCTCCTGCAGGACGTAGTTGATGATGTCGGGGCCGTTCCAGTTCCTGGTCTGCCCCATGAACGTCTTGTTGAGGCCGTCGTGGTCGCCGGGCCAGAACTTGTAGAGGTAGGTGTTCCAGTCGATCCCGTGGCCCGTCCAGGCCCGCGCGGCGGCGGTGACGTCGTTCTCGGTGTAGTTGGGCTGACCGTTCTGGTCGACGACACCGAGGGTGAAAAGCTCCAGCAGTTCGCGAGCGAAGTTCTGGTTCGGCGAGCTCTTCACGTTGTCGAGGTTGTCGAGGTAGAAGAGCATCGCCGGCTGGATCGACATCGTCTGCGTCATCGTCCGGAAGTTGCCGAAGGCCGAGTCGCGAAACAGGCGGTTCTGCTCCATCATCGCGCCGGCACTGTTCACCTTGTCCCAGCTGCTGCAGAAGTGCCCGTGCCAGAAGAAGGCCATGCGCTCCTGCATCGGTTTCGGGGAGTCGACCATTCGATCCAACCACCACTGCACCGCGAAGACCCACTGGTTGTAGCCCTCGTTGTCGATGTCGTGATCGATGTAGGCCGGGATCGCCACCGGTGTGGTGACGTTGAGGATGTTGTCGATCGCATCACTGCGGGTCGCGGCCGAGAGCTCGGTCATCCGCGAAGGCCGAGCGACGAACTCGGTACGACGCAACAGGTGGGCGAGTTGCACAGGATCCACGCAGACGACTCCTCTTGGCATTCGAACGGCAACCCGTTCGACAGTTCCCTTGGTTATCGCCCGCTACGCGCAGCAACTGAAGCCCCACGTACCGCTGGAAACGTAACACATTCGACATGAGCGGATCATGAACTCGTCAAAACGACCACTGCCCGGCCCCACGGGGCCGGGCAGTGGAACTGCTACGAACTGGTCGGCGACGCAGCGCCGACCAGTCACTTGCCCTTGCGCTCGCCGTAGCGCTTGTTGAAGCGCTCGACGCGGCCGCCGGTATCGACCAGCTTCTGCTTGCCGGTGAAGAACGGGTGGCACTCGTTGCAGAGCTCGAGCGTCAGGTCGGCACCGCGCGTGGAGCGAGTGGTGAAGTGGTTGCCGCACGAGCAACGCACGTTGACTTCGGTGTACTTGGGGTGGATCTCGGTCTTCATGGCATTCTCCGAAAGAAGTAGGCGAGTGAGTGTACCGGGCGAATTCACCGGTGGCACTCGCCCGACGCGCACCGCCGGTCAGACGCCCACGGCCTCGTGGTCGGCCGCCTGCGCAGCCGAGCCGTGGGCGGCGGCGAGCCCACGCCGACCCGCCC
>JBAVTH010000162.1:0-14962 GCA_049696035.1 Ilumatobacteraceae bacterium
CACCCATCTTCTGCACGTACGCAGGGATGCCACCGGGCCACGACGAAGAGGCCGGCAGGGTGTGGCGCACCTTCAGCACACGGCGACGGACCTCCTCGATGCCCAGCTGGTCGACGACCCACTTGAGGCGGGCGCGCAGCTTGTTGTCGCGGTTGCCGGTCTGATCGAACAGGCGCAGGATCGACTCGATCGTGGGTAGCAGGTCTTCGCGCGAGGTGAACTCCTCCAGCGCGAGGGCCGGGTGCGGCGTCGCCCCGAGACCACCGGCGACGAACACGCGGAAGCCTGCCTCGGTGCTGCCGTCGGGCAGTGTGCGGGTGACCGCGATGACCCCGGCGTCGTTGAACATCGCCTGGCCGCAGTCGGTGCTGCAGCCGCTGAAGTTGATCTTGAACTTGCGCGGCAGGCGCTGGCCCAGCGGGTTGCGCACGAAGTGCTCGAACGCCGCCTCGGCCCACGGGGTGACATCGAGCTGCTCGTGGGGGCAGGCGCCGGCCAGGTGGCAGGCCATCACGTTGCGCACGGTGTCGCCGCAGGCCTCACGAGAGGTGAGCCCGACGGAGCCGATCAGGCGCATCACCTCCGGCACGCGGGTCAGCTCGACGTAGTGCACCTGCACGTTCTGACGAGTGGTGATGTGGCCCCAGCCGCGAGAGAACTCCTCGCTGATGTGGGCCATCATGTCGAGCTGCTCGGGCGTGATCGTGCCGGCAGGCAGCTTGATGCGCACCATCTGGTTGGTGCCACCCTGCCGCTGCCCGTAGACGCCGTTGTTCAGCCGCATCACGCGGAAGACGTCTTCGCCGATCTCGCCGGCGAGGTACTGCGCGATGGCGCGCTCGAAGCGCTCGATGTCGCGCTGCTGCTCGGCATCGAGGTCGCGTGGTGCAGGGATGACAGGGGTGACACCCACGTAGTGGCCTCCGGAGACTCACGAGTCGAAAATCCGACTAACTGAATCAACAATAGGGGGTATTCGCCTCCGTCGCAATGCTCACGCGCCCGGTGGCTCACCGATCTCGCACAGGGCGTCGTGCAACGCCAGACGGAGCCGTCGAGCCATGTCGGGCGTGAAGTGGCCCGCCAAGCCGGCTCCCGTCCGCCCCACCTCCTCCACGGTCAGCACCACGCGGGGCTCGGCGTCGTCGTAGTCGTCGCTGATGGCCACCGCCCACGACAGGTGGGCGACGTCGTCCGCCCCTGAGGGAAGGTCGGCCTCGGCGAAGGGGTAGTCGTCGATCGATCGTCGCATTCGGACTCCTTCAGCTCAGGTGCACGTGCAGGGCCTGCGGGCCGCGGAACTCGAAACCGCTGAGCTGGATCGGACGGGTGAGCTCGATGCGAGCGAAGCGGTCGAGCAGGCGCTCGACGGCCAGGCGCACCTGCTGACGGCCCAGCCACTCACCCAGGCAACGGTGCTCGCCGATTGCGAAGGCCAGATGCGCACCCTCGCGCCGGTCGAGCGAGAACACCTCGGGCTGCGACCAGCGACGCGGGTCGCGACTCGCGGCGCTCAAGCACGCCGCGACGAGCGACCCGGCGGGGATGTGCACGCCCGCCAGTTCCACGTCGTGCACGGCTTGGCGCGTCGCGGTGCCGACCGGCGACACCCAGCGGAAGGTCTCCTCGATCACCTTGCGCAGCGTCGACCGCTCGGCACGAACAGCACGCATCACCTCCGGCTGGGTGAGCAGCACCCACATCACCAGCGCCACACCGTCGCGCGGCTCGTTGATGCCGCCCGAGACCATCAGACGGACGTTGCTGACGATCTCGTCGCGCGTGAAGCCACGCTGCGAGTACATGCCCAGCTCGCCGCGCCCCATCGCCGCGTCGAGGGCGGCACCCAACTCACGATTGGCCGTGGCGGCGACGGCCGCCCGCTCCGGGTCGTTCTCGAAGTTGGCGATGCCGGTGCACACACCGCGGTTCCACACGGCGAGGTCGCGCCAGTCGACCGTCCAGCCGAGCGCGGCGGCGAGCGACAGGTTCGCGAGCGGCTCGGCGTAGGCGGTCATCAGCTCGATCTCCTGGCCGGCCGGGAACGAGTCGATCAGCTCGTCGAACAGGGCGGGCAACCCTTCGCGCACCACCGGCAGCGCGGTGGACGCGACGAACGGAGGACGCATGCCGTCGGCCAGGTGGTCGTGAGCCGCGCCGTCGAGCGTGAGCATGTTCTCGCCGAGGCAGTCGCGCAGCCACGACGGCTCGGTGTTCGAACGGAACGTCTGCGGGTGCTCGCACACGTGCACCACGTCGTCCCAGCGGGTGACCAGCCACATGCCGAGACTGGGCACGAAGGCCACCGGCTCGTGCTCCTGCAGCGCGGCGAACACCGGGTAGGGGTCTCGTTCGAGGTCGGCGAGCGTCAGCTCCGCGGCGCGCAGTGGCGAGCTCATCGCATGAGGATCAGGTCGGTCAGCGAGCGGCCGCTGCGCACCCGCCGGAGCATCATCACGAGGAACATCGCGACGGAGGCCACCAGCACCGTCACGACCGCGGCGGTGCCTTGCCCCGAGATCGGGTAGTGGACGAGGAGACGCACCATGGCCGCCGCGCTCACCACCCAGGCGAACGCGGCGATGCGTGCCGTGACGTCCTCCAGCTGCGTCAGCTCGACGTCGTGACTGACGCCCATCTGCTGCGCGCCTTCCGTCCGCAGCAACGACTCCAGCCACCGCACCGGCGACGAAACGACCATCAACACGATGGGTGCCCACATCACCATCACGCCGGCGATCCAGCGTTCGTCGGGCACCGAGACACGGGCCTGCCCGTTGACTGCAGCGGCCGTGCCGAACGTGGCGATCGCGGTGACGACGACGACGAGCAGGGCCTTCACGTAGCGCAGCACGATGACCTGGAGGCGCAGCATGTGGCGGACGATGCCGTACTCGATCTTGGCGACCTCCTCCACCAGCGGGCGGCGGCGGGCGGCAGCGAGCTCGAAGAGCGCTTCTGCTCGCGCCCGATCGGGATTCGATGCCTCGGGGTCGACGAGCCCGGGGTAGGCGGCGAGTTGCCGGTCGATGCGCGCTCTGGCCCGGTCGTTTCCCGGCACGAGCAGGTGCACGGTGGCCTTCGAACGATGCACCTCCTCGTAGGCGGTATTCGTGGCCGGGCCGAACTCGTCGAGCGGGATGCGCAGCCCGGTGAGGGTGAAGCGAGGCGTGAACACCTCGCCGTCTGCGTGCACGATGTGGTTGGCGTGGAAGTAGAAGCGGGTCAGCTCGATGATCACCAGCCAGAGCACGACGAGGGCCAGCCCGATGGAGAGCACCACGGCGATGGTGAGCAGCGCCCGCGACCACGTGACAGGGCCGGCCAGCAGCGCACGCAGCACCTGCAGCACGGCGTCGCGCTCGAGCGCCGGCAGCAGCACGAGGATGCCCGCGCCCGAGAGCAACGCGGTGGCGACGCGGTGCATCGTGGAGAGGCGCACCTCGCAGCGCTGCAGGAAGCCGCGCATCGCGGCCCGCTCGTCGGCGGTGGTCGAGGCAGGTTCGGCGACGGCGTCAGCCATGGTGCTCAGCCATGGAGCATCGGCGCCGCCTGGTTGGCCAAGCTGAAAGTTCCGGCAACGTGCACCGGTGCGAGCCCGAAGGCGGCGCCGGGCTCGATGATCCTGGGCTCTGCCTCGATGATGGGTTCGTCGGCCGCTTGGACCCCCACACGATGAGCATGCGACAACGCTAGTGCGCAGACCCTTGCGGGTGGGCGCCCCGCCGATCAGACGGTGGTGACCCGCCGAGTGCGCCGGCCGAGCACGAACGCGGCGCCGGCGAGGAGCACGCCGATGCCGACGGCGACGACGAGCCGCCCAGCACCCCCACTCGGCGCGCCGGGCAGCCCACGGTCGGACGGCTCGTTCGGCGCCGCCGCCGGCGGTGCCGAAGCGCCGAGCGACTCGGTCACCACGATGGTGCCGACCATCTGCGGATGCAGTGTGCAGAAGTACTCGTACCGCCCGGGGGTGCCGAACGTGTGCGCGAACTGGTCGCCCGTCTGCAACAGCTCCGACGTCCAGCCGTCGTCGCTCGCGGTGACGGTGTGCGGCGCGCCACCCACGTTGGTCCACTGCACGGTTGCGCCGACGACGACCGACACCTCCACCGGGTCGTAGGCGAAGTCGACGACCGTGATGGAGGCCGACGAGCCATCGGCCGCAACACCCGTCACCAAGGTGGCTGCGTCGGGCACCACGATCACGGTGCCCTTCATCCGGCCGGTCAGGCCGTCGTGGTAGGTGAACGTGCCCGCTGCGCTGAACGTGTGCTGGTACGTGTGCGAGCGCGTGATCATCTCGCTGACGAAGCTGCCGTCGTCGGCCTCGATGATGTGTGGGCTCAGGCTGTTGACGGTCCAACGGACTGCTCCACCCTGGGCGATGCGCACCTCAGCGGGCGAGAACGTCTCGTTGATCACTTCCACCTCTGCCGACAGCGGCGGCCGGGCGGGCGCGTTCGATTCCGCTCCCTGAGCGGCAGGTGGCGGCGCTCCATCGGCGCCGGCCACTACGACGGTGCCCTTCATGTCGGGATGGATCGTGCAGTAGAAGGCGAAGGTTCCCGGCGACGCGAACGTGACGTGGACCGTGCTACCAGAGCGGACGATCTCGGTGTCGAACGAACCGTCGCGGGCCGTCGCGGTATGCGGGGCGACACCGTTGTTGATGAAACCCACCGATGCGCCGGGCGAGACGGTGATCTCGCTGGGCGTGAACTCGAAGTCGAGCATCTGCACGTCGCCGGCGGCGATGGCAACCGTCGGCTTGGTCACCGGTGGCGGAGGCGGTTCACCGCCGGCCCCCTTGACCAGCACGGTGCCGGTCATGTTGGGATGAATGGTGCAGAAGTAGGGGAACGTTCCGGGTGTCCTGAACGTCGTCCTGGCCGTATCGCCGCGCGACAACAGGCCGGTGTCGAATGACCCGTCCTTGGCCGTCGCGCTGTGCCGCGCCGAGCCGGTGTTCACGAACGACAACGAGGCACCGACGGTGACGGTGATCGTCCGCGGAGAGAACGAGAAGTCGGCGATGCGCACATCGCCCGAGGCACTGATCGCCGGTGCGTCGGTGGTCGGAGGAGGAGGCGGCGGCGGAGCGCCGGCAGCCCCCTTGACCGCGATCGTGCCCTTCATCTCCGGATGTATGTCGCAGAAGTACGTGAAGGTGCCCGGCGTGACGAACGAACGCTGGTAAGTGGTGCCGGCGCGCACATCGGGGCTGTGGAACGCGCCGTCGGTGGCGGCCACCGTGTGCCGCGCCTGACCCGTGTTGGTCCAGGTGACCACCGTGCCGGCGTCGACGGTGAGCGTCGCCGGTTCGAAGCCGAAGTCGACCATCAGCACACCGCTGGGCCCGCCCGGTGAGGCACCACTTCCGCCACCACTACCGGGGGCAGCAGGACCAGTGGTAGTGGTGGTGACTGGCGGTGCAGATGGGGCCGCCGGAGGCGGAGGAGGAGGCGGCAGCGTGGCCCCGGGTGGCGGGCTGCTCACCGACACCACGGCGACCATGCTGGGGTGGATGTCGCAGAAGTAGGCGAACGAACCAGGGGTGCCGAACGTGTGCCGGTAGGTGCCGTTCTGTGCGATGTTCCCGCTGTCGAATGCACCGGTGCTGGACGTGACGGTGTGGGCCTCGCGATCGCCGTTCGTCCACACGACCTCCGTGCCTGTGGCGACGCTGATCGACGGCGGGTTGAACGCCCTGTTCACGATCCGTACCGCGGCCGGGGCCGGAGGCGCGGGTGGGACCGTCACGGGTGGGACCGTCACGGGCGGGACCGTGACCGGGCCTCCATCCGGCGGCACGGTCGGCACCACTGGTGCCGTCGTCGGGGGTGGACCGGGATCGACGGCCACCACGACGATCGAGCCGTTGAAGACGTCGAGATCCTTGAACTCCTCGTCTCGATAGTTGCTCGTGCCGACGTCGTTGAACGTCATCGAGTACGAGCCACCGGGGTCGACGTTGCCCGAGTCGAACTGCACCGGCCCGGAGGTCGACCGGATGCGATGCCTGTCGCCATCGGCGAGTTGCCAGGTGACCGTGGTGCCGGCGACCACGGTGAGCACCTTCGGGTTCAATCCACCATTGACGACCACGGCGGCCGAGCCGGCAGCGTGACTGTGCCCGAAGAGCACGAGCGGCGCCAGCAACAACCCGAGCACACAGGCCAACAACGACATTCGAACGAGATCGTTGCGTACACGATTATTGTTATCGCAAGCATTTCTCATGGCAGGAATGCTCGCGCTCGGACCCGATCGAAGAGCAGGGCCGAAAGTCCCTCGGCTGCCGGCACGCCGACTCTCCGCGTTGAATCGGACCACACCATCGGGCGAGACTGCACGACATGAGCGCTTCCGACGATTCGCAGCTGGCCCGCGTCACCGCGGCCCTCGACACCCTGCTGGCCGAGCACCCGCCGGCCACCACCGAGGATCGCGAGTTCCGCGGACACCGCTACGACGCCGGCCTGGCGTGGGTGCACTTCCCGGAACGCTTCGGCGGCCTCGGTGTGCGCCCCGACCTCAACCGCGTGGTCGAGGAACGCTGCCGCAAGGCCGGCGCCAAGGCCACCGACGCCAGCACGTTCTTCATGGCGCTCGCCGGCCCCACCATCGTCACCCACGGCAGCGACGAGCAGAAGCAGCGATTCCTGCGCCCGATGTTCACCGGGGAGGAGCGGTGGTGCCAGCTGTTCAGCGAACCCGGCGCGGGCAGCGACTTCGCCGGCCTCAGCACGCGGGCAGTGCTCGACGGCGAGGAGTGGATCGTCAACGGCCAGAAGGTGTGGAACACGCTCGCCCATCTGGGCGACTGGGGCATGCTCGTGGCCCGCACCGACCCGGAGGCTCCCAAGCACAAGGGCATGACCTACTTCGCGCTCGACATGCGCCTGCCCGGCGTGGAGGTACGTCCGCTGCGCCAGATCACCGGCGAGGCCGAGTTCAACGAGGTCTACATGACCGACGCACGGGTACCCGACGACTGCCGCATCGGGGCCGTCGGCGAGGGTTGGCGGGCGGCACTCACCACACTGATGAACGAGCGCACCGCCATCGGCTCGGGCAGCGGCGGCGGCAGGCGCAAGGGCCCCATCGACGAGGCGATCCGCCTGTTCCGGGCTCTGCCGGCGAACGAGCAGGCGGGCCCCAAGCGCGACCACCTGATGCAGCTGTACTGCACCTCGGAGGTGGCTCGCCTCACCAACGCCCGCGGTGCCGCCAAGGCGAAGGCCGGCAATCCCGGGCCGGAAGGCAGCATCGCCAAGCTGGCGCTCAGCAACTTCAACAAGGTGTGCACCGAGTTCTGCATGGAGCTGCTCGGCGCCGACGCGATGGTGGGCTTCGACTTCACGTTCCGCCGCCCAGAGAACCTGTCGGTCGACGGCATGGACCACGGTGTGCGCCACAGCTTCCTGCGCGCCCGCGCCAACTCCATCGAGGGCGGCACCACCGAGATCATGAAGAACATCCTCGGCGAGCAGATGCTCGGCCTGCCCGGCGAGCCGCGCATCGACAAGGACCAGCCCTGGAGCAAGGTGCCGCGCAGCTGACCGCCTGGCACGGGTCCGTCGTCAGCGGCCGCTGCGACCACCGTCCGTGAGCGACTTGCCGGAACCTTGAAAGTCGATCTCTTGCTTCGCGATTTGTATTGGTCTAGAACAAATAGATCCGATCGGCACCGGCCGAGTGGGCGTCGGATCAACGCAGGGAATCTCACCATGCACCGAAGCACTCACACCCGCCGCCTTGCGGCGTTCCTCGCCGCGGCCACGGTCGCCGGCACGCTCGCCTGGACACCACCGCTCGCCTCGGCCTCAGGGGCTGCGCCCGGTGGCCCCGGTGTCGCCTCCACCTGGGCGCCCGCCGAGAAGTCGTTCCTGGGCACCTCCGCCACCACGACGTCCGGCGTGTACTTCACCGGCTACCGGGGCATCGTCTCCGAGGTCTTCTACCCGGTGCTCGACACGGCGAACACCACCGACCTGCAGTTCATGGTGGGCGACACCGCCAAGACGTTCGTCGACGAGGAGAAGACGCAGACCTACACGGTCACGCAGGCCAACAACCGCTCCATGCGGTGGACCGTCACCACCAACAACACCGGTCACAACTGGAGCATCACCAAGAACATCTTCACCGACCCGGCGCGCAACACGCTGGTCATGCGCGTCACCTTCAACACGTTCAACGGCAAGAAGGTCGGCGACTTCAACTTCTACACGCTGCACAACCCGTCGATGGACAACTCCGGCGGCGGCGACACCTCGCAGACGCTGGTGGCCGGGGGCCGCACGATGCTCGTCGCATCGCAGGGCACGCGCGCCTCGGCGCTCGCGGTCTCGTCCGCGTGGAAGACAGCGGGCGCCCTGCCGATGGTGTCCAGCGGCTTCGTCGGTTCCTCCGACGGCTGGACCGACCTGCTCGGGGGTGCGTCGGACAAGACGATGACATGGAACTACGACAGCGCCACCAACGGCAACGTCGCTCAGATGGGGTGGATCGACCTCGGCTCCCCGACCGCCACGACCGCGAGCGTGGATGTGGTGTTGGGCTTCGGGGCGACCACCACCGATGCGATGAACACCGCCAACGCCACGCTGGCCTCGAACTTCACCACGATGCAGACCACCTACGACAGCGGGTGGCAGACCTACACCAACGGGCTCAGCACGCAAGGCGGCACGGCCGACAACCAGTACTACCTGGCGGCGATGTCGCTGAACTCGATCCAGGACAAGACCAACGGGGCGATGATCGCAGGCATGGGCACGCCGTGGGGAGAGACCAACGGTGACGCCAACAACGGCGGCTACCACCTGGTCTGGTCGCGCGACCTGTTCAAGTTCGCCAACGCACTGCTGACTGCGGGCGACGTGGCGAGCGCCAGGGATGCCACCACGTACATGTTCAACACGTTGCGCCAGACCACGAACTGCGGTGTCGCCGAGTACAACGCACCCGGCTGCCCGCAGGGCTACTCCCGCATCGGCCGCTTCCCGCAGAACGCATGGGTCAGTGGTTGGCAGTACTGGCAGGGCACGCAGATGGACGAGCAGGCGATGCCGATCATCCTCGCCTGGCGAACGTACAAGCTGGGCGACGCCGCCTCGAAGGCCACCATCAACGCGCTGTGGCCGAAGATCAAGCAGACCGCCGACTTCATCGTCGGCACCGGCCCGTGGACCCACCAGGAACGGTGGGAGGAGCAGTCCGGCTACTCCCCCAGCACCATCGCCGCCGAGATCGCCGGCCTCGTGGCGGCCGCCGAGTTCGCCAAGCTGAACGCCGACACGGCCAGCGCGGCGAGCTACCTGGCGGCAGCCGATCGCTGGCAGCAGCGCCTCGACGACTGGACGTTCACCACCGCCGGACCCTTCGGCGATGGCCAGTACTACGTGCGCATCAACCCCGCGGCGCGCAGCTTCGCCGGTGTCGGCCCGCAGCAGTACAACCCGACGTTCGGCCCCAACACCGCAGCCAACATCCAGGACAAGAACGGCGGCGGCGCACGCGATCAGAAGCGCGTGATCGACGGCGGCTTCCTGGAGCTGGTGCGCATGGGCGTGAAACGAGCCACCGACGCCAAGATCCTGGCCACCATCCCCGAGTACGACTCGCTGCTGAAGCAGACCATTCCCGGCAAGGGCGACGCCTGGTTCCGCTACAACTACGACGGCTACGGCGAGGACAACTCGGGCAACAACTTCAACGGCACCGGCCGCGGGCGGCTGTGGCCGATCTTCACCGCCGAGCGAGGCATGTACGAGATCGCCAAGAGCGGCCTCGGCAGCAGCGGCACTGCCTACAAGACGGCGGTGAAGGCCTTCTCCAGCGCCCAGGGGTTCGTACCCGAACAGGTGTGGAACAACAGCGTCACCATCGGCGGCGACTGGGTGACGACACTGCCCGCCGGCTACACGGCCGGCACGCCCACGAAGTCGATGTCGCCGCTCAACTGGGCGATGGGCGAGTACATCAGCCTGATCGCATCGATCAACGCCGGCAAGGTCGTCGACATCCTCCCCGAGGTGTGCAACCGCTACAACAACTGCGCCGTGGCAGTCGCGGCCGGCCAGGTGGTCACCACCGTCAACGCCACGGCGAGCACCGTGGTGGGCCAACAGGTGTACGTCACGGGCAACACCGCCGCGCTGGGCAACTGGAACACCGACCTCGGCGTGCCGCTCGACCCCACCACCTACCCGGTGTGGAAGAACTCGCTGAACCTCCCGGCCTCGACGACGGTGCAGTACAAGTACTACCGCAAGAACGACGACGGCTCGGTGACCTGGGAGACCATCGCCGGCGGCGGCAACCGCAGCACCACCACCCCCGCGTCGGGCGCCGTCACGCTCACCGACACCGTCACCTGGTGACGGTCGGGTAGCTGGATCTGCCCCCCTGCTCGAACGGGTTGCGCCGGTGCTCAGGGACACCGGTGCAACCCGTTCAGCGCGTGATCCACGGAGTGACCACGAGCCCGATGAGCCGGAGGCGGACGGGACCGGCGGGCACGGTGGCCCGGAAGCGGCCGAACTCGTCGGCGACCACCTCGATGGTGTCGCCATCCTCCACCTCGACGAGCAGCTGCGCATCCGTCGGCGGGCTCAGCTGGCCCACGATCGCACCGCCGCCGGCACGCAGTTCGAGATCGATGGACACGTGGTCGTTGACGAAGCTCAGCAACCGTGCTTCGGCCTCGGGTGCTCGCATCGCGAACAGCTCGACCTCGGAAGCCGAGTCGAACACGAGCGCGGCCAGCTCCTCCGAGAGCAGGTCCATGTCGATGGCGGCGTAAGCGGCATCGAGCGCCACACCGGGGATGGGTTCCAAGGCGTCCAGGGCGCCGGCCAACAGCCGGGCGAGGTCGTCGTCGTCGAGGGGCATTCGGTCGTTCATGTCAGTCACTTCCGCCGTTGAAGAAGGGGGCCAGCTGGGGGCTGGTACGGAGCCGCTGCAGGCAGCGTGCACGGGTGGGGCCGATGCTGCCGTGGGGCAGGTTGAGCACCCGGCTGATCTCGTCGTAGCCCACCGGCGGGTCGGCCGACAGCATGCGCATCAGCGCCTGGTGCTCGGGCGACAACATGCTGAACGCGGCGTACAACGCCACGAGCAGCTCGTCGTGCTCCAACCCCTCGCCGTGTTCGCCCAGCTCCACCGACCGGAGCGGCAGCTCCGCCATGGGTATCAGCTTCGAGCGCCGCCGCGACACCGTGTTGGCCTCGTTGCGCGCCGTCGTGGCCACCCAGCCGGGCAGCTTCTCCGGCTCGCGGATGGTTGCCAACCGCTCGTGGAGCCGGAAGAAGGTGCTCGCAAACGCATCGTTGCGATCCTCTTCGGAAAGGTCGTAGCTGTAGAGGACCTTCCACGCGACGCCCTTGAGACGGTCGACGAGATCGCGCCAGGCCCGCTGGTCGCGCTCCAACGCTCTGGCCACGAGGGCCGGCAGATCGGAGGATGACTGGTGGCGGGGGTCCACTGTCGTCAGCCTAGGCACGTCATACAGAGTCGACCGGCGCCGATTCGATACATCGATTCAGGAAGTTCTCGCGGACAGGCAGGCGAACGACACCGCGGCGGCCGTCATGTCCGCTCGCTGCAAGTTCGTCGATCGTCGCAGGACCCGCGCCACCGCGGCCGCGGGGGTGAGCCTGGCGCTCAGGGCCGTGTGCAACGCGACGGCGACATCTGCGGTCACCTTGTCCGCCACCTGCAACAGCGGTGCGATCACGTGACGAACGCCTGCGTCCATCAAGACCGCCGCCGTGCCGAGCAGTTCGTCACCCGGCAGCACCCCGCTACGGCCCGTGCTGCACGCCGCGAGCACGACCGAATCCGGTACCCGGCGCAGCGCCTCCAACTCGCGAACGAACAACGGGCCGTCGTGCAGCTGGATCGTGGAGAACAGCGGGTTGTCGGTACGGAACACGCCGTGGGCCGCAACGTGCACCAGCGTCGCGGCCTCCATCGCACAGAGCACGGCATCCACCGTTGCGTCCATGCCGGTCAGCACCTGTGCCTGTGGGTAGACGATGCGCAGCCGCTGCACCTCGTCGTCGGCATGCCCGAGGTCGGGGCCAGCCACCAGCAGCACCTTGCGGCGGCGCCTCGGCGGTGATGGATGCGCCCACCAGGCTGCCGATGGCGCGATCGCCAGGCCAGCCCGACGCGCCGCCACCGGCAGGGCACCCCACAGCACGTCGTGCAGCGCACCGGTGGGCACGACCACGAGCGGGCCGTCGCCGATCAGCCCGGCGAGCGAACCGAGCAACGCCTGCTGCAACTCGTGCCGAGCGGTGCTGAACCCCGCCCAGGCCCTTTCCGCCAGAGGACCGCCTGCGATCGAGGCCAACCGGCGCACCGCGAAGGCGAGGTGATCGTTCGCCGCCGACACCGCCGCCACCGGACCGAGTGGCACGAGGCGGACACGCTCCGAGCTGCACACGACGGCGTGCAGCTGGCCCGCGTCGTCCACGTACTCCACGAGAGTTGCCTCGCCGAGGGCTCGGCGGAGGCCGGCCGCGCGCAGCGCGCCCTGTTGCCGGCCGTCTCCGGTGTGCTGCCGGCTGGCTCTCGTGACCTCGCCCTCCAAGCGGGCCACTTCGTCGGCCAGCTCGATCTCGGCATCGTCGTCGACGTCCACGGCAGTCGCGTCGGTCAGTGCGCGACGGGCAGTGCGCAGCGCCGACAGCAGACCGGGCGGCGCAACGATGCCACGCGCTTGTGGAGCGCCGAGGGCGCCGGCGCGGCCTTTCTCCGCCCACTCCAGCACGGCGCTCGGCCGTCCCGACTGGATTGCCAGGCGCAAGCCGGCGGCCGCCAGCGGCGCCCCCAGCCGACCGGCTGCGCTGCGCAGCTCGACGGCGCCGAGCGAAGCCCGATGCTGCTCGACCGCCTTCAGCCCGGTGGTCAGCGCCCGGCCTGCGCCGGAGCGATCACCCTCGGCGATGCGGAGCAACGCGACGGCATGCCACGCTTCGGCCCGCACCCGCGCCAGCGGGTGGCGCTGGGCGGTGGACGCGGCCCGCAGCACGCCGGCTGCAACGTCGGCCCGGCCGACCGCCAGCGCCAGCCGCCCGGTGCGCACACGCACATCCACCGCCTCCGACGACCAGCCGAACCGGTCCAACTCGTCCGCGATCTTGCGCAGCCGCACGAACCGGCGGAGCACCCGCGACCGAGCAGCGCTGCGATCGTCGGAGCGGATGGCGTTGGCGGCGTCGTCTGCGGCAACCACCGTCCAGTAGCGGGCCAGGGCCGCCCACGCAGCGCGGCGACCCGCCACGAAGAGCTCGGCTGCTTCGTCGGCGGCAGCGAGGGCAGCGCTCGGATCGCCCGCGATCAGCTCGGCCCTGGCCAGCATGAGCAGCCCTTCGGCGAGCTGTGCGACGTTGCCGCCGGCGCGAGCGGCATCGACGACTCGCCGGGCCACCGGTACCGCGTCCGCTCCGAGGCCGAGCTCCAGGAGCACCTCGCACTCGTCGATGTCCAGGTCGCCGATCGCGCGGCGTTCACCGAGTTGCTCGAACTCGGTCCGGGCCACACGGAACCCGCGCAGGGCTTCCGGCATCCGACCGATGCGACCGTTCGCGAACGCGAAGCCGTGCGCGGCGGCAGCGCCGAGCACGCGGTCACCGAGACGTTGGGCCAGCTGGGCGAGTTGCTCGTAGTCGGAACGGGCCTCCTCGTAGCTGCCCTGCTGGGTGAGCAACGAACCACGAGTCGTCAGGCTGCGCATCACGGCCCGATGGTCCTCGACCGCCACCAGCAACGGCAGCCCCTGGTCGAGGGCTGCCAACGCATCCTGGCGCTCGCCGCTGACCGCCAGCAGGTAGCCCCGCTGCGTCAGCAGCCGCCCGAGACCGGCGGCGCGCGCATGTGGTTCTGCGGCCCGCAACTGGTGGAACGCCTCGTCCGGCCGGCCTGCTGTCTGCAACGCACTCGACAGGCTGATCCGCACTTCTACTTCGGTGTCCCGGTCAGGTGTATCCGCCACACGCTCGAGTGCCTCTGTGTACCGGATGAGCGCAGAGGCGATCGCTCCGTTGGCCTGCTCGAACCGGCCAAGGCCCAGCAACAGGGCGACGCGCGCACTCGGTTCGAGCCCAGGCGCCGCCAGCAGGTCGCTCGCGATCCGGTGGCCGGTCAGCGGGTTACTGTGCAGGGCGTCGAGGGCGGCGCTGACATCGTCGGACGAGACGGACGAGGGCCGCGTCGAACCCTCCCCGTCACGACCGGAACGCATCAGCTGCAGCCACGTGACTCACCCCCCTGCAACGTAGTCGACCCGGCAATTCCCTGAAGGAGAGCACCGATGAGCACGAACACTCCAGACAGCACACCACCGGCCCGCGGCCCCGATCCGCGCGCGGTGTGGAACGAGACCGTGCGCCTCCACCCGACCAAGGGCTTCGGCTACAAGGCCGGCGAGCTCATCATCGCCAGCGAGGCCTTGGCGGCCGCCGCCGGCCTGCTGGCCGGACGCCAGACCGTCGAGCTGGATGACGGCCTCACGCTCGTGCTCGGCGTCGACGACGTGGCCGGGCTGCTCGAACTGCTCCGGAAGGACGGCCACCGTGCGTTCTACAACCACCTCCTCTTCGCTGCCGGCGAACCGAACATGAACGCGCACCCGGGGCCGATGTTCCCGCACCCCGGGCCGATGTTCCCGCACCCCGGGCCGATGTTCCCGCACCCGGGGCCGATGTTCCCGCATCCCGGGCCGATGTTCCCGCACGCCGGTTGGGGTTCCTCCGGGTACGGGTGCTGCTGCGGCGACGTCAAGCTGCCGACCGGGTGCGGCGCGACGGAGGTGCCCACCAACCCGGCGGCGCCGACACGCAGCAGCGCCGACGTCGCCTATGCCGAACCGCTGCTGCAACGCCCGGCCCGTTCGGCCGACGACGTGGGCCGCACCATCAAGGTCGTGATCCTCGACTCGGGCCTC
>JBAVTH010000163.1:0-2835 GCA_049696035.1 Ilumatobacteraceae bacterium
CGAGCACCTGGACGGTGACCTTGTCGCCGACGGTGACGACCGCACCCGGATGGTCGACGTGCTTCCACGACAGCTCGCTGACGTGGATGAGGCCGTCCATGCCGCCGAGGTCGACGAACGCACCGAACGACACGACGCTGCTGACAACACCCTCGCGGATCTCGCCCGGCTTGAGGTTGGTGAGGAAGCTGTCGCGGCTCTCCTTCTGCGTCTCCTCGAGGAAGGCGCGGCGGCTGAGCACCACGTTGTTGCGGTTCTTGTCGAGCTCGATGATCTTGGCCTGCACGGTCTTGCCGACGTACGGCACGAGATCGCGCACTCGGCGCAGTTCGACGAGCGAGGCGGGCAGGAAGCCGCGCAGACCGATGTCGACGATGAGACCGCCCTTGACGACCTCGATGACCGGACCCTCGACGGTGCCTTCGGCTTCCTTGATCTTCTCGATGGTGCCCCAAGCACGCTCGTACTGGGCACGCTTCTTCGAAAGGACCAGGCGGCCTTCCTTGTCTTCCTTCGTGAGCACGAGCGCTTCGACCGAATCGCCGACCGAGACGATCTCGTTCGGGTCGACGTCGTTGCGGATGCTCAGCTCACGAGCGGGGATGACACCTTCGCTCTTGTAGCCGATGTCGAGCAGCACTTCGTCCTTGTCGACCTTGACGACGGTGCCGTGCACCAACTGGCCGTCTTCGACGGAGACCATGGTGCCGGCGATGGCGTCGGCGAACGACATGCCGAGATCGTCGGAGACGACCTGGCGGGGGGTGTAGTTGCCCTCTTCGTCGAAGGTGCCCCAGGCACCGGAGGTCAAAGAGGTTGTAGAGGTATCGGACAAGGGACGATCGCTTTCGGACAGAAACCTAAGAATCCGGCGGATTCCGGACCCGGGGAGGATACCAGCGCACCTGGGCCCTGGCATCAGCCGCGGCGAGCGATCACCAAGAATTCAGCAGTCTCGGTCGTCGGCGGCAGCGTCGCGTAAGCCCCCGGCTCCACGCTGAAGATCTCCTCGACGGCCAGCCCGGCCATGCGGCACAGCACGCGCAGCTCCCGCGGGGTGTAGCAGCCGGTCCACAGGTCGACCATCGCGGCCTCACCAGTCTCGCTGCGCACTTCGGTGCGTTCGTGGTTGACGCCCGTGCCGGCGTCGAAGGTCGAACCCGGTTCGTCACCGGCGGCGAAGTACTTCACGGCAAAGTAGGCGTTGAACGCGCTCAGAACCAACCGGCCACCGGACTTGAGCGCACGTGCCATGCCGGCGAGCACGACCTCGTCGTCGCCGTTGGCGGTCATCAGCCCGAACGCTCCCTGACACAGGCAGATCACCAGGTCGAACTCGCCATCGAAGTGCAGGCGGCGGGCGTCGAGGCGCTCGAACGTCGCCCCCTCGGGCGCGTCGGCCTGCGCCAGCTCGACGAACCGTTCGCTGATGTCGATGCCGTGCACCACCAGGCCGCGGCGGGCCAGTTCGTACGCATGGCGCCCGGGGCCGCAGCCGACGTCGAGCACGCGCATGCCGGGTTGCAGCGACAATGCCGTCATCAGGAAGTCGATCTCCTGCCGCGTGCCCTTCGTGAACGAGTAACGGAGATACGCCGAGCCCATGTGCTCGGCGATCGGCTCGAACCAGTGCTGCTGCTCTCCGTCGCTCATCTCACCAGTCTGCGCCATCCAGCATCGCCATCTGGCTGCTGGGGCGATCCAGCCCAGAAGCCCGGAGGCAGCCACAGGCACGGCCGAGACCTGGGCGGGCTCAGCCCTTGGCGTCGGCCCAGGTGTGGCCCCAGGCGACGTTGACCTCCAGGGGCACGTCCAACGCGGCGGCGCCCTTCATCAGGTCGATCACCAGCGGGCCGACGCGGTCCATCTCGGCCTCGGGCACCTCGACGAGGACTTCGTCGTGCACCTGGAGGACCAGCTCGGCAGCCACTCCCGCATCCTCCAGCGCCTGGTCGATGCGGACGAGCGCGACCTTGAAGATGTCGGCGGCGAGGCCCTGGATGCCGGCGTTCATCGCCTGCCGCTCGCCGGCCTGGCGGATGCGGAAGTTGCTGTTCGACAGCTCCGGGATGGGGCGGCGGCGGCCGAACAGGGTCTCGGTGTAACCGCGCATGCGGGCCTCGATGACCGTACGGTCCATGTAGTCCTTCACGTTCGGGAAGGCCTCGAAGTACGCGTCGAGAATGACCGCCGCCTCGCTGGTGGGGATGGCCAGCCGCTGGCCGAGGCCGTATGCCTCCATGCCGTAGGCGAGGCCGTAGCTCACCATCTTCGCCTTCGACCGCTGCTCGATCGTCACGTCGGCCGGTGCCACACTGAACACACGCGCCGCCGTCGCGTTGTGGATGTCGGTGCCGCTGGTGAACGCGTCGATCAGGCCCGGGTCCTGTGCGAGGTGGGCGATGCAGCGCAGCTCGATCTGGTTGTAGTCGGCCACGAGCAGCTGGCAACCGCGGGCGGGGATGAACGCCTTGCGGAACAGGCGGCCTTCCTCGCTGCGCACCGGGATGTTGTGCAGGTTCGGCTGGTCCGACGACAGGCGACCGGTGCGGGCGACCGTCTGGTTGAACGTCGCGTGGATGCGGCCGTCGGGTGCGACCTCTGCGAGCAGACCGGTGCCGTAGGTGCCACGCAGCTTCTCCACCTCGCGGTACTGCAGCAGCGGGTCGATGAACTCGGGCCACTGATCGCGCAACTTCTCCAACGTGGCCGCGTCGGTGCTGAACCCCGTCTTCGTCTTCTTGCCGGGAGCCAGGCCGCGCTCGGTGTAGAGGATCTCGCGCAGCTGGATCGGCGAGTTGATGTTGAACGGGCGGCCGACGACTTCCTGCAGGA
>JBAVTH010000164.1:0-3970 GCA_049696035.1 Ilumatobacteraceae bacterium
GGGTCCTCCCCCACCATCTGGCTGTTCCCGTAGTCGTAGAGCGCCTGCACGCTCGGTCGGTCCACCTCGCCGAGGATGTGGGCCAGCACCGGCCCGGTGAAGTCCTCATGGTTCTCCAACACCACCAGCACACCGAGCTCGTCGGCAAGCGACGCGATCGCGCGCAGGTCGCGGATCGTCCAGGCGATCACCTCGGCCATCGGTGCGTCGTACTTCGTGTACGTGCGCAACGTGTCGGCGCCGCACGCGGCCGCGACACGCAGCATGCGCACCATGTTCTCCTCGCGGGTGTCGGAGGTGTCCAGCTCCAGGCGCAGGCCGTGCTCGCGGGCCGCCGCACGTACGGCCGCGAAGTGCGCGGGCGTGGTGCCGCACAGATCCCGGTAGCCGGGACCGTTGGCCGACACGTTCACCCCGGTGAACCCAAGCGCCGCCATCTCGGCGATGTACGCGAAGACGTCGTAGCCGGTCTGCTCGCGATGACGCAGGTGGAAGCGCATCGAGTAGCTGTGCACGTGCAGTTCGATGTGGCGGCTCACACCAGGCCTCGCAGCAGCTCGATCTCGGCGGTCAGCGCCCGGCGGTACCGCTCGGCGATCTCCGGCTGACGGCGCTGCAGCCGGTGCGCCCGCCACACGCAGTAGCCACCGATGCGGTAGTGCCACGAGGGCGCGTCGCGGTGGTAGCGGGCGACGGCCGCGCGATCCGGGTAGGCGGCGAGGAACGCCTCGCGCGCCGCCGGGGAATGCGGTGACTGCTGGTACAGGATCATCATCGCCGGTGACAGGAAGCAGGCGATGTCCTCCACGGCGTCACCGCGACCGGGGCACTGCCAGTCGATCAGCACCAGGCCATTGCGGCCGCGCACCAGGTTCCCGGGCCCGCAATCCGTGTGCACCATCGCTCGACGCCGCACGATCCGCTCACTGACGACTGCCGGGCGCACGGCCCGCAGGGGCAGCGACACGCGCGCCGGCACCGCGTCCACCATCTCGTCACCGTGGGCGCGAGCCTCGGCCGCCGAGCCGCACAGCCGCCGCATCGTGCGCGGCGCGGGCAGTGCGTGGATGCTGCCGAGCAGTTCGGCCACCTCGGCCACACCACCGTCGCCACCGCGACTGCGCCAGCCGGGGCCGACGACGAACTCGTAGGTCACCACGCCCGAGTCGTGTGCCACCAGCCTCGGCGACCAACCATGCGGCCCGAGCACGGCCAGTGCCTTCGCTTCGTGGTCGGGCAGGTTGGGGTACATCGGGTTCGGCTCGCCAGGGTCTTCGGCGTAGCGCTTCTCGATCACCCACCCGCGGCCGGCGCGCACCTTCCACACCTGGTTGCGATAGCCGCCGGCCAGCAGGATGCGCGTCGAGGCGGCAGTCACATCGGCCGACGTTAGCGGTGAGCCGCGATCCGTCGCCGACCCACGGCGACCGATCTGCGGCGATCAGGCCGGCCAATCCACTCTGTCGGCGCCTGCTTCCAGAAGCCGCAAGCGCCCGGTTCCGCCTCAGACTCGCTTCCGGAAGCATCCAGGCAAGAAACCAGGCCGCTGCCGCCCGTGCTTCCGGAAGCAGAACGGCGCAACCCGACCTCGGTTCCGCTTCCGGAAGCGCCGGACTGGGCACGGCTCCAGAGGATTCGGAATCGAAGTGACGAGACCGGAGGGCCACCGGGTCGACCGGGCGGACCGAGTCGCGGTCCCGCAGCGTCACGGCGCGGTGCTTCGACTCCGGCCGCGGAGGGCTGGATCCGTAGGCTCCGCCCATGCCTCGCACGCCTCAGATCAAGTTCGGCACGTTCATCGCCCCGCACCACCCACTGGGCGAGAGCCCGACGCTGCAGTTCCAGCGCGACCTCGACTTCGCCGCCCATCTCGACCGACTCGGCTACGACGAGTTCTGGGTGGGCGAGCACCACAGCACCGGCTGGGAGATGATCGCCAGCCCCGAGCTGTTCCTTGCCGCCGCCGGCATGGTGACGCACACGATCAAGCTGGGCACCGGCGTGATCTCGCTGCCTTACCACCACCCGTTCAACGTCGCCCAGCGCATCGTGCAGCTCGACCACATGACCCGCGGCCGTGTCATCTTCGGCAGCGGCCCCGGCGCGCTGCCCAGCGATGCGCGCACGCTGAACATCGACCCGATGACCCAGCGCGACCGCCAGGACGAGGCACTCGGCGTGATCGTGCGGCTGCTCAACGGCGAGGAGCGCTTCGACTACGACAGCGACTGGTTCACGCTGCGCGAGGCCGCGCTGCAGATCCTGCCGCTGCAGGAACGCATCCCGATGGCCGCGGCCAGCAGCCTGTCGCCCAGCGGCATGCAGTTGGCCGGCAAGTACGGCATGGGCGTGCTCAGCATCGCCAGCACCTCCTCCGCCGGCCTGCAGGCGCTGCCCACCCAGTGGGGCTTCGCCGAGGAGTCGGCTGCGCAGCATGGGAACACCGTCGATCGCAAGGACTGGCGGGTGATGATGGCGTGGCACATCGCCGAGACCCGCGAGCAGGCCAAGGCCGAGTCGATGATGGGCCTGCAGAAGTGGCACAACGAGTACAACGTCGATGTGCTCGGCCGGCCGGGCGCCCTGCGCGTGGAGGACCCGGAGCTGCTGTTCGAGCAGACCGCCAGTGGCGCCGCCGGTGGGGCTGCGGTGATCGGTACGCCCGACGACTTGATCGAGGCGATCCTCGGCCTGCAGGAAGTCACCGATGGCTTCGGTGTCGTGCTCGGCTTCGCCCACGACTGGGCGAATCGCGAGGCGACGCTGCGCAGCTGGGACCTCGTCGCCCGCTACGTGATCCCCGCCGTCAACGGCCACCTCGACGCACAGCGCGCGAGTGCGGCGTGGGTCGGCGCCCGCAAGGCCGAGCTGATGGCCGGCGCCGGTGCCGCCGTGATGAGCAAGATCATGAGCCATCAGGGCGCGCAGGCGGCCATGGCCACGACGATGCAGCAGATGGCCGATCGCATGGCACAAGCGGAGAACGACCCCGTGTTCCGGCCGGGGGGCGGCCTACCCACCGGCGAGTGAACCTGGCGCCTGCCAGCCCGCAACTGGCGGAGAAAAAGTGCTGCATCCAGCACTGTGACGACTCTCACTGGTGTGCGCACCCGGCCCGTTCGCGGATCACCTAGCGTCTCCGTGCAATGGAGGCTGACGCCGAACTCGTTCGCCGCGCGCTCGCACGCGACCAGCAGGCCTTCGCCGCGCTGTACGACCGATACGCCGACAAGCTGTTCGACTACGCCCGCCGTCAAACCGGCAACAGCGCCGATGCCGGCGACATCGTGCAGGACACGTTCGTGCTCGCCATCCAGCGACTGCACCAACTGCGCGACCCGACACTGGTGCGCGCCTGGCTCTATGCCATCGCCCGCAGCGAGGTGCAGCGCCGGCACCGCCGGGTCAACCGCCTCCAGTTCACCGAGCCCGACGAGCAGGCCGCGATGAGCTCGGGCGCCCCGACCGCCGACGACCTGGTGCATCAGCAGGAGCTGCGCACCCTGTTCGCCGCCGCCGCCGACGGCCTCGACGCGAGCGATCGCGAGGTGCTCGACCTGCACCTGCGTCACAGCATGACGGGCGCCGAGATCGCCGCCGCGTTGGGCATCCCCGAGCGTCAGGTGGGCGTGGTCGTGCAACGCGTGCGGGAACGGTTGGGCCGCAGCATCGGGGTCGTGCTGCTGGCCAAGACGCCGAACTGCGCCGACCTGGCGACGATGCAGCGCACCGAGGGCTCGCCGCTCACGGTGCTGAGCCGCAAGCGCCTGGCACGGCACATCGAAGGCTGCGCCGTGTGCTCGCAGCAGCTGTCCGATCGCATGCGCCCGGAGGTGCTGCTCGCCGCGGTGCCGATCGCGCTGGCACCGGCGTTCCTGCGCAACGGCGTGCTGCAGCGCATGGCGGACGCGGCGAACCTGGCGGCCGGAGGAACCGGCGGCCAACCCGGCACCGGCGGCCAACCCGGCAC
>JBAVTH010000165.1:0-4414 GCA_049696035.1 Ilumatobacteraceae bacterium
AGCGTTTGGTACGTGACTCGGTGTGCTCGACTGATGGTGGCCTTGTTGGCCTTGAACGTTCCGTAGCCGTCGCGGTCGAGTCGGCCCGTCCAGTTCCAGCAGCCGCCGTCGCTCTCGTCGATGGACCGCCAGAGGCGTTGTTCGGCGGCAGGCTTGAGTTCGATGACTCTGCCGCCCTGCTCGTAGGTGATCATCGTTCTCCTACCCCCGCCAGCGTTGGGCGGCGGTGAGCTTGTCGCTCTCGGTGACGGCGTCGTTGTCCTGTGTGGAGCAGTTGCAGTGTGAGCATTCGGCCCGCACCGGGGATGCGTTGTCGCCGGCGATGGTGTGGCCTGCGTGCCACGTGCAGGGTGTGCCGTTGGCGTTGCGGCCGTCGCCGTTGGGTCCGCAGTGGTTGAGTGTGCGTCGGCAGCGCCAGCAGCGGGTGCGTGGGTTGGTGTTGGCTGCGGCGGTGACGAGGCGGGCGAGGCGGCGGAAGCCTGCGTCCTTGTGGTGTGCGCTGGTGTTAGGCACGAACGTCGCCCACCAGAACGGCAAGAGCGCCGGTCCCTGCGGACACGACGCTCATCGCAGCAGGTTCTAGCACAGGTTGCCGACACCTGTCAAGCATTCCCTTACGCCACATGGGTGAGCCTTCCGACAACTTCGGAGCGGGCGTCGGAGGCGACACGCGGGTGGCCGTTGCGTTCGCGCCATCGGTTCATGCGCACGAGGCAGGCGTCGCAGAGTCCGGTGGGCCCGGATGCGTCGCGGCAGGCGGGGTCGTGCCAGCCGTTGTCGTCGGACTTGGAGTACGGCACCCAGGCGAGCATGTGTCCTTCGTAGCCTCGGGCCCGGCCGTCGCAGAGTTCAGGGATGGTGCGTGGCACGCGGGTGCCGAGCAGCTGGCGGGTCAGCTGGTCGATGCCGGCGATGGCCAGCTCGAGGCCGTCGATGCGGTCGCGCAGTTCTTCACGCCGTTCGCGCAGGTCGTGGGCGCGCATGACGGCGGCTTCGACGGGGGAGACGTCGATGCGTTCGTTGGGGCCGTTGTCGTCCTCGTCGACGCGCACGGTGGGTCCGCCGCCGCTGACGCCGAGCTGGTCGCCACCTTTGCCGGGGGTGATGCTGAGGTAAGCGAGTTCGGTGGCGAGGTGGTCGAGGGCGAGGAAGGCAAGGATGGCCGTTTGGTGTTGGAGCCGCCAGCCGGCACGGTCGAGTCGGGCGTTGGTGTGCGTGCTCATCGGGTCGGCTCCTGGGTGGTGGTGGTCGTGGGCGTGGTGTTGCGTTTCATGTCGAATCGGGCAGTCATGCGGTGTCCCTTCGTGGCAGCTCGTGGATGGTGGCGATCTCCGGGCCGTCGTCGGCTGCGGCGATCTCGTCGGCGCGCCGGTAGTACTGCATCGACCCCTTCGCCCCGTGCAGCCAGCCTGCAACAGCGTCCGGTGGAGCATCAGGGAACATGTCGAGCCAACGGTTCAGGTCGGGGTTCGCGGTCGCCTGGTCGTGAAGGTGGCGGGTCATGCCCGGTTCGGATCTGATCGGGCCTCGTTGTCTCGCAGCGTCTAGCCCGATGCGGACGTAGGCGTCGATCACCCGTTCTTTGCGCATGGGTTCGACCGATGCGGGCGGTGTGTTGTTGGACCCGTCAGGGGGGATGAGGGGGGGTTGCTCTGGCTCTGGCTCTGGCTCTGGCTCTGGCTGTTTGTACGCACGCGTTGCAGCACGCGTACGTACGTCCGTACGCACACCGTACGCCTCAGCTTTCTTGCGTTCCCGGTGCTTTCGCAGGCGCTCAGCTTCGGCCGCGCGTTTGTCGACAACCTCCTGCTTGGAGGGGTTCCACCGGCCCCACACGTGGGGGGGGAACGTCCAGCCGTCAGTGTGGGCCAGTAACGCCCCGGTGGTCGCGATCGCGTCGAGCCGGGCGGTTCGCTGCTTCACCGGGAGGTCGGGCATCCAGCACGGCAGCTCGTTGCGATGGATCACACCATCGGTCAGGTTCTCGCGGCAGTAGAGGATGGCTTCGCTGTAGACGGCGCGGTCCTGCCACTTGACGCCGCGTTTCATCAACTCGCGTGGCATCGCGACGTCGAACTGTGCGAACAGTGCCATCGTTCACGCTGCCGGTTCGTCGTCGATGTCGAACAGGGTCGGCATCGACGCTTGGCGTTCGGCGATCTGGCAGTAGCGCACGCCGTCAGTCCAGTAGACCGGGTTCAGTTCGGTTGCCTTCCCGCGCCGGCCAGCTTTGAGTGCCCGGTAGACGGTCGTGCCGAGGCCACCGAACGGGTCGAAGATCAGTTCTCCCGCCTGACTGTAGCGGTCGATCAGACGGTCGACGATGTCGTGTTGCAATGGGCAGATGTGGGCCTCTTTGCCGTTGAGCGCTTGTGCGGTGTTGCCGGTGTCCATCCGGTTGACGTCGTGCCAGACGTCGGGGTTGTGGGAGCCGGGGGCGAGCAGCATGAACGTGGACGGCAGCGCCCCTTTGACGGCGAGCGAGTCGCCGAGCTTGACGTGTGCCTCGAAGTCGTAGGTGGTGGCGAGTGAGTGTTGCGTGAACAGCCGCACGATCTGTTGTGGGGTGAGGCCGAGCAGTTCGTCCGGGGTGAGCGGCCGGTCGCCGCTGGAACGCCAGAATGCGTGGGCGTCCTGCTGCCAGCGGGCCAGCGAGTACTTCGCCTTGTCCTTGACGATGCGGGTGTCGGCGTAGCCTTTCTCCCGGTCGCTTTGCGGCTTGTGGAAGATCAGGATGTATTCGGGCATCCCGACGCCCATCTTGGAGCCGTCTTTGCACATCTCGGAGTAGCCGAGCCGGTAGGTGGTGTTGTTTTCGCGCACGACGTCGGTGACAACGGTGATCATGCCGAGGTAGTCGAAGCCGTGGCCCCGGTAGTGGGCGATTGCTTCAGCATGGAACGGTTCGACGGTGGGTAGTCCGGTGCCGAACTGGTTGCCGAACTTGATGCGGTCCTTGACGTGGCAAGCGAAGATCCGGCCCGGCTGCAGGACCTTCAACAGTCGTGGCGTGAGGTGGTCCATCTGCTGCCAGAAATGGGAGTTGTCGTCGGTGTGGCCGAAGTCGGCCATGTTGGCCGAGTACTCGTATTGGGTGCCGAAGGGGATGGATGAGAGGATCATGTCGACCGATGCTTCGTCCATCGTTTCGGTTTCACGGACGGCGTCGTTGAGGACGAACTCCCAGCCTTCGCCGGATGCTTCGCAGCGCTCAACACCGTTGGCGCGTCGCAGGATCTCGGTCATGTCGATCACGTTCAAGCCGTGTTCTTGGATCAGGTCCGTCATGGTTGCTGTCAGCTCCTCGTGTTGCGCCCACTTCTTCATGAGCGTCGTGTAAACGTGCCGTTCGCTGTCGGCATGAATGATGTGGGTCTGTACGACCCTGCGTTGACCGAACCGTTGCAGTCGGTGGCACGCCTGGATGAGGTCGTTGAACTTGAAGGTGATGCCGACGAAGATCGCCTTGTTGCATTGCTGCAGGTTGACGCCTTGGCCGAGCATCACCGGCTTACCTATCAACGCCACCGTCTCCTTGTTGCGCCATTCGTTCAGCCGGCGTTCGGCTTCATCCGGGTCGAGCGACCCGTGCACCGACGAAAACGTGATGCCTTCGCCGGCCAGAGCTCTCTCGATGGCGGCCTGTTCGTCGTTCAGGTCGCACCAGAGCACGATCTGGTCAAGGTCGCCGGCATCTCGGTAGTGGCCGATGATCTGCATGGCCTGCTCGAGTCGGAGCGGTAGTGTGCGCCGTTTCTCGCGGGAGGCTTCGACCATTGACAGGTCGCCACCGCGGAACATCTGCTGAGTGCCGTCGCGTTCGACCGGGTTGCCTTGCGTGTGATCGACGACCACCTCATGCCGGTGGACGTCCATCGCTGGTTGTTCGTAGCCGTCGTCGGAAAACCCTAGGTCGGACGGTTTCTGCACGAACGCCGCCCATGTTGACAACCAGAGCCAGAACTCTTGCTCTTTGTGCGGGTGGAGTTGCAGGTTCCCGGCCGATGTGGAGTCCCGTTTGAACCAGCGGGTGAGAGCCTGGCCGGTGTCCATCACGCCGAGAAAACCGGCGTAGTGGATCAGCTCTTTAAACCGGTTCGGTGATGGGGTGGCAGTGGCTACGAACTTGAAGCGGACGGTGTCGAACATCGCGAGGAACGACTGATAGGTCTTCGATCCGTATGAGCGGAGCACGGATGCTTCGTCGAGTGATACGGCGTCGAAGATCGTCGGGTCCAGCCGGCCGTCTCGCACGCTTTCGTAGTTCGTGATGTAAAGGCCTGGCGGGCCGACTTGGTCGGTGTGGCGTACGAACGTGAGGTGTAGGCCGAGCTTGTTGGCGTCGTTGTGGAATTCGCCGCGCACGCCGAGCGGGCAGATGATAAGCGCCCGCGTACCGCCCGATTTGGCGAGG
>JBAVTH010000166.1:0-1525 GCA_049696035.1 Ilumatobacteraceae bacterium
CGTTCATCGCATGCGGCCCATCGTCGTTCGTCGTCGTCGAGTTCGGCGAGGAACTGGAATCTTGAATCGCCCTGGCTTGGTTGGAGGCTCCTGACCTTGGAAACGAGGATGGAGTCATGCCACATGAGATGTCGCCTGGAAAGCCGACGACGCGTCGCTATAGCGAGGCTGAGAAGGAACGAGCGGTGCGTGCGGTGCGTCAGCTCCGCAAGGAGCTCGGCACCGATCACGGGACGGTGAAGCGGGTCGCGGATCAGCTCGGCGTCGGTGTCGAGACGCTGCGCGGCTGGGTGAAGCAAGCCGAGATCGACGCCGGGGTGAAGCCCGGGGTCACGTCGGCCGAGGCTGAGCGGGTCCGCCAGTTGGAGCAAGAGAACCGTGAGTTGCGCCGCGCGAACGAGATCTTGCGGCGGGCGTCGGCTTTCTTCGCGGCGGAGCTCGACCGCCCATCGAAGTGATCGTCGAGTTCATCGACGCCAATCGTGACGAGCTCGGGGTCGAGCCGATCTGCAAAGTGAGGCAGATCGCTCCGAGCACCTACTACGCGCACAAGTCGAGGGCCCTGTCGGCTCGGGCGACGCGTGACGTCGTGATGATGCAGGTGTTGATGGTGTTGTGGGCGGCGAACCGCAAGGTCTACGGGGCGCACAAGCTCTGGAAGGCAGCCCGCCGCGCCGGCCATGACATCGGCCGCGACCAGGTCGCCCGACTGATGCGCCAGCTGGCGATCGAGGGCATCAGCCGCAAGCGGCGCAAGGTGTTCACCACGATCGCCGATCCTGACGCGGTCAGGGCGCCGGACCGGGTGAACCGGAACTTCCGCGCCGATCGACCCGACGCGCTCTGGGTCACCGACCTCACCTATGTGCCGACACTGTCAGGCATGGCCTACGTGTGCTTCATCGTCGACGCCTACTCGCGACGGATCGTCGGCTGGCGAGCCGCGTCACACATGCGCACCGACATGGTCCTCGACGCGCTCGAGATGGCGAGACGTTCTCGCGGCAACCGCCGGCTCATCGGCCTCGTCACACACTCCGATGCGGGGTAGCAGTTCACCTCGGTGCGCTTCACCGAACGACTCGACGAGATCGGCGCCCTGCCATCGATCGGCACCGTCGCGGACAGCTACGACAACGCGCTCGCCGAGACCACCAACGGGCTCTACAAGACCGAATGCATCTACGGCCCCGACGCCCCACGAAGGTGGGCCGACGTCGGCGAAGTCGAACTCGCCACCCTCACGTGGGTGCACTGGTTCAACGAGCACCGCCTTCACAGCCACTGCGGCGACATCCCGCCAGCAGAGTTCGAGACAGCGTTCTACGCTGCCCAACAGCCCACCCCGACCGGGGTTGGAAACCAATAACCCGAGCCTCCATCAGACCCAGGGCGGTTCAAGCCTGGCAAGCACTTGTGTTCATGCGGAAGAAATTCCCCAGCCTGGATGGCCGTCGTCTTCAAGACTCCCCACTCGCGCTCGTCTTCGGTTGGACGCCGCTCGCATTGCGGACTCCATCCCTGG
>JBAVTH010000167.1:0-24415 GCA_049696035.1 Ilumatobacteraceae bacterium
CGCTACTTCCTTGGCGGCCGGCGCGGCTGCCTTCGCTGCGGCCTGTGCCGCGACCTTGGCGGCGCGGGGATCGCCCTTGATACCGGTGAGCTTGGGCGCGACGCGGGTCTTGTAGCGCACGTTGAGCTGCAGCAGGACGGCGGTGAACGCCTCGATGGCCGTGGCATTGGAGAGCTCACCGGCGTCGAGCGGGCGGCAGCCGGGGATGGCCGTCACGATCTCGCTCATCGTCAGCACGGCCGCCGCATCGTCACCGCAGATCAGCACGTCGCTGTCGATCGGCTGGCCGATGTGCCCCAGCTCGGTGGCCGGCAGGTGATGGAACGCCGCCACCACTCGACAACGTGGCACCGCCGCCTGCACGTGCGCAGCAACGCTGCCCCGGGGTGGGACCAACGGCTGGAACTCGTGCCCCACGCGCACGAGGGCATTGGCCATGCTGACCACGATCTTGCCGGAGAGGGCGTCCTCGTTCTCCTGTGCCGTGGTGGCGGCCGAGTCCCACGGCGTGGCGATCACCACGATGTCGCAGTCGGCAGCTGCCGCGTTGTCGCCGTAGGAGAGCCGAGGCGCGAGATCCGGCCACTTCTCCACCAGGCTGTCTCGCGCCTCCATTGCCCGGTACTTCGAACGAGACCCGATGACAGCGTCGTACCCGACGGACGCCAGCCGCGCGGCGAGCGCGCTGCCGGCAGGACCGGTACCTCCCAGAATGCCAATGCGCATGAACTCAGCCTTGCACACGAGCCCGCGTTCGGTGAAGGCCACTTCCACGGTGCACGGCGAGCTCAGGTGAGTGGAGCCATCTGTGCCTCGATGTCGTACGCCATGGTGGCGGCATCGAAGCCGGGTGGCACGTCGGCCACGATCTCGATCGGCACGGAGGCTCCCGGCGGGACGTTGGGGTTGCATCCCGTGGAGTCCTGCAGGCAGTAGAAGCCGACGCCGACGGTGACAGGGACGCCGTCAGCGTCACGCACGACCAACGAGGCGGACATCCACGTGAGCTCCGTGGACGTGCTGGTCACTGTGATGGTGACCGAGACGCGACCGGAGTCGACCACCGGGTCCGCCATCGTGAACGGCACCACCGTGAAGTCCGCCAGCGACGCGTACACGGGCCCGTCCTGATGGACGTCGATCGTGTACTCGCTGAAATCGTCACCGGGCCGGGCCGAAAGGCCGAGGGTGTCGCTGCACACGAACCCGATCGTCTCGCCCGGCGCCACGTGGGCGAAACCAGCGACGGCGAAACCAGCGGGGGCGTAGACCCCGGCCGCCTCCTGCCTGGCATGCATCACATCGACCGCGACGCCGTTGGCGTCGCGGATCACACAGAGCAGCGCGTCGGTGATCGAGACCGCCTCCGACGACGTGTTCGCGACCGCGCCGACCACGTCGACCACTCCATCCGCGCGACGGAACACGGTGAACTCGGGCTCGATCTCGAGTGCCGACAGGTTGCCGAATTCGATGGCCGCCGTGGCCCAGACGGTGACCCTCAGCGCCTCGGGGGCGATGCCGACCGGGACGCCGACCAACCGGAACGGCTGGGTGTCACCAGGAGCGATCGAGTGGGCGAACTCGGGGCTCACGATCGGCTGTTCCAGCAGTGGAAGGCCATCGCTGCCCAGCACAGCGGTCGAGATCAGACCGACGCTGAGCGCCGTCGTCGTCGGGTTGCGCATCTCGCCGTCGGCGAGGCCGACGTCGGCTCCGCTCGCCGTGCGCGTGCCTCGGCTACCGGTCGACACGACGACCGGCCCGACCTCGACGGGTAGGTACTCGATCACCGGCCGCTCCCACCCCGCGACCGCGACCCGTGCGTCGGCCACCATGGCGGGGGCACCGGGCGGCATCGCGGCGGCGTAGACGAAGGCCGAGAACGGCACCACCTCACCAGATGCCAGCGGCAGCACGATCGTCGACGAGTTGGGTTCAGCGCTGGCCACCACCGCGCCGCCGGCGTCGAGGAGGTCGACCGTCAGGTGCACCGTCCCGATGGTGATGTTGGTGTCGTTGGCCACCAGCACGTCCACCTTGAACACGCCGTACGACTCCACCCAGCGGCTCGACAGCACCTCGACCGCGCCCGTCACGACCTCGGTCGTGGTGGTCGCCGGCGCGGTGGTGCCTGCGTCCGTGATGAGGGGCACCGTGGTGACGGCGGCATCAGAGCGGGCCGTCGTGCCCGAGTTGCCAGGTGCTGCGGGTGGGGTGCCAGCGCCCGGCTGAGAGCCACCACCGCACGACGTGACGGCCAGCACTGCCGCCACCAGAGAGAGCCGGCTCCGCATCGTCGCCTCCGTTCACTCGACTCTCACACTACTGCCAGGTCGACGCAGTCTGCGCATCTGCTCGACCCACCCTCAGCAGTCTCGCCCGGCGCGGTAGCCTCACCAACGATCGCCGACCATGGCTCGCCCTGGCGGCCCCACAGAGGAGCACAGCATGGGTCTGCTCGACGGCAAGAACATCGTGATCACCGGCGTCCTCACCGACGCCTCACTGGCATACGGGGTGGCACTGCTCGCCCAGCAGGAGGGTGCGAACATCGTGCTCACCGGCGCTGGCCGCGGCCTGAGCCTCACCCAGCGCACTGGGCGTAAGCTGCCGCAACCGGTCGATGTGCTCGAGCTCGATGTCACCCAGCCCGACCAGCTCGTAGCTGCCCGCGATCTGCTGGCAGCGAAGTGGGGCCGAGTCGACGGGGTGCTGCACTCCATCGGGTTCGCACCCGAAGCCTGCCTCGGAGAAGACTTCCTGGCCCCGCAGTGGGCCGACGTGTCGGTCGCGTTGCACATCAGCGCCTACTCGCTCAAGGCGCTCGCCGAGGCCTTCGAGCCGCTGATGACGGCAGGCGGAGCCTTCGTCGGTCTCGACTTCGACAACACCGTCGCCTGGCCGGCGTACAACTGGATGGGGGTCGCGAAGTCGGCACTCGAGAGCGTCAGCCGGTACCTCGCTCGCGAGTTGGGCCCGCGTGGCATCCGCAGCAACCTGGTCGCCGCCGGCCCGGTGAAGACGATGGCCGCCAAGAGCATCCCCGGCTTCAAGAAGTTCGAGGACGTGTGGGACGACCGCGCCCCGCTCGGTTGGGATGTCAACGATTCAACGGCGGTCGCCAAGGCGTGCGTCGCGCTGTTGAGCGACTGGTTCCCCGCGACCACTGGCGAGATCGTCCACGTCGACGGCGGCTACCACGCCGTCGGAGCCTGAAGCCCACGGCGTTCGCTCAGGCCAGCACCTGCACCACCACGGTGGTGTCCAGAGCCTCCACGTAGAGATCGAAGACGTCGCCCACGCCGAAGAGGGTACCCAGTGGCTCGGTGACCACAGAGCCACCTGCCGCCAGCAGATGGGCGTCGGCGCCGATGATCACCGCCGATTCCGCTGCCGACTCGCTGCGCACCGCGATGCGCTGTGCAGCGTGGATCCGCAGGCACGACGGGGCAACAGCGCCGGCGAAGCGCACGTCGTCGAGATCGAAGCTGATCTCCACCCGCGCACTTCCGGGAGGTGCATCGACACAATCGTCCAACCGCGGCCCGGGCAGTTCGTCGGGCTCGAAGGGTGCCGTGGGCGGGGTGCTGGCGAAGGGATCGCTGGTGAGCGGCACTGCGACGGTGCTACCAGCCGCCACAATCGGCTGCGTGACCGGCGGCGCCGCTGCGGACCCCGACGAGCGGGGAACGGTGCTGCCAGCGTCCATCGTCAGCGTGATGGTGGTACCTGCCGTGCTCTGGGCGGGTGCTGACGCGGTCACCGTGGTGGAGGCGCCGTCCGATGGTGCATCGCTGCAGGCGGCGCCGGTCGAGGTGATGACCATCCACGCCGCGGCGGCGAGGAGGAGGCGCGGTGGGCTCATGCCTGCAGAGGATAGGTTCGCTCACGTGAACCGCCTCGCCGCCGAGACCTCGCCCTACCTGCGCCAGCACCTGGACAACCCCGTGGATTGGTACGCGTGGGGGCCGGATGCATTCGCCGCGGCGACCGAGCGCAACGTCCCGATCCTGCTGAGCGTCGGCTACAGCGCATGCCACTGGTGCCACGTCATGGCGCACGAGTGCTTCGATGACCTCGAGGTCGCCGCCCGCATGAACGAGCTGTTCGTGAACGTCAAGGTGGATCGGGAGGAACGCCCTGACGTCGACGCTGTCTACATGGACGCGGTGCAGGCGATGACCGGGCGCGGTGGCTGGCCGATGACCGTCTTCATCACACCGGCAGGCGATCCGTTCTACGGAGGCACCTACTTCCCCAAGCCGCAGTTCCTGCAACTGATCAGCGCCATCGACGACGTCTGGCGCAATCGGCCCGCCGACATCCAGCAGAACGTCGCCGCGCTCGGTGATGCCCTGCGCCGATCGGCCGACGTGCGCCCGGTCGACGACTACCCGGGCCCCGAGCTGGTCGAGCTCGGTCTGCAACACCTCGTCAACCAGTTCGACGCCACCTGGGGTGGTTTCGGCGGCGCCCCGAAGTTCCCGTCCACGATGAGCCTGGACCTGATCGCACGCACGCTGCTGCACTCCCCCGACGAAGGCAACCTCACCATCGTCACCACCTCGCTGGATGCGATGGCCAGCGGCGGCATCTATGACCACCTCGGTGGCGGATTCGCCCGCTACTCGGTCGACGACCAATGGCTCGTGCCCCACTTCGAGAAGATGCTGTACGACCAGGCGCTCTTCGTGCGCCTCTACACCCACGCGTCGCTGCTCACCGGCGTCGGCCGCTACCGGCAGGTGGTCGAGGAAACGGTGGGGTACGTGCTGCGCGACCTGATGCACCCGGCCGGCGGCTTCTACTCGGCGCAGGACGCAGATTCGCCCGACGAGCACGGGCACGGGCAGGAGGGCTTGTTCCACACCTGGACGATCGACGAGGTGAAGGCGGTGCTCGGGGACGGCCTCGACGCCGACGCGGCCATCGAGTGGTACGAGCTCACCGACGCCGGCAACTTCGAGGGTCGCAACATCCCCACACGACTGCACCATCGCGGCTATCTCGAACGGCCGGCACCCATCGAAGCGGCGCGCCAGCGCCTGTTCGACGCCCGCGAGCGACGCCGGCGCCCCGGGCTCGACGACAAGGTGCTCACGGAGTGGAACGGGCTGATGCTGGCCTCGTTGTGCGAGGCGGCAGCTGCCTTCGAGCGCTCCGACTGGACGGCCGCAGCGCTGGCCAACGGCGAGTTCCTGCTCCGCGAGCTACGCCGCCCCGACGGGCGATGGCACCGATCGTGGCATGCGGAGGGTCTGCCACCCGCCCGCCATCACGCCCTCGCTGCCGACCACGCAGCAGTGATCGACGGATTCACCCGTCTTGCCGAGCTCACCGGACAGGCGCGCTGGATCGACCACGCGCGCGAACTCGTCGACGTGCTGCTCGACCACTTCTGGGACGTCGATCGCGGCGGCCTGTACACCACCCCCGACGACGGCGAGCAGTTGGTTGCCCGCCAGAAGGAGCTGCTCGACAACGCCACCCCTTCGGCCAACTCGGCCGCGGCAGTGGCGCTGGCACGGCTCGGGGCGCTCACCGGCGAAGCCCGGTACACGAATCACGCCGACCAGATCGTCCGCTTGCTGGCACGGGCGATCCCGCAGGCGCCGACAGCGTTCTCCCAGGCGCTGTCGGCAGTGGCAACGCATCACGCCGGGATCACCGAGATCGTCGTCACGGGCGAGCGACCCGACCTCGTTGCCGAGGTGCGGCGCCATTGGCTGCCCGATGCGGTCCTGGCATGGGGTCAGCCGTACGACAGCCCACTGTGGCAGCAGCGCGCCGACGGGTTCGCCTTCGTCTGTCGCGATCATGTCTGCCAGCTCCCTGTCGGAAAAGTGACAGACCTGACGCAGCAGCTGCTCTGAGACCGTGCGACACTGAAGTCAGTCCGAGTCGCTCCTCACGGAGTCAGCAGTGTCGGGCCTACAGCACCCAGGAGTACGACATGAAGCGCATCCTCACCATTGCAGTTGCGGCCACCACCTTGGTCGGTCTCGGTGCCTGCAGCAGCGACAGCAAGTCATCCGTCAGCCCCACCACCGCTCCCACCGCAGTGACGGTTCCCGACGTCTCCATCCCCGACCTCTCCATCCCCGACATCTCGATGCCGGACTTCTCGATCCCCGACATCAGCATCCCGACCGACCTGAGCCTGCCCGCCGACCTCAGCAAGGAATGCATGGCCGTGGCCACCCAGTTCGCGCAGGTGATGGCGGTGGTCTTCCTCCCGGCGGATCAGCAGCCCGACCTCGACAAGGTGTTCGGTGATCTCTCCAGTTCGGTGCCCGAGGAGCTTCGCCCGGACGTCACGGTCATGGCCACCGCCTTCGCCGAGTTCTCGACGGTCCTCAAGGCCAACGGCAACGACATGTCGAATCCTGAGGTGCAGGCCGCTCTGGAGTCCATCGGCACGCCCGAGGTGCAGGCTGCGAGCGATCGCATCCAGGCCTACTTCGACGCCACCTGCCCGCAGGGCTGATCACTGCCGGCGAGCGTTCCGGGTTCAGAGCCCGGAACGCTCCAGGATGTGCACGCCGCACGCCGAGCCGAGGCCGATGACGTGAGCCAAGCCCACCTTTGCTCCCTGGATCTGACGGTCGCCGGCTTCCCCGCGAAGGTGATGACACACCTCCCAGATGTTGGCGATCCCCGTGGCAGCGATCGGATGACCCTTCGACTCCAGCCCACCCGACACGTTGACCGGTGTACTGCCATCGCGCCAGGTGGCACCGGAGTTGAAGAAGTCGGCGGCGCCTCCCTCCTCGCAGAGCATCAGGTTGTCGTAGTGCACGAGCTCTGCCGTGGCAAAGCAGTCGTGCAGCTCCACCAGATCGAGATCGGAGGGCCCGACCCCGGCCTGTTCGTAGGCGATCTTGACCGCGTTGCGAGTGAGCGTGTTGACGTTGGGCAGCACCTGGCAGCCCTCCTCGTAGGGATCGCTGGTGAGCACCGAGGCCGACACCTTGATCGCTCGCCGCTGCTGCTCGAGCGACAGCGTCTTCAACTTGGCATCGCTGACCACGACGGCGGCTGCAGCGCCGTCGCAGTTGGCGCTGCACATCGGGCGGGTGTTCGGGTAGGCGATCATGACATCGTTCATGATCTCCTCCAGCGTCATTCGCTTGGTGTAGGCCGCGAGCGGGTTGAGCGTGCTGTGAGCGTGGTTCTTCTCGCTGATCCTGGCGAACAGCTCGAAGCTGGTACCGCCGTACTTGTGGCCGTACTCCATCCCCACCTGGGCGAACACACCCGGCATGCTGTCGGTTCCGACGCGCCCATCGGTGCCCGCGACCGCGCCATAGCGCCCGCTGGGGCTCCACTCGTTCTTGTCGCTCTTCGGGCGACCTCCGGCACCGAGCAGGCCCGCCCCGGCCAGCTTCTCGACGCCGACCGCGAGGCCCATGTCGACCTCACCCGACTTGACTGCCATGATCGTGGTGCGCAGCGCGGTGGCACCGGTGGCGCAGGCGTTGGCCACGTTGTACACAGGGATGCCCGTCTGCCCGATCTGCTTCTGCAACTGCTGACCGATCCCGGCGTTGGAGGCCATCAGGCACCCCGCGGCCAGCACGCCCATGTCCTTCATCGTCACCCCGCCGTCGGCCAACGCCGCCAGCGCCGCCTGCGACGCGAGGTCGACGGTGTCCTTGTCGGGGTACTTCCCGAACTTGGTCATGTGAATGCCGAGGATCCAGACGTCGTTGCTCATGGTGCTGTCCTTCAAATGTCGAGTCGTGGGTGGTACGTCGGTGGGTGGTGGACTATGCGAGTGGCGCGAAGCCGAAGCCGATTGCTTCGGTGCCGTTGTCGTCGGCGCCGATGATGTAGGTGGCCAGCCGCACCTTCATCCCGAGCGTGACATGGTCTGGCGATGGTTCGCAGTTGATGATGTTGCCCCGCACGCTGGTGCCACCGCAGTCGACGATCGCCGACACGAACGGCACCGGTACACCGGGAGCGGCGAAGGTGACGATGGTGAACGCCTTCACCTCACCATCGGTGGCGATGTCGACCGTGCGGAACTCCGTGCCGCTGCAGCCGGCACACGCGTTGCGACGGTCGAAGAAGCGAGCGGAGCAGGCAGTGCACTCGTGGGCCGTGAGATGGGGCGCTTCGCCCAGGACGAGGTAGTCGACGAGGGGGATCTGATTGGCCATGAGCGAACGCTACCCATCACGGGTGGTGCTGCACCGAGCCGGACGACCGACTCACGGACTGCTGCTCACGTCTGCGGACGTCACCAGTGCTGGTGGTGCACCACTTCCAGGCGTGGTCGGCGAGGGCGGCTGACCGCGGAGCCCGAGGGCCGGTCCGCGATGGCCCGGTTCCCGAGCGCAACCGCACCGACCTGCAGCACGTGCGGGGGCACACCGAACGCGTCGAGCGCCTGTCGCGCATTGCGGAAGATGCCGAAGTACAGAGCTCCCAGCCCACGCTCCTCGGCCAGCAGCAGCAGGTTCTGCGCCGCCATCGCCGCGTCGGTGAGCCAGAACGGCACCTCCCAGTTGGCCGCTCGCTCGAGGCCATGCCCGGCCTTGTCGCCCTCGGAGTAGCGGGAGGTGTACGCGTCGGGGTCGGCGAGCGGCAGCACCAGCACCGGCGCGGCAGTGATGCCCGCGTCGAACCAGTCCGCTCCGCCGGTGGTCGTCCAGAAGTGGGGCACGGCATCGCCCGACAGGGCCAGGAAGTGCACCCCCTGGCTGTACCCGGCCGACGGGGCCCGCCGGGCCGTGTCGAGCAGTTCCGCCACCAGGCCGTCGTCGAGCGGCGTCGGATCGAACGTACGGGTCATCCGCCGCCGACGGATGATCGTTTCCAGCGGAGTTGGCTCCGCCGGGATCAACGAGCGCCCAGTTTGACGAGGTCCTCGGCCATCACCCAGCCGTGGACGACGAGCGAGCCACCTGCTTTCGGCGAGACGCTGGCGAACAGCGCCGCCAGTTCCGGCTTGATCTTCTCCGGCTTGAGCGTCTCGTGATCGAGGAAGCCCTGGCCGTTGGCCTTGACCACGAACGTCTGCTCGTCGTACCGGGCATCGACCCCGAAGCGCTTGGCCAGGCGGCGCCCCCACGCTCGCTCCTCACCCACGGCTCGGTGACCGGGGCGCGGAATCAGCTCATCGACCTGCTTGAACGCCTCCAGCCCATCGGGCAGGGCGAAGCGCGAGCCGACGACGACGTCCTCGTCGGGGAAGGCCATGAGCGCGCGATGGAACGCTTCGTTCATGACGCCCTTGAGCACCTGGTCGCGCTTGGAGGTGCGCTTGACGCTGAGCAGGCCAACGAGCACACAAGGGGTGCCACCGATGCGCTCCAGCGTCGCAAACGCGAAACCGTGCAGTTTGCCCTCGACCCGGGCCGCGGTGCTGAGCACCCAGTCTTCCTTTGCCTTGGAGAGGACACCGATGTCGAACGCACCGCCCATCGACGCCATCTCGTCGAGGTCGGCGTCGTTCAACGCCGCAGCATCCCTGGTTTCTACCTGGATTGGCATTGCCCGGAAGCTCCTGTCGAACTCGTACCCCATGACCGAGGTGTGACCTGAGTCCTCTATTCTGCCAGCAACTCGGCCCGATTCCTTCACACAGCCCGCAACGAGGGTGCGCCGGCTCGGATCAGAGCACGACCGCGTCGTGGCCGAGGGCCATGCGCAGCTCGCCCACGACCCTGTCGAGATCGACGCAGAAGTCGTCGGCCAGGCGCAGCACCTTGCCCTGACCGATGTGCAGGTAGACCGGCGACGTGCCCGGGTGCTCACGCAAGATCTTGCGGATCTGGTGGATCTTCAACTCGTTGAGCGAGGTCGCCGGCACCCGTAGGCGCAGCGGTGCGGAGTTGCCGGTCTCGAGGCCTTCCAGGATCTGCACGTCCTGGGCCATGAAACCCACGCGGGTTTCGTCTCGGCGGTCGATGCGGCCCTTCACGGTGACGATGGCGTCGTCGATCAGCTTGTGCCCCTGCTCGGTGAGCACTCGCGGAAAGACGGTGACCTCGATCGCCGAGTCCAGGTCTTCCAGGACGAACACCGCCATCTGATCGCCCTTCTTCGTGAACTTGCGCGACAGGTTGGTGATGACGCCACCGAGGACGACCATCGCCCCGTCCTCCTTGTCGGCCGCCTCGGCCACGCTGCAGTCGACCTTGCGGCGAAGGGCCGCCTCGACGCCGAGCAGTGGATGGTCGCTGATGTAGAGCCCGAGCATCTCCTTCTCGAACTTCAGGCGGTCGCTCTTGTCGAACTCGAGCGTGGGGATGGCGACTCGCTCGTTGAAGCCACCGCCCACCGACTCGTCACCGACATCGCCGAACAGGCTCATCACACCCTGGTCGCGCTCACGGCGGCGCACGAGCGTGCCGTCGATGATCTGCTCGAACACCATCAGCAGGCCCTTGCGCGGGTGACCCATGGAGTCGAAGGCTCCGGCCTTGATGAGCGACTCCACCGTGCGCTTGTTGAGCACCGGCTCGGGCACACGTTCGGCGAACTCGTGGAACGAGTCGTACGGGCCGTTCTCGTCGCGCTCGCGCAGGAGCAGCTCGACCAAGCCCTCGCCGACGTTGCGGATCGCCGAGAGGCCGAAGGTGATGGCACCCGGGCTTCCGGCCGGCAGTTCGACGTCGACGGGCACCTCGCTCGGCGCCAGCGCGGCGAAGTCGGTGATCGAGTGGTTGATGTCGGGGGTGAGCACCTTGACCCCGGTGGCGCGGGCATCGCTGAGGTACACCGCCGCCTTGTCGAGGTTGCTCTTGACGCTGGTGAGCAGGCAGGCGATGTACTCGACCGGGTAGTGCGCCTTCAGGAACGCCGTCTGATACGTGACCAGGCCGTACCCGAAGGTGTGGCTCTTGTTGAACGCGTAGTCGGCGAACTTGGCGATCACGTCGAACAGCTTCTCGCCCAACGCTCGCCCGTAGTTCATCCGCTCGCAGCCGTCTTCGAAGCTGCTGCGCTCCTTGGCCATGACCTCGCGCGACTTCTTGCCCATCGCCTTGCGCAGGCTGTCGGCTTCGGCGAGCGAGTAGCCGGCGAACTTCTGGGCGACGCGCATCACGCTCTCCTGATAGATCATCAGGCCATACGTGTCGCCGAGCACCTCCTTGGCGTCCTCGTGGAAGTACTCCACCGGCTGCCGACCGTTCTTGCGGTCGGCGTAGTCGTAGTGCATGTTCACGCTCATCGGCCCTGGCCGATACAGCGCGAGCACAGCGGACACGTCTTCGAACGAGGTGGGCGCCAGCGAACGCAGCAAGGCGCGCATCGGCGGCGACTCGAGCTGGAACACGCCCATCGTGTCGCCGCGGGCCATCAGGTCGAACACGGCCTGGTCGTCGAGGTGCACGGAGTCGATGTCGAAGTCGGGGTCCTTCGTCGCCCGCACCATCGCCACCGTGTCGGAGATGACGTCGAGGTTGCGAAGGCCGAGGAAGTCCATCTTCAGCAGGCCCAGCTCCTCCACGCCGTGCATCTCGTACTGGGTGACGATGGGTGCATCGAGCGGGTCGCCGCCGGCCACCGGCTTGCGCTGGATGGGAAGGTAGGTGGTGAGCGGATCCTTCGTGATCACGACGGCGGCGGCGTGGATGCCGTCGCTGCGCTTCAGGCCTTCCAAGCCCTTGGCCACCTGCACCACACGCTTCACATCAGGGTCGGCCTCGACGGTGGCACGCAGCTCGGCCGCCGCCTTGTACCCGTCGGCGTACTTGGGGTTCTCCTCGAAGCAGTACTTGAGCGGGGTGTCGCGGCCCATCACCAGCGGCGGCATCAGCTTTGCCACCTTGTCGCCCATGCCGTACGGGTAACCGAGCACACGAGCCGCGTCGCGCACCGCGTTGCGTGCCTTGATGGTACCGAAGGTGATGATCTGGGCGACGTGGTCGCGCCCGTACTTCTCGGCCGCGTACCGGATCATCTCGTCGCGATACCGCGAGTCGAAGTCCATGTCGATGTCGGGCATCGAGATGCGGCTGGGGTTCAGGAAGCGCTCGAACAGCAGGTCGTACTTGATCGGGTCGAGGTCGGTGATGCGCAGGCAGTACGCCACGGCGCAGCCGGCGGCAGAGCCACGGCCGGGGCCCACCCGGATGCCGGAGTCCTTGGCGTGCTTGATGAGATCCCAGACGATGAGGAAGTAGGAGGCGAACCCCATGTTCTTGATGACCTGCAGCTCGTAGGCGATGCGTTCGACGACGCTGTTGGGCAGGGCCTGGCCCCAGCGCTGCGTGGCCCCGGCCCAGGTGAGATGGTCGAGGTAGCCGGCGTCGTCGTCGAAACCCTGCGGGATCGGGAAGTTCGGCAGCAGGGGCTTGCCGAACTCGATCTCGACATCGGCCCGCTCGGCAACCCACAACGTGTTGTCGCACGCCTCGGGGAAGTCGCGAAAGAGGTACCGCATCTCGGCCGCGCTCTTGAGGTAGTGCTCGGTGCCCTCGAACTTGAACCGTTTCGGATCGCTGATCAGCGCTCCGGTCTGCACGCACAGGAGTGCGTCGTGCGACTCGTGGTCTTCGCGGTGCACGTAGTGCGAGTCGTTGGTGGCGATGAGCGGCGCACCGATCTTCTTCGCGATCTCGATCAGCTGCGGGTTGGTGTCGCGTTGAGCCTGCAGGCCGTGGTCCTGCAGCTCCACGAACAGGTTGTCCTTGCCGAAGATCTCCTGCAGGCGGCCGGCCTTTTGGATCGCACCCTTCTCGTCGCCCTGCAGCAGCGACTGCAGCACGTGCCCGCCGAGGCAGCCGGTGGTGGCGATCAGGCCGTGGTGGTACTTCTCCAGCAGCTCCCAGTCCATCCGCGGCTTGTAGTAGTACCCCTCGAGGAAGGCGAGGCTGGCGAGCTGGATGAGGTTGCGGTAGCCCTGGTTGTTCTCCGCGAGGAGGGTGAGGTGGTAGTAGAGCTTCTTGCCCCCCTCGGTGTCGCCCCCGGAATCGTCGACACGCCCCCGTCGCGCCGGGCGCTCATGCCGGCTGTCGTAGGCCATGTATGCCTCGGTGCCGATGATCGGCTTCACGCCCTGCTTGCGGCACTCCTTGAAGAACTCGAGCGTGCCGTACATGTTGCCGTGATCGGTGATGCCAAGGCCCGGCTGGCCGTCCTGCACTGCTTTGGCCACGAGTTCGTCGAGGCGAGCGGCGCCGTCGAGCATCGAGAACTCGGTGTGCACGTGCAGGTGGGTGAACGAGTCGCCCACGGCGCAGACCTCCTTGGTACGTGGTGAGTAGAGACGTCGAGACGTGGATCTTCGAGGCCTGACGACGTGGTGGCGTGGTCAGCGCCGTCGGGATTACACGACTGTGATTCGCGACGACCCTAGCCGCGAATGGCGCCCGACGAAACCGGGCGCCTCTTCCGCGGCGTCGGCTCAGAGATACGTGCCGGGCCGCTCGCCGGCTTCGACGACCTGCCCTTGCCCGGCCATCCCGCCCCCACCGGGCGGCAGTTGCCGCAACTGCTCGAACTGCTGGCGAGCCGCGATCTGCTGGGCGAACAAAGTGGCCTGGATGCCGTGGAACAGACCCTCGAGCCAACCGACCAGTTGAGCCTTTGCGACGCGCAGTTCGCTCTCGGAGGGGACCTCGCCGTCCTTGAACGGCAGCGCCAGCATGTGCAGCTCCTCCTGCAGATCGGGCGAGAGCGCGTCCGACAGCTCGACGATCGACCGCTCGTAGATCTCTGCCATCCGCTCGCGGCTCGCCTCGTCGAGTGGACTCGTGCGCGCTTCCTCGAGCAACTGCTTGACCATCGAGCCGATGCGCATCACCTTGGCCGGCTCGGTCACGGTCTCCGTGACCTCCGGAGCGTGCGCCTCGGGCGGCGGCCCCGACGGCAGCACTTCCGGCTGCTCGGTTGACACGAATTCGTCGTTCATCATGGCTCCATCTTCCTGCTCGCTACCGAGGGTCCGCAGCTACCGCCAGGAGCGGTACCAGCATCTCAGCAGACGTGAGCGACCCGTGTCGACATACAAGCGGAAACGGACCCGAATCGGCGGGGTCGTCGAAACTGATCGGCTCGAAGGGCACCAGCGCGACATCGCCGTAACGAGCCGCCACCGGGGGGCTGACCGTGGGGCCGAACCACCCGGCTTCGATCAGCTGCTGGCGGCTGTGCACCCAAGCGTGGTGACCGTGATGCTGCGACGCGACGGCCAGCAGCTCGGCATGTGCGCCCGGTCGCGAGTGCAACCAGCGAAAGCGCCCTTCGCCGCTCTGCTGGCGACACAGCCGCAACACGTCGGGATGCGGGGCGACCACTCGCTCGCCGACCTCGACCTGGCCGTGGTCGGCCGTGACCAGCAGCGTCGCCCCCGCCGGCAGGACCGCCTGCACATCGGCGACCAGCCGATCGACGAAGCGCAGTTCGGCATCGTAGAAGGGTCCGAAGCCTCGTTCGTGAGCGATCTTGTCGATGCCGTCGTAATAGGCGTAGACGAAGCGCTCACCACGGCGTAGCAGGTCACCGACGATCACCGGAATGCTGGAAGGCGCCCGCCATCCGAACGGCCGGCCACCGCGCAGGTGCGCTTCGGAGAACGCCGACTGCTCGAGTTCCGCCTTGCTGACCAGCGGCACGCGCTCGCCCAGGAACGGAGCGAACGGCTGGGTCGGCACCGGTTCGATGTGCCGCCGCGAGTCGCCATGACCGGTCGACCAGCGCAACACGTTGAGCACTTCGCCGGCCATCTCCATCCGGTACCCGACGATGCCGTGCTCGCCGGGCGTCAAACCGGTGGCGATGGAGGTGAGCGCCGTGGCCGTGGTGGACGGCGCCACCGACGTGATCGGGCCACCACTCATCGATGCCAGCATCGGCGCCAGCGACCGCCGGTCCTGCAGCTGCTCCCACCCGAGGCCATCGACCACCAAGAGCACGACCTGCGCTGCGGTGGCGGCTTCGGCAGGCATCCAGGCCGGAGCGGTTGCCCCGCGGGGTGCGAGCAATGCCGGCACGAGGCCACGAACGTTCGCGCCCGAGTAGCGAGGAAGGGTGGGGGAAGGAGACACGTCGGAACCAGTCCATCACCTGGCCGACCGTCCGCGCCATTCAGGGCAGTCGCCGCGCCGGCCCCGCACGACGTACGATGCTGTCGTGCGCGTTTCGAGCAAGGGTGACTATGCCTGCAGGGCCCTGTTGTCGCTCGCGTTGCACGACACGGCACCCGGACCGACGTCGGTGCGCGACATCGCCGAGCGAACCGCCATCCCTCAGCCCTATCTCGAGCAGATCCTGCTCGCGCTCAAAGGGGCCGGATTGGTCCGCTCGAAGCGTGGAGTGGGTGGCGGCTACGTGCTGGCGAGAACGCCGGCGGAGATCCGGATCAGCGAGATCCTCAGCGCGGTCGATGGGCCGATCAGCCTCGGCGACTTCGGCGAGCCCCACCAGGACGGCGCGTGCGACCACGAGGGCCAGTGCGTCCTGCTGGCCATCTGGAAGACCGCAGGCGACCACATGCGCAAGATCCTCGACGGCTTCACGTTGCAGTCCGTGGCCGACGCGGCGCGTGGCACGTCGCCGTGGCCCGACGCACTCGTCGAGGCCGGGCTGGAGCCCCTACGTTCCTAGAGCGGCCTCTACCGTCGCCAGGTCATCCGGCAGTGGCGACTGGAAGTGCAGCACCTCGCCGGTGACAGGATGCTCCAGCTCGAGTGCGGCCGCGTGCAGGAACGGGCGAGGAGGCGTGATGCCGGTACGGATGCCGCCGTACGTGCCATCACCGACGACCGGATGACCGATGGCCGCCAGGTGCACTCGGATCTGGTGCGTGCGACCCGTCTCGAGACGACACTCCAATGACGATGCGTCAGTCGGGGTGCGGAACTCGCGCAGCACTTTGAACCGGGTGCGGGCCGGCTTGCCATCGACCACCACCGCCATGCGCATGGGGTCGCGGTGATCGCGACCGATCGGAGCGTCGACCACGCCAACCGGGTTGTCGAGGTGCCCCCAGACGAGGGTTCGGTAGACGCGGCCGACATCGCGCGCTGCCAAGGCATCGACGAGCGCGTGGTACGCGCGTTGGGTGCGAGCGACCGCCAGCAGGCCGGAAGTGCCCACGTCGAGGCGGTGCACGATGCCCGGCCGGTGCGACTCGCCCACTCCGGCGATCTCCGGGAACCGCGCCAGCAGCCCGTTCACCAACGTGTGGTCGGGGTTGCCTGCACCGGGGTGCACCACCAGGCCGGCGGGCTTGTCGATGATGATCAGGTGCTCGTCGGCGTGCACCACCGTGAACTCGACCGTAGGGTCGGGTGCGGGCAGCTCTGTCACCGGGAGCAGGGACGGATCCACCACGACAACCTGACCCTGACGCACGCGCAGCTTTCCGATGTGCTGCACCTCGCCGTCGAGTGAGGCCCCGCCCGCAGCCACCAAGGCAGCGGCATCGCTGCGGCTGCAGTCGGTGATCAGCGACACGATGCGGTCGAGCCGTTCTCCGGCGAGCGCGGCCGGGATCTCTTCTTCGATCACGACGCGACCTCCTGCTTGGTGAACAACGACCAGAGCACGAACAGCGCACCGCCGACGTTCACTCCCATGTCGGCGACATTGAAGATCGGGAACCACTGGAAGTCGATGAAGTCGACGACGGACCCGTGCAGCCACGCGTCGCCACGGAAAAGGCGGTCGAGCAGGTTGCCGAGCGCGCCGCCGACGACGAAGCCGGCAGCTGCGGCAACGACCGCGCTGGTGTTCCTGCGCACACCGAGCACGATGACCACGACCACAACGACAGCGACCAAGCCGATGATCGGGCCGATGCCCTGCCCCTTGGAGAACGCCATGCCGCTGTTGAACGAGAGGTTCCACTGCAACGTCCAGAAGGCGTGGTGAGGTGGCTCGCCGGACAGTGCGTTGACCGCCCAGTGCTTGCTGAGTTGATCGACGGCGATCACGGCCAGCGCAATCGCCATCGTGAGCCGCAGCCGATGAGCCGGCTGGACGTCGTCGGTCATCGGCGGCCGATCCCGCCGACCTTCTCCTCGACCAGCACCGTGGCCCACGGAATGGCCTCCAGCCGCTCGCGTGGAATCGGGCGCCCGGACTCGACGGAGTAGCCGAAGGTGCCCACGATCAGCCGGGCCAGGGCGGCGTCGATGTCGGCAATGGTCTGCCGGGCTTGGGCGCTGAGCGCCAGATCGCGCTCACGCTCGACGACCATGGTGTCGCCCTCACCACCTTCGTCATCGAACTGCACGTCGCCCATCTCCTGCTCCTCGATCAGCTGGAGGGCCTCATCCTCGAGGCGGACCGCCTGCCCGAGCAACGACGCCTTCTCCTCCAGCAACAGGGTTCGCATCGCGGTGAGGAACTTGGCATCGAAGTCCTTCGTGTAGGCGATGCCCTCCTTGGTGACGCCCTTGACCACTGCCTTCTCGGCAACCACCGGGCCGGCCTTCTTGGCCGGTGCGGGTGCCGCCTTGGCCGGCGCCGGTGCCGCCTTGGCCGGTGCGGGTGCTGCCTTCGCCGGTGCGGGTGCTGCCTTGGCCGGCGCCTTCGGAGCAGCCGTCGCGACCGCCGCCGCCTTCTTCGCCGGCGCCGAAGGAGCCTTCTTCACGGGAGTGGCGGTAGTGGCCTTGGTCACGGGAGCAGCCTTCTTGGCGGCCGCTGGGGCCGCCTTCTTCGTCGGCACGGTGGCCTTCTTCACAGCGATGGGCTTCTTCACGGGCGCAGCCTTCTTCGCGGGCGCAGCCTTCTTCGCTGGCGCAGCCTTCTTCACTGGCGCAGCCTTCTTCAATGGCGCAGCCTTCACGGGCGCAGCCTTCTTCACTGGCGCAGCCTTCTTCACTGGCGCAGCCTTCGCGGAGCCCTTGGCAGGTGCCGTCGCCTTCTGGGCAGGCATCGCCGCCTTCTTCGCAGGGGCGGAGGCGGCGGCCTTCTTCGAGGGGGAAGCGGTCTTCTTCGCGGGTGCCTTCTTGGCAGTCGCCATCGCGTTGAACCTCCGTGGTCCGGTCGTAAGGCCGGGATGCTATCGGTCGACGGCCCGCTCCGGGCCGATCCAAGCTGCCAAGCGTTCCACCACTTCGTCCGGGGCCAGGGCCACGACCAGCTGTTTCGATCGCGAAGTCGACCCGACCAGCAACCGAACGTCTCGCGAACGCACACCGAGTGCTGTCGCCACCAGTTGCACCACCTCCTCGTTCGCACGGCCGTCGACCGGAGGGCTGCACACACGCACTCGCAGCTCACCGCCGTGCAGACCGACGATCTTCGCCGCGCTTGCACCCGGCACGGCGCGCACTGCGAGCACGGCGCCCTGCGGGTGCGAGCGAACCAGTTCGGTCAAGCGGCCACCGCGACCGTGATGTGGATGGGTTCGCCGTCGAGGTCGGCGTTCGCCTCCCCTGGCGTCCACGTCAGGGAGGTGGCCAAGGTCGCATCGGTGAGCAGATGCTGGAAGGCGACCACCTGGCGCCGAACCGACTCGGGAACACCGAGAACGAGCGAGATGCGGTCGCTGACCTGCAATCCGGCGTCGCGGCGGGCCTGCTGTACGAGGCGCACGAGATCGCGCGTCACACCTTCGGCCTCCAGCTCGGGGGTCAACGTGGTGTCGAGCACCACCACTCCCCCGCCGTTGGACAACGGTGTGCTGGCGCCGCCGCCCTGCACCACCAGCCTCAGCGCGTACTCGCCTTCCAACAGCGTCACGCCACCGGCCACGATGCCGTCGTCGGTGCGCTGCCAATCGCCGGTCTTGACGGCCTTGATCACCTGCTGCACCTGGCTGCCCAGGCGCGGGCCCAACGCCGCAGGTACGACCTGCAGGTCGTAGCCGGCGACGGAGGCGACGTCGTCGGTGAGCTGCACCGACTTGACGTTGACCTCGTCGGCGATCAGGTCGGTGAAGGCGCCGAGGCGATCCGCACCGGCGACTGCCACCTGCAGCGACGACAGCGGCTGGCGCACTCGCCGCTGGTGGGCCTTGCGCAGCCGCAACGCACTGCTGCACACGTCGCGAGCAAGGTCCATCGACTCGACCAGCTCGCCATCCGCGGGCACCGATGCAGCGTCCGGCCAATCGGTGAGATGCACGCTGCGTTCGCCGGTGAGCGCGCGGTAGACGGCTTCCGTGGTCAGCGGTAGCAGCGGTGCCAGCGCACGGCACAGCAGCGACAGCACGGTGTGCAGCGTGTCGATGGCCGCCTGCTCGCCCGCCCAGAAGCGATCGCGGCTGCGGCGCACGTACCAGTTGGTGAGGGCGTCGAGGAACGCGCGCACCGCCCCGCACGCGGCAAACAGGTCGTACTCGTCCATGGTGGTGGTGAGCGTGCCCAGCAGCTCGTGCGTCTTGGCCAGGATGTAGCGATCCAACACGTCGGTGCTGTCGGTCCGGAAGGTGCCCTCCGTGCCCGCCGCGTTGGCGTACAACGACAGGAAGTACCAGCTGTTCCAGATCGGCAGGATGACCTGCCGTACCGTGTCGCGGATGCCGTCCTCGGTGACGACGAGGTCGGTGCCACGCAGGATCGGCGACGACAACAGGTACCAGCGCATCGCGTCGCTGCCGTAGTTGTCGAACACCATCATCGGGTCCGGGTAGTTCTTCAGCGTCTTCGACATCTTCTGGCCGTCGTCGCCCAACACGATGCCGTGGCTGACGCAGGTGGTGAAGCTGGGCCGGTCGAACAGCGCCGTCGCCAGCACGTGCAACGTGTAGAACCAGCCGCGGGTCTGGCCGATGTATTCGACGATGAAGTCGCCCGGGTAGTGAGCCTCGAACCAGTCGTGGTTCTCGAACGGGTAGTGCACCTGGGCGAAGGGCATGCTGCCGCTCTCGAACCAGCAGTCCAGCACCTCGGGCACGCGACGCATCATCGACTGGCCGGTGGGATCGTCGGGGTTGGGCCGCACGAGATCGTCGACGAACGGGCGATGCAAGTCGGTCACTTCGACGCCGAAGTCGGCCTGCAGCTGCTCGATGCTGCCGTAGACGTCGATGCGCGGGTAGTCCGGGTTGTCGCTGCGCCAGACCGGGATCGGCGAGCCCCAGAAGCGGTTGCGGCTGATGCTCCAGTCGCGGGCGTTGGCCAGCCACTTGCCGAAACTGCCCTCCTTGATGTGCTCGGGCACCCAGCGGATCTGCTGGTTGAGCTCGACCATGCGGTCACGGAACGCGGTGACCTGCACGAACCACGAACTGATGGCGCGGTAGACGAGCGGCTCGGCGCAGCGCCAGCAGTGCGGGTAGCTGTGGTGGTAGCTGTCGTGACGTACCACCACTCCCCTGGCCTTGAGCTCCTTGACCACCAGCGGGTTGGCGTCGAACACGTGCACGTGTGCCCACGGAGTGACGTCGGCGGTGTAGCGGCCGTGCTCGTCCATCGGACAGATGGTGGGAATGCCCACCGCGTTGCAGATGTTCTGGTCGTCCTCACCGAAGCCGGGGGCCATGTGCACCACGCCGGTTCCGTCCTCGGTGCTGACGAAGTCGCCAGCAAGGACATGAAACGCGTTCGGCGTGTCGGCGAAGAACGGGAACAGCGGCGTGTAGCGCCGACCGACGAGCTCCGCGCCCTTGAGGCTGCCGATCTGGCTGGCGTTCGCGAGCTCCTTCTCGTACGCGCCCAGACGCGACTCGGCGAGGATGTAGCGCTGCACCGCGCCGTCGCCCTGGGGCTCCTCCATCACCGCATAGTCGATGTCGGCGCCGACGGCGAGCGCGAGGTTGCTCGGCAGCGTCCACGGCGTGGTGGTCCAGGCAAGGATCTTCTCACCACTGTCCAGCTGGAACTGCACCGTGAGGGCAGGGTCCTGCCGGTCGCGGTACACGTCGTCCATGCGCGTCTCGGTGTTGCTGAGCGGGGTCTCGCAGCGCCAGCAGTAGGCCAACACGCGGAAGCCTTCGTACACCAGGCCCTTCTCCCACAGCGTCTTGAACGCCCACATCACGCTCTCCATGTAGGGCGTGTCGAGCGTCTTGTAGTCGTGTTCGAAGTCGACCCAGCGGGCCTGGCGGGTGACGTAGCGGTGCCAGTCGTCGGTGAAGCGCAGCACGCTGGTGCGACAGGCCTCGTTGAACTTGTCGATGCCGAACTTGGTGATCGCGGGGTGGCCGCTGATGCCGAGCTCTTTCTCGGCCACCACCTCGGCCGGCAACCCGTGGCAGTCCCAGCCGAAGCGGCGGTGCACCTGCTTGCCGCGCATCGTCTGGTAGCGCGGCACCGCATCCTTCACGAAGCCGGTGAGCAGATGCCCGTAGTGGGGCAGGCCGTTCGCAAAGGGCGGGCCGTCGTAGAAGACGTACTCGTCGGCGTCGTCACGCGCGTCGACGGACGCCTGGAAGGTACGGTCGCCCTCCCAGAAGGCGAGCACCTCGCGCTCGACGGCGGGGAACGAGGGTTGCGGCTGGACGGCGGGGTAGGTCACTGCTGGCTCCTGTGCTGCTGGCACAGGGACGAGCCGGAAGGCCCGCGGTACCACCCTGCTTGCCGTGCACCCGCCAGGTTGGGGGCCCACGACCACTCGACTGCTCCAGCGATGTCGGGCTGGACCCGTTCGGTTCTACTGGGCGTGGCGGCCACCGGCCGGCGCGCTGTTCTTCCGAAGGCTCGGAGGTGATGGCCTCGTCAACGCCGTGCGAGGAGTCTATCCGCCGCACCGGCGCGGCCCGAGCAGTTATCGAAGTTCGTCGCCACCGATGTTGAACGGCTCCTGTGCCTGCTGCGACGGCGTGAGCGGCACCTCAGCGGTGACCTCGTCGAGCGCCAACGAGGCCTGCGCTGCCTGAGTGCTGGCCACCTCCTCGTCGAGCAGCCTCCAGACGCTGTCCTGGGCACTGGGGTCGCCCGACAGCGCGAGCGCACTGAGGCCCGCGGCACGATCGGGTGACGAGGTGAACAACGGCGCTGTGTCGCGGTCGTCGGAGCGCAGGTCCTCGCCGGGAGCGTCGACCACCACCGTGGACTCGGCGACGGGCACCTCTGCAGTGATGTCGTCCACGGCCTGCAACGGCTCGTCGCCGCCGCCGGCCGCTGCGGGCGGCTCAGCCGACGGCAACGAGCTCACCGGCCGGGGTTCATCGGCAAGCGCATTGGCCGAGGCCGACAACAACGGTCGACGCATGTCGCCGAGGCCGCCCGGGACACGGTCGACGAGCTCCTGCAACTGCACCGCAGCGTCGCGCAGTCGCTCGCGCTGGGCCTGCAGGTACTGCTCGAGATGGTCGACATCGCCCAGCAGGAAGTCGCGCCGCGCGAGCAGGGACTGCACTTCGTTCTCCGCCCTGACCCGCTCGTCCTCGACCGCTCGCCGCGCTTCGAGCCGCGAGTCGTCGACGGTCTTGGACGCCATGGAGCGGGCGCTGTCGAGCACACGCGCGGCCTCCTCCCGGGCATGAGCGGTGATCGCATCGGCTTCCGCCCGCGCCTCGCTGACCGCAGTGTCGGCGGTGCGCTGCGCGAGCAGCAGCGTCCGGCTGATGACCTCCGTGTCGCCGCTCTTCGATGCCGCGACGACCGGCTCGCGGCTGCCTTCCGCCGCCTGCTGCGACACCTCCTGCAGCTTGGCGACGGCGGCGCGAGCTCGCGCCTCCATTGCGGTGGCCTGGTTCTGCGCACTCTCGACCGCTGCGGCGACCTGGTTGCGGAACAACTCGACTTCGTCGGGGTCGTAACCCTTCTTGACCGTCTTGAAACCGGTACTACGAATCGTCTGCGGGCTGAGTTCCATGCACCGATGTTAGGCGAATCGAGGCCGGCTTCGCGGCCGCAGGCTGATCAGGCGCCGTACCCGGACTCGTCGTACGAATGCGGACGCGGAATCGGCTTGAGGAGGTAGACGCCGGTGGCCACCTTCTCCATGCTGCCGTTCAGCCCGTAGCACAGGCCGCTCGCGAAGTCGATCAGACGACGCGACACCTCACGATCGGCGGCCTCGAGGTTCATGATGACCGGAAGGCCCTCTTTGAACTTGTCCGCCAGCTCCTGCGCGGAATCGAACCGACGTGGCCGCACGGTGTAGGGGTCGGCGCCGGCGGCGCCCGGCGCTACGCGAGCGGTTGGGGCCGGGCGTGGATTGATGGGCCGAGGCTGCACGCTCGAGTCGTCGTTGGCCGGCACCGGCCGGCGAACGGCGACGTCGTTGACCGTGCTGGTGGGAAAGCTGGGACGGGCGGGAACGGCCCGAACCGGAGCGTCGCCCTCGTAGTCGGGGGTGTAGCCCCGCTGCTGACGAGGCGGCTCGTCGCGGGCCGGCCGAGCGGCACGTGCCGCCCGCTCGGGTTCGGGCGCGACGTCGTAGTCGTCGTAGGCATCATCGGGTCCGAGACCCAAGTAGTCCATTGCCTTCTTCCACATCGACATCCGCTGTCCTCCTGCAACCGCCGAGGCTATCGCACGGGCACGCCCGCGGGTGGACGCTCTCCGAAGAGCGCGCTCCCGACGCGTACCTGCGTAGAGCCTTCTTGCACCGCGACCTCGAGGTCGTCGGTCATACCCATCGAACACACTTCCAACCCCAGATGGTCGAGCAATCGACGCACCGCACGAAAGCCCGCCCTGGCGGCCTCGGGGCCACCGTGGGTCGGGCCGACCGACATCAGCCCGCGCACCGACAGGCCGGCCATCTGCGCTGCTTCCACCACCGCCGGCGCATCGGCCAGCGAGCAGCCGCCTTTGCCCTGGTCGGCATGATCGGCGACCTGCACCAGCACGGTCGCTCCAGGTACCCGCTTGGCCAGCTCGGCCACCACCGATTGCCGGTCGACCGTCTCCCACACGGTGATGATCGGCGCCAGGGACCGCACCTTGTTGGACTGCAGCTGGCCGATGAAGTGCACCCCGAAGGGCAGGCCTCCCCCGCCCAACTTGGCGACGATCTCTTGCGCGTAGTTCTCGCCGACGGCCGGACAACCAGCACGGAAGGCTGCCCAACAGGCCTCGATGCCGAACGTCTTGGTGACCGGCAGCACGCCGACGCCCACACCGCCGGCGTGCCGGATCCGCTCGTGGACCACGGCCAGGCGTTCTGCCACCAGTTCGTCGAGCCCACTCATCGTTGAGCCCGCTTGCAGATCGTCATCACGTGACGCCCCGCTTGGCGCCGTCGCCGGTGCGAGTAGTAGTGCTCGGCGAAGCATCCTGTGCACCGCGAAACATCGACCATCTCGACGCCGACCTCGGCGAGCGCCGATGCTACGACCGCCCGCATGTCGAGGGCCGCGGCACCCCACGCGGTGGAGCCTGCGACCTGGCTACCGAACCGCCCAACGAACATCTGCAGGTCGGCAGCGCCGAACTCGTAGCAGCAGGGATGAATGCACGGGCCCAGGTAGGCGCGCACGCGAGTGGGACCGAGTTGTGCGACCGCCGCCTGCAGGACGCCGTCATAGGCACCACGCCAGCCCGCGTGCGCAACGCCGATCGTTCCATCATCGGCAACGAACCCGACGGGGGCGCAGTCGCCAACCCAT
>JBAVTH010000168.1:0-25826 GCA_049696035.1 Ilumatobacteraceae bacterium
CTGAGGAACAGAATCCGCAACAACCGGGCCGATCAGGGTGCGCGTCGGCCGCGCCTTCGTTCCGCGCTGCTCGCTGTGAGCCTGCTGCTGGGCATGGTCGCCGCCTCGGGGGCCACCGACGTCACCCCCACCTTCGCGGCCTCGTCGTGGTACGACGGCAGCTTCCAGTACTCGAGCATCATCAACTGCGCGAGCATCATCTGGGGCAATCCCTACGCCGAGCCTGGTGTCGCTACATACGTCGGGTTCTACTCCGATCCGTCCACCAACACACCGGCGCCCAACACCGTGTACTACGTGCACGTCGTCGTTGCCGGCCTCGGCAACTCGTGCAGCGGTCAGCGCGTCGACGTCAACGTGCAGCTGCCGGCCAACACCTCGTTCGCGATCTCGCCCACCAACAAGGTGGTGTGCGCCTACGACGGGGTGGCCTTCGCCGACTCCGTGTGTCCGCAGAGCCTGCCCAGCAGCGCCGGGATCTACGGCGGCAACTTCTACCGCGTGCCCTCGACCGACAACGTCAACGCCAACCTGTGGGCGATCCCCACGGGGCACACTCTGACGTTCGCGATCCCTGTGGTGACGAGCACCGCCATCTCCAACTCGACGCTCACCGGGGCGGTCCGGGTGTTCGACGGCAACTCCACGCCGACGCTCTTCCCCACGCAAGGCGTGTACGTGTTCGACAGCACGCCGGCCATCGTGCCCAGCCCGGCGGGCACCACGTTCGGGAGCGTCAGCTGGCCGACCACGATCCGGTCGGAGACCTACCTGTACCCCAACGGCCAGGGAGGGCAAGGCTACTTCGAGCTGATGACCAGCCCCGGCGGCCCGGTCGTGTTCACCGACGGGCCGGCGACCGTGCCGCCCGGCGCGTCCACCGGCTACATCGTGTGGGCCGACTGGACGCCGTTCGCGCCGGGCTCGCTGGCGCCGAACACCACCTACTACTGGCGCTTCCGCTTCGTGTCCGCCAGCACCGGCACCTACGTGGGTGCGGTGCAGTCGTTCACCACGCCGCTGTCCAATCAGTCCGTGGTGGGCACCGGCACTCCGGCCAGTTGCACGGGCGCCTCCTTGGCGGCAGCGGTTGCGTCGGCGGCACAGACGATCACGTTCAACTGCGGTCAGGCGCCGGTCACGATCGCGATGCAGTCCACGATCAATCTCTCCGGCACCCGCGTGATCGACGGGCACGACCGCATCACGCTGCAGGCCCCAGCGGGCAGCCGCCACTTCGCGATCTCCAGCGGCACGCCCACCGTGCAGGGCGTCACGCTCACCGGCGGCAACACATCCACGTGTGGCGGTGCCGTGCTGGTCACCGGCGGTAGCCCCACCTTCTGGATGATGCGAATGACCGGCAACAGCTCCGCGACGAGCGGCGGCGCCATCTGTGTGCAAGGCGGCGCCTCACTGAACCTCTCCTCGGTCACGCTCGCCAACAACAGCGCCGGCGCGGGCGGTGGCGGTGCGGTCAGTCACACCGGTGGCGGCTACCTCGACGTCCGCTTCTCCTCGCTGAGCAACAACACCACCACCGGCCCCGGTGGCGCCGTGCTGTTCTCGGGGATCGACTCCGGAGCCTTTCTGTCCAGCATCACCGGCAACGCCGCCGGGTCGTCGTCGTACGGTGGTGGGGTGGCCGTGGAGGCAGGCGGCTTCGGCGCGACGTACTCCACCGTGTCCAGCAACAGCGCTGGCAGCGGCGGTGGTATCGAGCAGCGGCCCGGTGCCGGCTACATGGCCATCTTCGGTTCGACGATCGCCGCCAACACGGCCAGCACCGCCGGCCGCCCGGCGGGCATCGTCGGGGCCAGCCCCGCCGGCGGCAAGGTGATCGGCAGCATCGTGGCGGGCAACACCAACAACTCTGCTGCGGCCAACTGCTCGACGCAGAACACCCTGCGCTCGTTCGTCTCGCAGGGCTACAACATCGACGACGGCACGTCGTGCGGCTTCGCGACCACCGGCGACAAGAGCGCCACCAACCCGCAGTTGCTGCCACTGGGCAACTGGGATGGCGGCCGGTTGCGGCACGCGTTGGCCAGCACGAGCCCGGCGATCGATCAGAACAACTCCGGCTACTGCAGCATCGTCGGCAACTCGATCAGCGCCGAGCCGGTGGATGGCGACGGCAACGGCAGCAAGATCTGCGACATCGGCGACTACGAGTACATCCCGGAGTCGACCCCGCCGGTGGTCAACGCCGTCACCCGCGCCGGGGTCGACCCGGCGACAGCCGCCACCACCCAGTGGACGGTGGTGTTCAGCGAGGCCGTGTTGGGCGTCGACGCCGGCGACTTCACGCTCACCGCCAATGGCGTGACCGGTGCCAGCATCGCCTCCATCAGCCCCAGCGGGCCGGGTCGCGTGTTCACCGTCACTGCCAACACGGGGAACAACAGCGGCACGCTGCGCCTGAACGTGATCGACGACAACACCATTCGTGACGTGCCGGGCAACCTGCTGGCGGGTGCCGCCAACGGCGCGTTCTCCGGTGAGACCTACAGCGTGAACAGGCCCGCCGGTGGTGGCGGTGGCGGCGGCGGCGGCGGTGGCGGCGGCGGTGCCGGTTTCGTGGCGGTGTCGCCGGCTCGTTTGTTGGATTCGCGGTCGGGTGGTTCGACGGTGGATGGGTTGTTCAAGGGGATGGGTGCGAGTGCGCCTGGTTCGGTGTTGGAGTTGCAGGTTGGTGGTCGTGGTGGTGTGCCGGCGGATGCGTCGGCGGTGGTGTTGAACGTGACGGCGGCGGCTGCGTCGGCGCCGGGGTATGTGACGGTGTTTCCGTGTGGGTCGGCTCCGCCGAACTCGTCGAACTTGAACACGACGGCGGGTGGGACGGTGCCGAATGCGGTGACGGTGAAGGTGGGTACTGGTGGGAAGGTGTGCCTGTTCACGAGTGCCGACCTCACCACACACCTGCTCGTCGACGTCAACGGGTACTTCGGCGCCGGCGGTTGAGCGCCGCCGGTGTTCGGGGCGAGGGGGCCTTCGTTGCGTCGAGAAACGCACGGTAGCCTTCACCCGGTGAGCCCCCTCGCCGCCGAAACCACCAGCTCGATCATCACCATCACGCCTGCCGCCCTCAAGGAACTGGCAGCCCTGCGCGACACCGAGCCCGATGCCGAGCGCCTCGGCCTCCGGCTCGAGATCATCAGCAAGCCGGGCGAAGACTTCAAGTACGACCTCAGCTTCGATGTCGTCACCAAGGCAGCGTTCACCGACGAGGTGCGCACTCACACCGGTGCCGACGACGAGGGCACGGTCACGACGCTGAAGGTGATCATCCCCGGCGTCAGCATCGATCTGCTGGAGGGCGCCACGCTCGATCACACCTCGTCGGCCGGACTGATCATCCGCAACCCGAACAAGCCCCAGGCGCCTCAGGTGGAGGGCTTGGTGCACGACGATGCGCTCAGTGCCGAGGTCGAGGCCATCGTCACGGCCGAGGTCAACCCGGCGCTGGCCGCACACGGCGGGTTCGTCACCTACGTCGGTCACGACAACGAGGGCACCGCCTACCTCACCATGGGCGGCGGCTGCCAGGGCTGCTCGATGAGCCGGATGACGATGCTGGAGGGTGTGCAGACGATGATCGTCGAGCACATCCCCGCCATCGAGCGCGTGCGCGATCTCACCGACCACACCTCGGGCGAGAACCCCTACTACCACTGAGGCCCGAAACGGCACGGTGGGTCGGTGTCAGCCGGCGGACAGCCGTTGTCCGGCGGCCGGCCTACGATCGGGCGCATGTCGAAGCCCCGAACCCGTGTCGTCCGTGCAGCTCTCGCGTCGTCACTCGTCGTGTTCGCCGCCTGCACTTCTACTTCGTCGCGATCGGTGACCTCCGACTCCACGACGCTCGCAGCGTCCTCGCCGGCCGACGTCTCCACCACCTCAGCCGGCTCGGCCACCGGCACCGAAACCACGACGGCAGGTGGGGCCACCGCTACGGCGCCGCCCACTGCGCCCCCCACCACCAAGCCGACGACGCCGTCCGCGCCGCCCACGACCAAGCCGACCACGCCCGCCACCACGCCACCGACCTCGGCGCCCTCGACCGCCCCACCGACGACGGCGGCCGGGCCGAAGATCACCAACTTCTCGTTCAGCGATCCGGCCGTGTGCGCGGCGCCCGACGTGTCGTTCGTGACGACTCCTCCGTCGGTACGCATCAGCTGGACGGCCACTGGGGCCGACAGCGTCTACGTCGCCATCGACAACCAGGACGGCCCCTACTACAGCAACCTGCCGCTGCAGGGTTCGACCGACTTGAACTTCTCGTGCCCCGGGCCGCACACGTATTGGGTGGTTGCGGTGAAGGGCAACCAGAAGGACTACAAGTCGAAGTCGTATCCCTGAGCTGTTCGGCGCCGCACCGGGACCGGGGGCCCCGACAGGCGGCTACGGCTTGGAGCGCTCGCCGGTGACGGTCACCGTGTCGCCCACCGCACCGGCGGCCACCTCGTCCGGGGTGAACAGCACCGACCGCAGGTGCTTGCCCGAGTACACCTTGGTCTGGGCGGTGAAGTTCGGGTCGGAGGGATCGTCGGGCTGGCCGTAGGTGAGGATCGCTTCGGCGTGCGGCCCATCGGCGGTGAACTCCAGCGTCATCACGAAGCTGTTGCCGAACGTGACCGGGTAGCCCTTGGTGGTGAAGTATCGGCCCTGCACGTCGTCGCCGACGTCGCCTCGCGGTGCGGTGGTGTTGGCGCCGCTGCAGCAGTCGACGATCGAGATCGCGCCTTCCAGGTTGGTGCCACCGGGGATCGGGATGCGCTCGTCCGTCGCCCTGCCGTCGTACTGCACGTCGCCGAGCGCGATGTCGAGCGCCCAGCCCTGGGAGGCGAGTGCCATCATCGCTGCAGCAAGGTTGTTGGTGATGGTCACCGTCTTCTCGGCGATCGTGTTCGGCGTGCCCACCGGGTCGGCCGGGTCGAATGGCACCGAATAGAGGTTGCCGGCGTTGATGCGGTCGTCGCGGCTGAACGAGATCAGGAACTCGCGCCACAGCACGGCGCCCTGCGAGTCGGTGTTGAGCCGCCCGTCCCAGTTGCGCAGCACGTCGCAGGCCGGTGTGATGTCGAACGGGACGCCTTCCACCAGCACGACCTTCTGCTCGTCGCACGCCTTGACCACCTGATCGCGCAGCAGGTCGGCGTGCAGCGCGCGGTTGCTGAACCAGGCGGCCTGCAGCTCCTGCAGGTTGAACTTCCCGTCGTCACCACGCAGCGATGGGTCGGCGAGCAGCAGCGCGTTCTCGCGGGTGCGGCTGGATTGGGGCACGCCTTCGGCACCGGTGAGCGGGGAGTAACCCGTGAGCAGCTGGGCAGGATTGGCCAGCCAGTGCGAGTCGTTGGAGTTGAACACGTAGTCGTCGCGTTCGAGTTGTGGCTGCTGGTCGAACGGCAAGATGCCGGGGCGGGTGGCCGCCGGGTCGTCGACCCACTCGTTGATCGGGTCGCTGCCGTCGAGGAGGATGGCCCCGTTGTCGAGCACGGTGTTGGCCAGCCCGCCGGAGAAGACTTCGATCTGCCAACCGGCGATCGCCTCCGGCGACAGGTTGGGGGTGGCAGCGGTGTCGGCGTACCACGCGCGGCCGTCGGCGGAGGTGGCGATCGTGTTCACCCACGGGATGCCGTTGGCGGTGCGATGGGCATCGATGAACTCGTCCATGCTCGTCGCGGTGTCCATCCCGAAGAACTGCTGCAGGATGTCGGTGTTGTCGATGTTCGCGTCGCGCATCGTGTAGGCAAGCGTGTCGGTCCAGCCGAAGGGCAGGTCCAGCATCGGGCCGTAGTGGCTGGCCCACATCGTGCGCGACTGCCGCTCGGTGCTGCCGTCGGACTGCAGCACCTCGATCTCGATGTCCTCCGAGGTCATCTGCTCGCTGGTGGCCGTTGCCGGGTCGGTGCCGTACTGGAAGCTGGTCGGATCGCCGGGGGTCAAGGTCAGTTGGTACAGCGTCATCCGGTAGCCGGCGGAGACCGTGTGCGTCCACGCGACGTGGTCGTTGAAGCCGATCAGCACCCCGGGCACCCCGGTGAGACCCACGCCGTAGACGTTCATCTCGCCGGTGGTGAGCGTCAGCTGGCTCTCCCACAGGCGCTTCTCGCCTTCCCAGGGGAAGTGCGGGTTGGCGATCAGCATGCCGCCGCCGCTCTCGCTGCCGGCGCTGCCGATGGACCAGCCGTTGCTGCCGAGCGTGGTGCTGGTGTCGCCGGGGGCCGGTGCGAGGGTCGTGTCGCTGCCCGCCGGCTGGTCGGTTGCGGTGTCGGTGGTCGCCGTGTCGGTGGTCGCCGTGTCGATTGCTGTCGTGTCGGGCGGCTGCGCCGTGGCGATGGGCCCGATCAGGTTGCCCGCGCTGGCGAACAACGTGATGTCGTTGAGGTTGGCGTAGAGGTCGGTGGTGGTGATCGGCTGCACCCAATCCTCCCCGGCGCACCAGCCGTGGGCGCCATCGGCCGCCAACTCGGCGTTGAAGCCGGCGACGTAGCCGGTGACCATGTCGCTCACCCGTTCCGGCTGATCCGCGAAGCGCTGGTCGGCATCGTCCCACAGGTGGAGGTGGCGATAGGCGAAGTCGGAATCGATGTTGGCGTCGTTCTCACCGGGACCGAACCACTTCGATCGCTCGCCGCGCACCTTGATGATCTGATCGAGCAGGGTGCAGGCTCGGTCCTGAGCGTACGCGTAGCCCTGGCCGAAGCCGAGGCTGCCCCAGTCGTCGGCGACGATGTGCGGGATGCCGTACTCGGTGCGGGTGATCTGGGCGGAGTAGCCGGGCACCGCCTCCGTCGTGGTGGTGGCCGCGGCCGCCGTGGTGTCGGTGGCCCCAGTGTTGGCGGTGCCGTCGGTGCTGGATGACGACGAGCCGTCGTTGCTGCAGGCGGCGACGAGCAGGAGGGCCGCAAGACCGACCCGTGAACGGTTGCGCATGAGCCGAACAGTAACCCTGCACGATGCGGTGGTGGGGCACCCGAGCGCGCCGCGACCCGTCAGGCGCGGTGTGCGACCAGTGTGCAGAACTCGTCGATCGCGGCGATCAACTCGTCGCGTTCAGGTCCGAGTGTGGCGACATGGCCACTCCTGTGCAGCGTCAGTCGTCGCACCTGCCCGCTCACTGCGGCGGCGACGCCGTCGGCGCCGGCCGGGTCGACGACGTCGTCGAGCGCACTCGTGATCAGCAGCAGGGGCGCCGTCACAGCTGCCAGGTCGGTGGCGAGCGTGCCTGCCGCCATCTCCAACAGGGCGGTGATCGGCAGGCGCTCATAGCCGTTCTCGCCGGCGGCCAGCGGCGGGCCATCGATCCAGTCGTGTCCTCGCGACTGACGCCACTCCAGGCCGTCGACGGCGTCGGGATCGGGCGCGGGAGGGTTGATCGCGACTACGGCGCGGCACCGATCGTCGGCTGCCAGCGCGAGCGCCAGTGAGCCACCCATCGATTGCCCCACGACGACATCGGCAGGCCACTGACCTGCGGCCGACAACCAGTCCGCCCAGCCGACGTGCTGCAGCGCCGCCGGCTCGGTGCCGTGGCCGGGCAAGGTGGGGGCGTGCACCTTGTGCCCGAGGGCGGTGAGGCCGTCGGCAACCGGTCGCATCGTCCCAGCAGTGCCACCGAGGCCGTGCAGCAGCAGGATGCGGGCCATCGGCGCGGGCTCAGGCGCCCGTGTGGGCGAGGGCTCGCTGCAGATCGACGAGGAGATCCGTGGCGTCCTCGAGACCGACGGAGATGCGCAGCAGGCCTCCCGACACGCCTTGTTCGGCGGCCTCCGCATCGGTGAGGCTGGCGTGCGTGGTGGTGCGCGGATGGCAGATCAGCGTCTCGGGCCCGCCCAGAGAGGTGGCCACGCGGATCAGTTGCAGGTTGGCGAGCAGTTGCTCGGCCGCGGCGATGCCGCCGATGAGATCGAGGGCCAGCACGGTGCCGAAGTGGCGCATCTGCCGCTTGGCCAGATCGTGTTGAGGATGAGTGTGCAGGCCGGGGTAGTGCACACCGGCGACGGCCGGATGCCGCTGCAGCGACTCGGCGAGGTGCAGTGCGCTCGCCGCCTGGTGGTTGGTGCGCACCCCGAGGGTTCGAATGCCGCGCAGCGCGTTGAGCGCATCGAAGGGCGATGGTGTGGCGCCGTGCAGCACGCTGTAGGCCCAGATCTCCGCGAGAAGATCGCGTTCGCCGCTGATGACGCCCAGCGTGGCGTCGTTGTGCCCGGCGATGCCCTTGGTGGCCGAGTGCAGCGAGAGATGCACACCGTGGGCCAGCGGCTGCTGGCCCAGCGGCGTGGCGAAGGTGGAGTCGACCATGGTGATGGGGCCACGCAGCGCGCCCAACTCGTCGAGATCCACCAGTTCCAGCAACGGATTCGACGGGGTCTCGGCGATGGCCAGCATGGTGCGGCCGGGCTGCACCGCGGCGGCGAAGGCGCCCGGCTGGGTGCCGTCGACGAAGGTGACGTCGATGCCGAACCTGGCGCAGGGGCCCTGCAGGAACGCCAGCGTGGCCGAGTACAGCTGGCGTTGAGCGACGATGTGGCTGCCCTGGCCGCACAGCGCCAGCACCACGGTGCTGATCGCGCCCATGCCGCTGGCGAAGGCGAGCGAAGATTCGGCGCCCTCCAGGGCGGCAACCGCCTCCTCGAAGGAGGCGACCGTCGGGTTCGCATAGCGCCCGTAGAACTCCCCGCTGCGCACACCCGTGGCCCGGCGCCGCGCGTCGCCCATGTCGGCGGATTCCCACACGCTGCTGGCCCACAAGGCCGGCGCCAACGAGCTGCCGCTGTGCCCGCGGCCGGCGGTGATGGCGCGTGTGGCCGGCTGGTGGCCATCGTTTCGATCGGGTTGCTGTGCGCCAGGGTCCGACATCTGGTCAAGCCTACGCGGTCGTTCTACGCTGCAGGCCATGACAACCGACCTTGGGGCTCTCTATCGTTCGGCGCGCGAGCGCATCACGGCGCTTGCGGGCGCTGCAGATGTCGACCCGGAGCTGGTCGTTGCGGCCACGCCCGAGTGGACGGTGCACGACGTGATAGCCCATGTCACCGGCATCGCGGTCGATGCCACCTCCGGCAACATGGACGGTGCCCCTGGCGACGCATGGACGGCCGCGCAGGTGGCCCGAAACGCCGGCCGGCCGGTGGCCGAGATGCTCGCGGAATGGGCCCAGACCGGTCCGGGCCTGGAGGGGTTCCTGTCGACGCCTGCGGGTGAGGTGGCGTCTGCTGCGGTCATGGACGTGCACGCTCACGAGGCCGATCTGCGCCTGGCGCTCGGGCTGCCGGTGACGGTGCCGGCCGGGTTCCTCGAATGGGCCGCGACGTCGATGCGTGGTTCGTTCGCCGAGCAGTGCCAGCAAGCCGGGCTGCCGCCGGTCGAGCTCGCCGCCGACGACTTCGAGTGGTTCCGAGGCCGGCTCGGGCGACGCACCGAGGCGGAGGTGTGCGCGCTCTCCTGGTCGGCCGATCCCGGGGCGTACCTCGACGAGTTCTTCATCTTCGGCCGGGCCGCGGCAAGCCTGGGTGAGCGGGCGTGATCGGTCGCCTCGACGAGGTCGTGATCGACTGCCACGACCCGATGCGGCTGGCCGAGTTCTGGCAACGTGTCCTCGGGGGGTACGTCGTACGCCAGAGCCACGAGTGGGTGGCGCTGGAACCCCCTACCGGCGTCACGGTCTCGTTCCAGATGGTGCCGGAGGCGAAGACGGTGAAGAACCGCGTCCACCTCGATGTCGACGTCGGCGACCTGGAGGAAGCCATCGCCGCGGCGATCGCGATCGGCGCCACTCGCGCCGGTGAGGTCGTGTACGACGAGCTGGGTGGTTTCCAGGTGATGTCCGATCCGGAAGGCAACGAGTTCTGCCTGATCAACGGGCCGACGGCGATCACGGCGTGAGCGGTTCGCCTGGTCACCCTTCCTGACGGGCCACCTGGGTGAGCATGTCCGGCTGACTACTGTCGGGATCATGAACCGGCCCATTCGACGCATCGCCCTCTCGACCGGCGGGGGCGATGCCCCTGGGCTGAACGCCGTCATCCGCGCAGCCACGCTGGCAGCGATCAACCGTGGTTGGGACGTGGTGGGCATCCGCGACGGCTTCAACGGGTTGTTCCTGCCCGAGCTGTACCCGGAGGGCGGTCTCATCCAGCTCACCCGCGAGCGCGTCAGAGGCATCGTGCACCAAGGTGGCACCATCATCGGCACCACCAATCGGGGCAACCCGACGGCGTACCCGATGCAGCAACCCGACGGCAGTTGGGTGGAGGTCGACCGGACGCCGGAACTGCTGGCTCTGTTCGATCAGCAGGGCATCGATGCGCTGATCACCATCGGCGGTGACGGATCGCTCACCATCGGTCATCACCTCTCGGAGGCCGGGTTGCGCGTGATCGGCGTGCCGAAGACCATCGACAACGACTTGGAACGCACCGACGCCACCTTCGGCTTCGACACCGCGGTCAGCTTCGCCTCCGAGTGCATCGATCGCCTGTTCTCCACCGCCACCTCCCACGGCCGCGTGATCGTGGTGGAGGTGATGGGGCGCTACGCAGGGTGGATCGCACTCAACGCCGGAGTGGCCTGTGGCGCGCACGCCATCTTGATCCCGGAGATCCCCTACGAGCTGGGGCCGGTGGTCGAGACGATCCGGCAGCGGGAGGAGCACGGGGCCAAGTTCTCGATCGTCGTCGTCGCCGAGGGTGCGCGGCCGGTGGGCGGCAGCGTCTCTGTGCTCGGCAAGGCCGTCGGTCAGGCCGAGCGCCTGGGCGGGATCGGCGACAAGGTGGCGCGGGAGCTGGAGACGCTCACCGGCAAGGAGGCCAGGACGGTGGTGCTGGGTCACCTCTTGCGTGGCGGCAGCCCGACGGCCTTCGATCGCCTGCTGGGGCTGCGCTTCGGCGCTGCCGCCGTTCGTGCGCTCCACGACGGCTTGGACGGCATCATGGTGGCGCTGGCCTCTCCCACCGTGAAGTACGTGCCGTTGAGCGAGGTGACGGCTCGCCAGAAGACGGTGCCGCTGGACTGCGACACGATGCTCACCGCGCGCGACATGGGGATCAGCTTCGGCGACGAGATGCCTGCCTGACCGGTCGCTGTGAGGTGCGGCCCGAGCGTGGGGCTCAGCCGTTGAGGTGACGCACCACGTTGGCGGTGATCTGGCTGACAGCCGCGTCGTCGAGGGCGTAGACCCAATCGGTGCTGCCGATCGTGGCGACGGTGCCGCCGCTGGGACCGCTCGGCTGGCACGTGAGCATGACGGCGTTGCCATGGCGCACTCGCCGCAGCGAGTCGGCGCTGGTGTCGCCGTAGCGACGTTCGGCGAGGAACTCGAGATCGCACTGATCGGCGCTGGCGGCGACTGATGCGGGGTACTCGCCCTCCGCCAGGTTCGATGCGGGGGCGAACGCGACCACCTCGGTGTGGGCCGCGGCGTCGGCCTGACGGGCCACCGGGAGGCCATAGTCGTCGAAGCCCAGCTGCACGCCGACCGTCTCGTAGCCGACCGCGCCCGACGAGGCGCCCAGTTGATCGCCGTAGCGCAAACCGGTGCCCTCGAACAGCCAGTGATCGTCGCGGTAGACGGTGAACCCGCCGCTGGCCCGCGGGGTGGCCTGGCCGAACCGGCTGTAGAGACCGAACGCACTGCCGGCGCCGAGGAAACGCCACTCCGGCCGGGCGACGAACGGATCGCACCACATGCCCGTCATCAGGTGCTCGCCGGCGGTGCCCACCACCGGATCGTTGCGATGGGCCGAGTACTTGTACGCCGTCATCATCCGGCCGCGCCCGCCGCCGCGCCCGCCGACGTGATCGCCGTCGTGATCGCCGAGGCGCACCTGCCAGAACATGGTGTTGCCCGACAGGCTGGCGTAGTTGCCACCACCGGCGACGTGGGCTTCGATCGTGTCGCGCTGTGCCGCTGACCAGTATTCGTCGTGGCCGACACCGAGTACCAAGCGGTACCCGTCGACCACCGCCGGCTCGAACTCGAGGTCGCTGGACACCGCGTAGTCGAGCGTGGTCCCGTTGCGCACGGCCCACTCCGCGAAGCGACGTTCGTAGGTGAACCAGCCCGCAGAGCTCATGTAGCCGGGATAGCCGTGGGCGAAGCGGTACTGCTGATAGACGACGCCGTCGACGTCGGGGTCTTCGCCAGGGTGCACCGGCCGGCTCTTGCGGTCGTCACGTTCGGTGTGTGGGCGCACGAGCATCCCGCGGCCGAACGGCCGATCGAAGCTGACCTGATGGCCGCCGGTGTACAGGCTGCGCCCGCCCCAGTTGTTGTAGGCGTTGTAGGTGTTGGTGGCGATCACCAGCAACGGGTTGCCGGTTGCCCGCTTCGCGCGCACCACGAACATCGCATGCCCGATCGCCCGCTCGTGCGCCGCGCCGTGGGCGTGGAGCGTGACCAGGTACATGCCACTGGCCCAGTCGCTGCCGATCGGGATGGTCAGCGCCACCGGCCAGCCGCACCCGTGCGAGTCCGCGTTCACCGGCGTCGGGTGCGCCACGCCGGGCACGTCGCGCTGCGACCACAGCACCTCGTCGTTCCCCGGCGTGGCGCCACCCCAGCGGCGCACGTCGACATCGAACCGGTCGGTAGCGCACCAAGCGTGCAGTGCGACCCCCTCGCCAGGCAGGTAGCTGAGCTGACCGCAGTACGCCTCGACCGCGTCGTAGTGGGTGACATCATCGGCCATGACCGAACGGTACCCGGTGGCCGTCGCGACGCTCTCACGCCGCGTGGGCGCGTGGTGGGCCGTGGGCGGTGACGTGCCCGCCTGGTCGGGTGATGGTGAGCGTGCGGTCGGGTGCGAGGTGCAACTGCCAGCCGCCTTCGTGGGCGAGGTGATGGTGGCGGTTGCACAGCGGAATCAGGTCGTCGATGTCGGTGCGACCGCCGTGGTCGTACCAGTGGACGTGGTGGATCTGGCAGTGCTCGAAGGCTGTGTCGCAGAGTGCGCAGGTGCGGTAGAGCACGCGGAGTGCCCGTCGTTGGGCGCGGTTGGCGAGGCGGGTTTCGCGGCCGAGGAACAGTCGCACGCCGTCGGCGCCGATCACCACGGGTGTGACGCTGCCGAGGCATGCCCATCGGCGGACCGTCGCGACCGGAAGCCCGAAGCGGCCGATGCCGGCCTCGCTGATGGTGTCGTCGTGTGCTTCGCCGGTGAGGAAGGTGCGTGCGTCGATCAGCACCGTCACGTCCGGCCAGCCGCTGCTCGGTGCCCGTGCCGGCCCAGGCCAGGTCTGCCCGGACGAGGATGGCCCGGTTTGAGTTGGCCCGGTTGGCGCCCCGGGTGCAGGGTCGCCTGTCCCGTCAGCGCTGTGGCCGTCCTGTTCGCCGGTCTCGTCGCTGAGGAACTCGGCTGCTTCGCTGGGACAGAGCAGGCCGACCAGCGCGAGCGCTGCCAGGTACTGCTGGCGTTCGATCGGGTCGGTGGGAGCGTCTGATGGCAGTCCGCAGGCGCGGCGCCGTTCGATCTCGTTGCGCAGCCTGCCTTCCAGCCGCAGCCCGGCGACAGGGTCGAACTTGCCGGCAAGGTTCCACATCCCCTCACCGTCGAGCCACCACCGCAACCGGGCCTGCCTGCGTTGCCGCTCCAGCTTTGCCAGCCCGGCGTCGGTTCGCACCCTGCGCACGACCTCTTCGACGGTCTTGCGGAACGCGCCGGTGGTCTGCGTGCTCGCAGCCAACGCCAGCCGCGCGCCGTGCCCTGCCAGCGCGGACCGTTCCACAGCCGACAGACCGGCAGTCGCCCGGGCGACGACATCGACGCGGTCACCAGTGGTTGCGCCGGCCTCGAGCGCCGCACCGAGCTCGGGCACATCGCTGGCCGTCGCCGCCCGGTCGCGCAGTCGTTCGGCCGCTCCCAACGACGAGCGGGTGGCGGTGGCGACCACCTCCTGCGGGAACAGCGCAGCGTCAGCCGCTGCGAACGAGTCGAGCCGGCGCACGACCTCCACCTCACGCGCGTCGAGCAGCCCGCGCGCCACCGTGATCGCCGCCAGCTCGACACGACACGCAGCCACATCGGCCAGCGGTGAGGCCGAGATCTGGGTGCGAAGGGCGCCGACATCCATACGAACAAGCGTACGCATGGGGTGTGACAGGGTTCCTGGCTGCATCCACTCCACGGATGAGATGGGGGCGGTCGACCCACGACGGTGAGCTGCCGCCGCCGTGATCACCGGCCGGCGCGCAACAACCGGCCGGGGGTGGCGCCGGTGAACTCGTCGTGGTCCACGGTCTGCACGCCGGCCACCCACGTGCCCACGTAGCCGCGAGCCCTCTGCACGAGGCGGCGGCCGCCGGCGGGAAGGTCGTAGGCCATGCGTGGCGCATCGAAGCCGAGGTCGGCGTAGTCGATGAGGTTGAGATCGGCGCGCATGCCGGGTGCCACCACGCCGCGGTCGGCGATGCCGTACAACGCCGCGGTCTGCGACGTCTGGCGGTGGACGATGTACTCCAGGGGCAACTTGTCGCCGCGGGTGCGGTCGCGCGTCCAGTGGGTGAGCATGAACGTGGGCATGCCGCCGTCACAGATCGCACCGCAGTGCGCGCCGCCATCCGACAGCCCCATGCGCGTGTGCGGGTGGCGGGTGACCGCCTCGGTGAACGAGAGGTCGCCGTAGCTGTAGTTGAAGAACGGCGCGTAGAGCATGCCGCTGCCGCCGTCGCTCACGAGCTGATCGAGCACCAGCTGCATCGCCGGTACGCCGGTGCGACCGGCCACCGCGGCAACGCTGTCGACTGCATCCGGTTCGTAGTCGATGTTCGTGCCGTCGACCAGCCAGATGCGGCCGAGCCCGTTGAGCACCGCGGACTGGAAGAAGCCACCGTCGTCGGGGATGTCCTCGATGATGCGCCGACGGCGTTCCGGCTCGGCGAGCGCGACCAGTTGCTCGGCCAGCGGCAGGCCGGCGATCTCCTGGTACGCCGGGTGGAACAGCAGCGGGTGCACCGAACCCTGCAGGCAGTAGAGGATGCCGATGCTGCGCCCGGCCACTTGCGCGATGATCGGCAGACCGTCGGCCTGAGCCTCGTCGAGCAGGCGCAACACCTCTCGCCACACCTCGGGCGCCTTGTCGGACTGGTTGAGGTTGACGCAGATCGGCTGGCCGGTGAGCGCGGCGACCTTGCGCATCCACGGCCACTCCTGCACCGGCACGAGGGCATGGTCGGGCGCGAACCCGAACACGCCGCGCCCCACCCGGGCCATCGCCGCCGCGATGCCGAGCAGCTCGTGTTCGCCGGCGTTCGTGCCGGGCACCAGCTCGCCGTCCTTGGCCTTGTGGATGGGCGTGCGCGAGGTGGTGAAACCGAACGCGCCGGCGCGCAGGGCTTCCTCGACGAGGCGGGCCATCTCGGTGATCTCGGCCTCGGTGGGCTCGGCGTTGGCCGCGCCGCGATCGCCCATCACATAGGCACGCAACGGCCCGTGCGCGATCGAGGTGCCGATGTCCATCACCCGCGGCATCTGCTCGAGGACGTCGAGGTACTCGGGGTAGCTCTCCCACCCCCACTTGATGCCTTCGGTGAGCGCCGAGCCGGGGATGTCCTCCACGCCCTCCATCAGCTGGATCAGCCAGTCGTGACGATCCGGCGCGGCTGGTGCGAACCCGACACCGCAGTTGCCCATGAGCGCGGTGGTGACGCCGTGCCACCCCGACGGCGTGACGTATGGATCCCAGGTCACCTGTGCGTCGTAGTGAGTGTGCACGTCCACCCAACCGGGCGTCAGCAGCAGACCCTCGGCCTCGACGGTGCGTGCGCCGGCGGGCAAGGTGCCGGCCGGCTCGACGGCGGTGATGCGGTCGCCGTCGACGGCGATGTCGGCGAACCTGCCGGCTGTGCCGCTGCCGTCGACGAGGTGGGCGTTGCGGAAGACGAGCTCGTGACTCATGCGAGCATCTTCGCGCAGTCGTGCAACAGGCCGTTCGAGGAGATCGCGGTGTCGCTGGTGTAGGTGCGTACACCGTGACGATCGGTGAAGGTGCCACCCGCTTCCTCCACGATCACCATCACCGCGGCAAGGTCGTATGGCTGCAGGCCGACGGCGTCGACTGCCAGGTCGACCGCACCCTCGGCCACCAGCATGTGCTGCCAGAAGTCGCCGAACCCGCGGGCCCGATACGCACGTTGTTGCAGCTGCACCAACTGATCGGTGAGACCCAGATCGTCCCAGCCCGACGCGAACGTGACCGACACCTGCGCCTCGGCGAGGTCGGCAACCTTGGAGACTCGGCAACGCATGCCGTCAGCGAACGCGCCGAGGCCCTTGGCCGCCCACCACTTGCGACCCATCGCAGGCGCGTTGACGACACCGACGACCGGGCCGTGGTCGACATGGGTGAGCGCCACCAGTGACGCCCACACCGGGATGCCGCGCACGAAGTTGGAGGTGCCGTCGATGGGGTCGATGATCCAGCGCCACGGGCTGTCGGCGTCGCCGACGAGACCGTGCTCCTCGCCGAAGAGACCGTGGTGCGGACGCTCGATGAGCACATGCCGGCTGATCGCCAGCTCCGCCTCCCGGTCGGCTTCTGTGACCTCCGTGCGGTTCGCCTTCCAATCGAGGCTCCACGATCGGTTCACGTAGTGGGGGAGGGAGATGGCCGTGGCCAGCTCCGCGAGGTGCAGGGCGAAGTCCAGCTCGGCTGCCGCGTCGAAATCGGGGATGGTCACATGTTCAGGCTAGGCGCCCGAGTCGGGTCGACTCCGGTGCTGAGCAGCTGAGCGATGGCGGCGGCGATCGGTTGGCCGGTTGCCGCCTCGTAGAAGGTGAAGCCAGGCGACGGGTTGACCTCGAACGCGAACCACTCGTTCTCGGGTGTCACGCGGAGGTCGGTACCCGACACGGCGAGTCCCATCGAACGGGTGAGCTCCACGAGGCGGCGAGCCAGCGACACCGGAATGTCGACGGCGACCATCTCCAGCTCGGAGCCGACCGCGGTCGCGTATCGATAGTCGTCCGCGTCGGACGTGACCTTCGTGGCGAACCATCTGTCGCCTACCACGTGCACCCGTACGTCGGTGCCGGCGATCCACTGCTGGAACTGAACTGGGCCGACACCGAAGTCGTCGAGGCGGCCCGGCCGCCGATGGTCGATCGTCGACACGATGCTGCGTACGCCGCTGACCGACTTGTAGACGACCCGCCGGTGACGTTCGAGGAAGGCTCGGGCAGCTGCGGGATCGGTGGTCACCAACGTGTCGGGAACGAGGAGGCCGGCGCGTTCCAGCAGCGTCAGCTGGAAGGGCTTCGACCAGTTCGAGCGCCCTGCAACGGGGCGGTTCACCACGCATCCGGGCAGGCCCGAAGCGAGAGCGGACATCATCATCGTGGCCGCCGCGGCCCTGGAGTCGCCGGAGGTGGTCGGTCGCGCGTACATGCCACGGATCTCCTCGACGGGAACCACTCGCCCGTCGACCTGCAGCCAACCCGAGTGGTGCTCGCCGAGCAGCACGTCGTACCGGAGCTCACCAATGGCGGCATCGTCGATGTGCACGACGTCCACGTCGATCGCGGCGAGGCCGGCCGCCACCTGCTGGACGGGTGGATCGGCGAGCGATCCCCACACGATGATCACGCGGGCTCACCGCCGAGCATGCGAACGAGAGCCACGGAAGCCTCGGCACTCGGCGTCGCCGCACTGGTGACGGTGGCCAGCCGGTGGCGACCGTCGAAGACGCAGACCGCCCAGACCAATCCGAGTGCGGCCACCATCTGTGCAGCGCCTCGGCGACATCGCCGGCTCGCCTCCCCGAACGCTTCGGTTCCCACCACCTCTACCACGTGCGTCGTCAACGACCGGCGCGGCTGCGCACCGCTCACCAGGCGCAACGGCGCCAGCGTCAGTCCACACCGCACCGCCATCGGCATCCACGCTTCGGGCCGTATCGCCTCCTCGCCGATCGCGCCGTCGCCCACCGGGTTCGCAACCAGGGCACCGGTGGTGGCGAGCACGTAGATCAAGAACGCGTGCGCTTCGGCGGCGAGGTACGGGCGGTCGTCGGGGTGGACGGTGAGGAGCTCGTCCGGGTAGACGGTCGCGCGCCGCACGAACACTCCACTGATCTGCGAGTCCGGCACCCGCTCACCGTTGATCACCCACCTCCTGGCCGCCGCGGAGCCGGCCGGCCACACCCAGCCCGGCATGAGCAGATCCTCGGCAGAACAGAGCATTGCATTCGGCCAAGCGGCGGTGAGTTGAATGGCGACCCGATCGTGACGGCTCCCGACGACGACGATCACTGTGGAGGCGGCTGCCGCTTGGTCGTTCGCTTCGACGCGGAGGCACCGCCGGCCTTCTTGGCGGGAGCCTTCTTCACGGCCTTGGCCGGAGTCTTCGGCGTCTTGGACTGGTTGAGCCGACGGGCGGCGTCGACGACCGACTTCTGGTCGCGATGATCGACCTTGCCGCCGGACCGCGACAGCGCGTGGATCACGTCGTGCAGCGCCGCGGCCTCGGTGGAGACCTGCGCCACTCGATCGTCCCCCTCGGCGAAGGCGATCTTCTCCTGATGCACGTGTGCCTCGGCGGCGGAGATCTTCGGGACCGCGAGCTCTTCGATCTCCGGCTCAGGGGTGCCGACCTGCGGTCGTTCCTCGCGACCGATGAACGCGTGCGACAGCTCGGCGTTGGTCTGATCGACGGTTGCCGCGATGGCGCCGATCACCCGTGTCCATTCCTCGTCGATCTTGTCGAAGATGTCGATGTCCTCCCGGATTCCCTTGACGTCCACGATGTCGGGCACTCGCTTCAGCGTCAAGTCGCGGATCTCCTTCAGGTTCTCGAGGATCTCGAGCTTCTCCTTGATCTCGTACTTGAGCTCCTTGAACCACTTGTTGGTGACGGTGACGTGCTGGCACCGTTCCGAGGCGATGCCGTTGGCGATGACGCGCAGGCAGTAGGAGCCCAGCGGAACCGATGACGGCACCGCGACCCGACACGTGTGCACGATCGTCCCGGTGTTGAGACCCATCGTGGAGAAGTCGAAGGTGCGGCAGTAGTGGACATCCGACGAGGTCGTCGACTCGAGGCGCACGATGGGGTAGTTCGTCGCCTGTGTCGCATCGTTGCCGTAGTACGACGACTGAGTGAGCCCGTTGATCTGACGGCCCGAGAGCGTGAAGGAGCGCCCGCGTCTGATCGAAGCGGGGCAGTTGGTGATGGTGGGCCGCCAGACGGGATCGGGGGCGAGGTCGGGTGTGTAGATGCCGACCGAGGTGCTGTAGGCGGTGTACATCACCTGGCCGGAGGGCAGCACCAGCATTCGGCCGGCATATGGCACGCCGCCCGCCGTCGCCGCTCCGGACACGGCACTGATCGAGTTGGCGATCGGGTCGTACTCGAGGAAGAACGTCGGCGACTGGAACGACGCGGGACTGGTGATCGGGCCGACCGTGAACAGCACCTTGCCGTTGGGCAGCACCGCCGCGGGAGCGTCGACGGCGCCCAGCGGCTGCCCAGGGTTCACCTGCGGGATGGTGGGTCCCCGGCTCCAGGTGCCCGGCTGGTTGGCAATCGGTGGGGGCGTGTACAGCGCCGTGAACCCGGTGGCCCCGATGACGAACAGCCGCCCGTCGGGGAGGAGGACAGATGCTCCGATCTCGGAGATGCTGTCGACGAGACCGTCCAGCGTCGCCCCGGCCGCAACCCACTGGTCGGAGGCGATGATGTACTTCTCGGCGTTCGGCGGGTTCGAACAGTCGACCGCGTGGATCGTTCCGTCGGGGAGCAACGACCAGCTCTCCTCGCCGACGGTGTTGATCTTGTCGGCCGCCGCAGCCCAGGTGTTCGATGCGGGGTCGTAGATCGCCGTGTTGCGGGCGGCGACCTGGCCCACGAAGAATCGGCCGTCGGGCAGCACGCAACCCGGCGCGTCGCCGACCCGCACCCATCCCGGAGGGTTCGGGAGCGTCGTCCACGTGTTGGCTCCAGGGTCGTAGATCTCCGCGTTCAGCAGCCACACCGGACTGCCCGCGTCGTACTCGCCACCCACCACGATGACGCGTCCGTCGCGCAGCACACCCGATGCGTAGTAGAGCGGAGCGTGCGCGCTGTCGGCCACGGTCGCCCACGAACCGGCCTGGTAGTCGCCGTTCGCCGGCACCGTGTAGCGGTACCACTTGTTGGTACTGACCCCTTGCGCCAGCACGCTGCCGTCGGTGAGCAGCAGCATTGTGGCGATCGGCGCCGGGGGCGCATTGGTCGTCGTCGTCCATGATCCAGGCATGACAGAGGCACCCTTCGCAAGTCGCAGGCACTGATCCGGCCTCGCGCTTCGCAGCCGCCAGCGCCCCTTCGGGCACCATGCTGGAGCGAGTGAGATGCAATGCCTCATCGGCATCTTCCCAGTGGGGGAACGGTACAAGTCCGCTCTCGGACCGTCAAGGCCCAGATGGCCGCGCGGCCGTCTGTCGTTGTCAGTCGAGCAAGGACCGTGCAGCCGCGATGATGCCGGCGGCATCGAGGCCCAGCTGCGCCAGGATGCGTTCCGCCGAGCCCTGTTGGACGAAGCGTGTGGGCAGGCCCATCGTGGTGACCGGCACGGCGGCCGACAGCGTGTGGATCTGATCGGCGATCGTCATGCCGATGCCGCCGTCGCGGATGCCGTCCTCGATCGTGACGATGGCGCCGTGCTCGGCAGCGTCGGCGATCATCGCCGCATCCAGGGGTGCGCACGAGCGCACGTCCCACACGGTTGCATCGATGCCGCTGGCGGCAAGTGAATCGGCGGCCTTCTGCGCGTCGGCCAGCATCTTGCCGACCGCGAGGATGCACAGCGAGCCGTCGCCCGTGCGCACTCGGCGGGCGAGCAGTCCGACGCCGACTTCGTGCTCGCCCACGTGCACCGCAGCGCCGCGTGGCCAGCGAATGGCCACCGGGCCGTCGTCGGCGAGCGCGATCGCGTCGTGCAGCATCGCCTGCAGGTCTTCCGCGCTGGAGGGTGCGAGCACTCGCATGCCGGGCACCTTGGACAGCAACGCCAGGTCGTACATGCCGTGGTGGCTGGCGCCGTCGGGGCCGGTGATGCCGGCGCGGTCGAGGCAGAAGACGACGGGCAGGCGGTGCATCGCCACGTCGTAGACCACCTGATCCCATGCCCGGTTGAGGAACGTGGAGTAGATCGCGACGATCGGGCGCAGGCCACCCATCGCCATGCCGGCGGCACCGGTGACTGCGTGCTGCTCGGCGATGCCGACATCGAAGAAGCGGTCGGGGAAGCGGGCCTGGAACGGCAGCAACCCGGTGGGGCCGGGCATCGCGGCGGTGATGGCCACGATCCGTGAGTCGGCCTCGGCCTCCTTGATGATCGCCTCCGCGAACGACTGGGTGTACCCCGTGACGACGGCCGGTGGCGGGCCGACCATCGGGTCGAACACCGGAGCATCGTGCAGGTGCTTCTCGTCGTCGTCCTCGGCGGGGGAGTAGCCGCGACCCTTCTGGGTGAGCACGTGGACGACGATCGGGCCCTCCGCCGACAGTTCGATGGCGTTGCGGAACGTGTGCTCGAGTGCCTCCACGTCGTGGCCGTCGACCGGGCCGACGTAGCGCACGCCGAGTGCCTCGAAGAACGACGGTGGCTGTAGGAACTCGCGCACGGCAGCCTTGAACGCCTCGACGCTCTTCTCCGCCTGCGGGCCGACGTACGGGAGCTCGCGCAGGAACTGCTCGAGCTTGCGCTGACGGCGCACGTACACCGGGTTGAGCCGGATGCTGGTGAGGCTGTGCGACAACCGCCCGGTGATGCGTTCGGGCAGGCTGGGGTGGTCGGAGATGGCATGCTCGCGAGCGGTGACCCCCGCGGTGAGGTTGCTGATGGTGGGGGCGTAGCTGCGACCGTTGTCGTTGAGCACGATGACGACGCGCTGGTTGCTGTGGCCGATGTTGTTCAGCGCCTCGTAGGCCATGCCGCCGGTCATGCTGCCGTCGCCGATGACGGCGACGATGTGGCGATGGGGATCGGTGCCGGCGTCGCGGGCGACGGCGAGGCCGTAGGCGTAGGACAGCACCGTCGAGGCATGGCTGTTCTCGATGTAGTCGTGAGGGCTCTCCTCGCGACTCGGGTAGCCGGAGAGGCCGCCGGCCTGTCGCAACTGCTCGAACTGTGCCTGCCTGCCGGTGACGATCTTGTGCACATAGGCCTGGTGGCCGGTGTCCCACAGGATGGCGTCGGTGGGCGACTCGAACACCCGGTGCAGGGCCAGGGTCAGCTCGACCGCTCCCAGGTTGCTGCCCAGGTGCCCCGCGTTCTCCGCGACCGCCTGCACGATGAAGTCGCGGATCTCGCCGGCGAGGTCGGCCAGCTCCGGGTAGCTCAGTTCACGAAGGTCGGACGGTTGCCGGATCTGCTGCAGCGCCATGGCGTCTCCACGCTACCTGGGCAGGCCCCGCCGAACGAGGTCAACGTCGTTGGACTCGCCACCACCACTGTCCGGCGAGCTAGGAAGCGCAGATGAGCTCACTCGCAGGACACAGCGCACTGGTCACCGGTGGCGGCAGCGGCATCGGCCTGGCATGCGCGGCGCACCTTGCTCGCGACGGCGCCACGGTGGTGCTTGCCGGCCGCACCGTCGACAAGTTGGATGCCGCGGCGGCCGGCCTGCGCGCAGGCGGCGCCGAGGTGCACACGATCGCGTGCGACGTGACCGACGAGGAACAGGTGGTCGCGGCCTGTGCCAAGTCGGCCGAGGTGGGCAGGTTCACGATGGTGGTGGCCAATGCCGGCTCGGGCTCCGCCGCGCCCTTGCACCTGACCACGCTCGACGACTGGAACAGCGTGATGGCCACCAACCTGACCGGTGCGTTCCTCACGATCAAGCACTCGGCCGTGCACCTGGCCCGCGCCGGTGCCGGTCATGGAGGTGGCGCGATCGTGGCCATCTCGTCCATTGCCGCACCGCGCACGCATCGCTACATGACCCCGTACTGCGTCAGCAAGGCAGGCCTGGAGATGCTGGTGCAGCAGGCCGCCGACGAGCTGGGCTCGGTGGGCATCCGGGCCAACGCGGTGCGCCCCAGCCTGGTGCCCACCGACATCTCGGTCGGTCTCACGGGCAGTCCTGCGATCGTGGCCGACTACCTCGACCAGATGCCGCTGGCCCGTCTGGGCACGGTCGACGACATCGCGCACGCCGTGCGGTTCCTCCTCGGTAGCGAGAGCAGCTGGGTCACCGGTCAGTGCATCAGCGCCGATGGCGGTCACCACCTGCGTCGCGGTCCCAACCTCACCCCCTTGATGGAGATGGTCCTGGGCCCCGACGCGCACCCGCACTGATCCTCGACTCGCCGCCGCCACCGGCGGGCGGATCAGACTGCGGCCATGCCTTCACTCTTCGATCTCACCCACCACGTCGCGCTCGTCACCGGCGGCAACAGCGGGATCGGGCTCGGCATGGCCGAGGGGCTCGCGCACCAGGGAGCGTCGGTGGCGATCTGGGGAACGAACCCGGCCAAGAACGCCGCCGCTGCCGCCCGGCTGCGAGAGCTCGGCAACCCGGTGCTCGACCTGGTCTGCGATGTCGGCGACCACCAGGCCGTGATCGACTCGCTGGCCGCCACCGTCGAACGGTTCGGCCGCGTCGACAGCTGCTTCGTCAACGCCGGGGTCGGCGGACAGGCGCCGAGCTTCGTGGGCATGACCGAGGACGAGTGGCACCGCGTGATGCGGGTGAACCTCGACGGCGCGTTCTTCACCGCACAGGAAGCGGTGAAGCAGATGGTCGCCCAGGACCCGCGAGGTGGATCCGTGGTCTTCACGACATCCGGCTCGGCGAAGTACGGGCAGCAGCGCGGGCAGCACTACGGCGGCAGCAAGGGCGCGCTCATCGCGATGATGAAGGGCATCGCCGTCGAACACGCCCGCCACGGCATCCGCTGCAACGCGATCCTTCCCGGCTGGATCGAGAGCGACATGACGGCTGGCGCGCTCGGGTGGGACAAGTTCGTCGACAACGTGCTGCCGCGAGTACCGATGCGTCGCTGGGGGAAGCCCACCGACTTCGCCGGCCTCGCCGTCTACCTCGCCAGCGACGCGAGCAGCTACCACACCGGCGATGTGATCACCATCGACGGTGGCTATCACTCCTTCTGAGCGGCCGCGGCGCTCACCAGCGGAGCCGCCTGGCTCAGCTTCAGTACGCGTGGCAGGGCCTCCTTCATGGCCCGCGAACCGTCGATGGTCAAGCGACCTGAGCGCAGGGCCTCCGAGATCGGGATGCGGCCGAGCCACACCTGGTACAGCGTGCTCAGGTCCGAGCGCAGTGTCACGTCCACCTCGAACCCGGGGTCGGAGTCGCACACAGACGGCATGCCGTGATCGACGACGATCCAGAACCACCGAGGGTCGTCCGAGAAGCGCAGGTGCAGCACCTGGCGCTCGCTCGCCAGAACGCCGGAGAGGATGTCGATGTCCAACCGGTCGTGCATCCACCACGCGAGCAGTTGCGCGTCCAGCTCTGCCGGATTCGGATCGCCGAAGATCCACCGCGCACCCCACTCGCCGAAGCTGAACACCAGGGGCTCCAAGTCCCGCCCGGCCTCGGTGAGGTGGTACTCGCCGTCCACGTGCTCGACGATGTGAGCCCGCTCGAACTGTCGCAGCCGCTTCACGAGCAGCGTGCGCGACAGGCCAGGCAGGCCGCGGGCGATCTCGTTGAACCTGGTCGCGCCGAGGATCATGTCGCGCAGGATCATCAACGACCATCGCTCGCCCAGCACGTCCAGTGCACGCGAGATCGGGCAGTACTGGCCGTAGGAAGGGCCGGCGTCGGCAGCGACGGGCGACTCGGGTGTCGTGTCCGGGTGCGTCATCTGGGAAGGATCGCGCCGTCCGCGTCATTGCGCCAGGTCCATTTTCGAGACTAGGCGCGTCGTGCCGGCGTCCGTACGTTGCCTCACATGAGCACTGACACGACCATCACACGTACCCCGACGCAGTGGGTCGACCTCGCCGACGAGATCGGCGCGGCCCTGCGACCCGAGGTCGCCGAGCGCGACCGCAGCGGCGAGATCTCACGACCGGCCTTCGACCGCCTCCGCGGCGAGGGAGTCACCGCAGCGCTCGTGCCGCCGGAGTTCGGCGGTGGCGGCGCCTCGCACACCGACATGGGCGACATCCTGCGAGCCCTCGGGCGCCACGACCCGAGCACGGCGGTTGCGCTGTCCATGCACTGCCACCTGGTGGCAGCGCAGGTCTGGCGACACCGGCACGGCATCGACGCCGAGAAGGTGCTGCGCAAGGTCGGTGATGACGGAGCGATCCTCATCAGCACGGGTGCCTCCGACTGGGTCGCGTCCAACGGCGCCGCCACGAAGGTCGCCGGAGGCTTCCGCGTCAGCGGCCGCAAGAGCCCGGCCAGCGGCTGCGAGGTCGGCCACGTGCTGATCACCAGCATCCGCTGGGACGCGTCGCCCGACGGCCCGCAGGTGCTGCACTGCTCGGTTCCCATGAACGCGGAAGGTGTGCGCATCGAGCAGACGTGGGACACGCTGGGCCTGCGAGCGAGCGGCTCGCAGACCGTGGTGCTCGAGGACGTCTTCGTGCCCGACTCGGCGATCTCGCTGATCCGCCCGGCCGACGTGTGGCATCCGGTGTGGAACACGGTCATGGGTGTGGCGATGCCGTTGATCATGGCCGCCTACCTCGGTGTCGCCGACGCGGCCGTCGACGCTGCGCTCGCCTCAGTGCGGGGCAAGGATGCGCCACACCTGTTCCACCAGATCGGCGAGATGCTCAACGCGCACACGACCGCGGTCGATGTGGTGGCGGCCATGTTCGTCGACTCCGACAACCTGCAGTTCGCGAACACCGACGAGCA
>JBAVTH010000169.1:0-14881 GCA_049696035.1 Ilumatobacteraceae bacterium
GATCGCAACCGGCTCGCCGACGAAGCGCACCTTGTCGATGGCCAAGAGGCCGCGGGTGACGGTGGGATTGAAGGGCGAGGGCTGCGGTTCGAGGCCGAGGTCGGCGGCGGTGTAGATCGCAATGACGCCGGGCAATGCCAGTGCGTCGGACGTGTCGATTCCGTTGATCAGGCCGTGGGCGACCGACGAGCGCACATACGTGACATGAGCCGCTCCGGCGAGCATCGGCTCGTCGATCAGATCGTCGACGTAGACACCGCCGGTGGTGAGGAACTTCGGGTCCTCCTTGCGAAGAACCCGATTGCCCAGAATGCTGCCAGCCACGCGCGAAACCCCCAGATGTTCGTTGAGACGACGACCGAGGCGACACTAGACGTCCACCAGTCGTGAACTGAACGCAGAGCAGAGATCAGGTGTTGTCGCTGGCTTCGGCCTGGCGGACGGCGACGATCTGGGCGACCGTGTCGTAGGGCCATCCGCTGGGCATCGTGATCGGCGCCGGGGGAGCCGGCAGCATCGTGAGGCGGATCTCGCCACGTTCGACGTAGCCGATCTCCTCGCGTGCCGCCTCCTCGATGCCCTCTGGCGTCTGCAGCCGGCTGACCTCGTCGGCGAGCTCGGCGTTGGCCTCCTGGAGTGCGCTGAGCTCCTTGTCCTTGACCGCGATGTCGTCGCGCTGGCGCAGCCAGGCCTTCACCGGCAGGACGAACAAGGCGGCGACGAGCGCGGCCGTGATGACCGTCGCCGCGAGCGCGATGACCCCTCGCTTGGCCCGGCCTTTCACGAGCTGCTTCTCGCGGGCGATGGGTCGGGTGAAGTCGCCGAGCCTGGCCTCGCCCGGGCGTTCGACGGGGCGCGTTCGTGACCTGGTGGCGTCCTTCGGACGCGGGATCGCCGAGGTCTTGTGGCCGCTGGAGGTCATCGTCGACATTCTCGCAGCCCGGTCGCGCGGAACCACGGCACCCGTCGAGGTGTCGAGGGTCGGGTCGGCCGTCAGCGGGGGCTGAGGGCGCTGCGACCGCGGAAGGCGGCCGACTCGCCGAGCTGCTCCTCGATCCGCAGCAGCTGGTTGTACTTGGCGACTCGATCGCTGCGTGCTGGCGCACCGGTCTTGATCTGGCCGCAGTTGGTGGCCACGGCGAGATCGGCGATGGTGCTGTCCTCCGTCTCGCCGCTGCGATGGCTCATCACGCTGGTGTACGCGTGGCGAGTCGCGAGATCGACGGTGTCGAGCGTCTCGGTCAGCGTGCCGATCTGGTTGACCTTGATGAGCACGCTGTTGGCGACCTTGCGTTCGATGCCCATGCGCAGGCGCTGCACGTTGGTGACGAACAGGTCGTCGCCCACGAGCTGCACCTTGCTACCGACGGCAGTGGTGAGAGCGGCCCAACCGTCCCAGTCGTCCTCGTGCATGCCGTCCTCCAGGCTGACGATCGGATAGGTCTCGATCAGGCGGGCCCAGTAGCCCACCATCTCCGCCGAGGTGAGCACCTTCCCCTCACCCGTGAGGTGGTAGGCGCCGTCGCGGTAGAGCTCGCTCATCGCGGGATCCATCGCGATGGCGATGTCGGTGCCAGGTGTGTAGCCCGCCTTCTCGATGGCCTCGACCAGGATCTTGATCGCGTCCTCGTTGCTGGCCAGGTTGGGGGCGAAGCCGCCTTCGTCGCCGACGGCGGTGGAGAGGCCGCGGTCGTGGAGGACCTTCTTCAGCGTGTGGTACGTCTCCGTGCCCCAGCGCAGCGCCTCGCGGAAGCTGGGCGCGCCGACCGGCATGATCATGAACTCCTGCATGTCGATGCTGTTGTCGGCGTGCACGCCACCGTTCACCACGTTCATCATCGGCACCGGCAGCACATGCGCGTTGGGCCCGCCGAGGTAGCGGTACAGGGGGAGCTCGAGATCGTCGGCGGCCGCACGAGCCACTGCCAGGCTGGCGCCGAGGATGGCGTTGGCGCCGAAGCGCCCCTTGTTGTCGGTGCCATCGAGCGCGACGAGCTCGGTGTCGATGTAGCGCTGTTCGAAGACTTCCACGCCCTCGAGCAGATCGGCGATCTCGCCGTTGACGTAGCCGACCGCAGTGGCAACGCCCTTGCCGCCGTAGCGGCTGCCGCCGTCGCGGAGTTCGACCGCCTCGTGCTCGCCGGTGGAGGCGCCTGACGGCACGGCAGCACGGCCGCTGGCCCCGCTGTCGAGGATGACCTCCACTTCCACGGTGGGGTTGCCACGGGAGTCGAGGATTTCACGGCCGATCACACTGACGATGTCACTCATGGCCCCTACGGTACCGACCCTGGTGGTCGCCGCGGAAGCGAACATTCTGGTCAAGTCCGGTGGCCCGGGTGCCGAAACCTGGGACATGGCGGACCATCCACCCATCGACACTCAGTGGCAGGTGCGGCAGCAGGTCGTTCGCCCGATGTGGAACCCGGTGGAGGAGGCCAGAGCGCGTGCGGAGATGGCTCAGCGGGCGGCCCTCGCTGCGGACGCGCCCGCCTCCAAGTCGCGGCGGCGCGGAGCCGGTCAGCCCGTTGCCGGCGGGCCGGGGCAGTTCGGCCCCGGTGGCTTCGCAGGCGCCGGGTTCGCCGACGGTCCGGCCGCTGCCTCGCCCGGCCGTCGGACGGCTGCCACCTTGTTCCACACCACCACACCGCGACTGATCGTCTCGTTGACGCCCCTGCTGATGGCGGCGGTCGTGGGGTTCCTCGCGTGGCTGCACTCGAGGGGCTACATCGTGACGAGGTCGGACGGGGGTTCGCCCGCGTCGGCACGCGAGTTCGGTGCCTATCGGATCGATCCGTCGATCGCGTCGGCAGCGGTGCTGGCCGCCATCATCGGGCTTGCTGTGCCCGTGCTGTCGTGGAACTGGTGGGTGATCGCCGCCACGCTGAATGCTCGCACGAAGAGCCGTCACTGCGGGTCGCCGTGTCTGGCGCCGGTCTCGTTCGTCATCGCAGTCGCCGCCGCTGTCGCACGCGGGGCATTGCCGAGTCAACTGGAGAAGGCAGGAGTGGCCTTGGACGTCGTGGGCGTCGTGGCGTGGGTGATCAGCTGCTACGGCGTGCTGTTCAGCGTGCGCAGCTCCGCCCGGGCGATCAAGGCCGAACCGAGGCACTGGACCACGCTCATCTGGCTGCCCTGGGTGTCAGCCCTGCTGTCGAGCGGGTTGCTGATCGTCGGGCGGATGGCACAGAGCGTCCCCGTGGTGGTGGTCGCGTTGTTGGTGCCCTCGGGCCTGTGGCTGTGGGGCTGGGCGACCCTGTGCCTGGGCATGGCCGAGTTCGACCGGGCCTGCCGGGCGTCGGACGCCGGCACGTCGGATCCGACCGCGTTGCCTGCGTTCCTGATGAGCGCCATCGGGAACCGCTGACGGCGGTCGACATGAACCAACATCTCGCTCAACCCGGCCTGGATGCAGCCGATAGACGTGTCATGGAAGATCCGGTTGCCGAGCAGTCGTACCTGCTGTTGGCAGAGACGATGGAGGCGCGTTCCCGCACGGACATGCTGCCGGCGATCAGCGACGAGGTGCCGGCGGTCGTAGCCGGCGTCCCGGTGCTGTCGGGCGGGGATGAGCCGAGGCAATCCGATCTCGTCCAGCGTGCAGTGGCGCCACGTCCTTCCTCGAACTGGTTCGCTCGCGCGGCCCAGGGTGACGACGGATCGAATCACCACACGACGCTGCCGCGTCTGATGGTGATCACGTCGATGCTGGCCGCGCTCGGTTCGCCGCTGCTTTTCGGTGCGTTGTACCGACAGGGTCACTTCGACGTGGTGGGCACGGATTACTACATCGACGATCGGGGTCGCAAGGTTGCCACAGCGGCGGCGGTGGCGATCGTCGTCTGCTACAACCTCGGCTGGTGGTGGTGGACGATGGCTTCGTCGTTGAACGCCCGCAAGAAGGCGCGCTACACCGTCTCACCCTGGTTCGGAACGATCGTGATGATCCTCACGGTCGGGTGCATCGTGCTGCTCCCACGCGCCATCGAGGCGCAGAGGTCGGCGCCCGACACCTACTCCTCGACGCTCGCCTGGTGCTTGGCGCTGGTCGCGTTGCCGATCGTCGCCCACTTCGCGATGCTCACTGCGTATCGGCGAGCGGCGCGTGCCGTCGGCGCGACGCAGACGCCGTGGACTTTCATCTCGATGCTGCCCTTCGTGATGGTGGGGCTCAACCTGCTCTCCCGCTTCTTCACGAGGGCGATCGGTGATTCGTACCTGACGGTGACCGGCATCGCCAATCTCGCTTTCGTCGGCATGTACGTCATGGGGCTCTATCAGGCCATGTCGTCGTTCGACCGAGCCTGTGCTGGGCGGCAAATGGCGCACACGGACCGCGCCGATCTCGCGGAGTTCATCAGCCGGTCGCGCTGAGCCAGCCGGTGTCGGGCGGGCCGCGGCGGTGCCGAACTGCTACTCGCCCGCTTTCGCTTCGTCCCACAAGCCGTCGAGGACCGCGAGTCCTGCGGTCTTCAGTTCGATGCCGCGGTCGCGAGCCAGTTGCTCGACCTGCTCGAAGCGCGTCCGGAACTTCAGCGTGGCCGCCCGCAGCGCCGACTCGGGTTCCACGCCCAGGTGGCGAGCCACGTTGACGACCGCGAACAGCAGATCGCCGACCTCGTCGAGGACGGCGCCCGCATCGCCCTCGGCGACGGCACGTCGCACCTCGTCCGCCTCCTCCTCGATCTTGGGCCAGGCGCCGTGCACATCCGGCCAGTCGAAGCCTGTCTTCGCAGCCTTGCGTTGCACGGCGTCGGCGTAGCCGAGCGACGGCAGTGAGTGGGGCACCCCCTCGAACACGGACGTGCGGCCCTTCTCCCGCTGCTTGATCGCCTCCCAGTTGGAGAGCACGGTCGCGGTGTCGTCGGCGACGACCAGCTCGCCGCCGGCGGGCGGGAACACGTGAGGGTGGCGTCGGACGAGCTTGTCGTGCACTCCCTGGGCGACGTCGGCCATCGTGAAGCGGCCCTCCTGCTCGGCGATGGTCGCGTGGAACTCGATCTGGTAGAGCAGGTCGCCGAGCTCCTCGATGAGGTGGTCGTCCGTGGAAGGGTCGTCGGGATCCAGCGCCTGCAGTGCGTCGACCACCTCGTAGGTCTCCTCCAGCAGGTAGCGCACCAGCGACTGGTGCGTCTGCTCCTGGTCCCACGGACACTGCTCGCGCAGCGTGCGCGCCAGCTGATGGAACCGCACCAGTTCGGCCGCGACCGGCGAACCGAGTTGTGGGATGTAGATGCTGGTCAGGTGATCGGCCTCGACCACGCGGTCCAGCTCCGCCCACGTCGTGTGCGTGATGCACTCGTCGGGTGAGCCCAGTCGCTGGAGGATCACGACCGGTTCCTCGCCGGTAGCGTTCTCGACTGCGAGCTTGATCTCGCTGAGCACCCAGTTGGCGTGCGTGTGCGCGACGAGCAGCGGCCCGCTGAGACCGGCCGCGGCGGTGGCGAACTCGTGGCCGTCGATGAGCGTGAGCCCGACTTCGACCGGGTCGATGCCCAGCCGCGTGTAGACCACGTCGAGGAAGGACATCGCCGGATGGATCACGCACTCGACGCGATCGTCCGCGCGGAGCGTGCGCACCGTGCGTTCGAGCACCATCGGCGACCCGGGAACTGCATAGAGCACCTCGCCGTGCTCGATGGCAGCGGCAACCAGTCGCTCGGTGATCTCGGCGTAGACGTCGGCGAACGTGTCGGCAGCCTCGTACACGTCGTCGAACACGATCGGGGCCGGCACCAACCCGGCCGAGGGGTGGCGGCTCGTGCGCAGGTACCGATGCGGGACCCGCGCGATCTCCGTTCGAGTGTGTTCGGTGACGAACTCGGCGCCCGCCGGGCCGAGGCCGACGATGCTGACCCGGGCTCGGTTCACCCGGTGGCCGTCGGCGCGTCGCCGGCCGTCGTCGGCCGCGTGGCCGGGTTGGCGCCGACAGCGACGACCTGGCCCTGAGCGGCGTCCCACTTGCCGACGCGAGCGTCGATCTCGATGTCGGCGGCGTCGTACTTGTCGCGCAGCACGGCGCCCAACTCGTTCGCCGACAGCCGCAGCTCCTGGTCGTCGGTGAGCGTCAGCTCGTCGTAGGGGCGGAGCAGGATGATGACCGGCTGCCCCTGCAGCTCGACCGCGGTCGGCGTGCCGACGACCGCGCCGGCGTCGGCCAGAGCTTGGATCAAGGCGGCGTTGAAACTGGTGCTCTCGAGACACTCGGCGCCGTCGACGTTGGCCACGACACCCCCGGACTCCGCCAGCGCGTCGTCGATGGAGTAGGTGCCGGCCGCGTCGGCGAACGAGGTGCCGGCGGCGAGCTCGTCGAGCACCTGCTGTGTCGGTACCGTCGTGTCGAGAGGGATGGCCGACAGGCACAGCAACGGGCTGCCATCGAGGCCCAGCTCGTAGGTGGTGCGACCGGCATCGGTGAACTGGCCCAGCAGCGACTGGAACAGGCCGGCCTTCTTCGCGCTCAGGTCTGCAGCGGTGGTGAGCCCCGACGCGTCGTCGGTGACCGCGACGACTTCGATCCAGGTGGTGAGCGTTTGGCGGATTCCCGCCCCTTCCGTGGTGTCGCCGGCGAGCGCGGACAACTGGTCGGAGGTGAGCTCGTGGCCGTTGACCTGAGCGACCACGTCGGCGTGGTCGACCGAACTGCACGAGGAGAACGAGAGGACGGCCACGAGGGCGCCGAGAGAGAGGGCGAGGGGTCGCTTCACGGGCGAGACCCTACCCGGCCGAACCGTCCCGATCACGATCGCCGAGGGCATCGCCGGCTCATCGATCCTCCCAGTCCACCCACGACGTCGGGTAGTCGTGGACGTACCCCTTCACGGCCTCGCCGATGGTTCTCGCCGACTGGACGGGAGTACCGGCTCCGAACACCTCGTAGCGCTCCAACCTGTCGCGCACGTTCCCCTTCAGCTCGGCGAAGCGAACCTCGACGCCTCGCGTGGTCAGGTCGTCGACCAGGGCCTCCAATGCGTCGGCAGCAGTCGTGTCGATGTCCGTGATCGGCTCGGCGGTGAGGATGAGACACTTGACGGGCACCTCCTGCGCGGCGACGCGTCGTTGGACGTCCTCGGTGAAGAAGTGGGCGTTGGCGAAGAACAGCGGTGCGTCGAAGCGATAGAGGAGCAGGCCGGGCACGACTTGGCCCTCCGGATGTCGGGCCCGGTCGTGGTAGCCCTTGAGGCCGTCGACACGCACCAGCTCGGCGGTGTGCGGCTTCCACGCGAGGCGCAGGAAGTTGAGGATGGACAGTGCGACCGCGACTACCACTCCGCTCACTGGGCCCAGTACCGCGACGGCCAGCCAGGCCGCGATGGCGAGCGCGAACTCGCTGCGCCGCACCCGGTAGAGCCGAGCCATCTCCGGGATGTCGATCAGCGAGATCGCGGCGGCGATGACGATCGCGGCCAGCGTCGCGTCGGGGAGGTGGCGGAAGGTGGCCGGTGCCGCGACGGCAACGACGAGCAGGGCAACGGCAGCCACCACCCCCGTCAGCTGAGTGCGGGCGCCGGCCGAGTCGGCGACGGGTGTGCGAGAGTTGCTGGCGCTGACGGGGAAGCCGTGGAACAGACCGGAGGCGATGTTGGCGATGCCCAGCGCGACCAGCTCGTGGTTGGCATCGACGGTCTCGTGCCGGCGCAAGGCCATCGTGCGCGAGAGCACGCTCGTGTCGGCGAACGAGACGAACGCGACACCCAGTGCTGCGCCGATCAGGTTCCGAGCCGTCCCCCAACCGACGTCGGGGACCGCAGGTGACGGCAGGCCGTGGGGCAGGTCACCGACCAGTGGCACCTTCCTCACGGCGAGGTCGAACACCAACGCGATTGCAATGCCCACGATCACGACGATGAGCGTGGCCGGGATGGCCCGCGAGAGCCAGCGCAGCACCACGATGAGCAGCACGGAGCCGGCGCCGACACCCAGGGCCCACCAGTTGAGGCGACCATCGTTGAGGCCGTCGACGAACTGCCTCAGCTGGCTGAACAGCGACTCGCCCTGCACCGAGAAGCCGCACAGCTTCGCTGCCTGGGCGACGATGATGGTGACGGCGATGCCGTGCAGGTAGCCGTAACGCACCGGGGCCGACAGCAGTTCGGCGATGAAGCCGAACCGAGCCAATCCGGCAACGACGCAGATGATGCCGGCGAGGATCGACAAGGCGCCGGCGATGGCGATCGCTTCGTTGGAGTTGGCGGCGGCAAGGGGGAGGATTGCGGCGACGAGCAACGGGGTCAGCGACGAGTCGGGGCCGAGCACCATGATGCGCGACGGTCCGAAGACGGCGTAGGCGAGCAGTGGCACGATGGTCGCGTAGAGCCCGGTCACCGGCGGCAGGCCGGCTGCCGATGCGTAGGCCATGCCGGCGGGAGCGAGCAGGCCGGTGATCACCAGACCGGCCGTGATGTCCTTGGCCAACCATGCACGGCGGTAGTGGCGGGCCTGGCCGATGGCCGGCACCAGGTTCGTCCAGCTGCGCACGCTGCAACTGTGCCACGTATGTATCTGGGGACTCGCCGTCGGCTCTCTTGGTGGTCACTCAAACCACACAAGGAGCACACCATGCCCAATCGTCTTTCCGCACCGGGCCAGGTCCGCGTGCACATCTCACCCAAGGTCCTCAGCGATCTCGACGCCTTCCAGACGGTGCAGAGGTCGATCCTCGACCGCCTCGGTTGCGGAGGGTGCACCTCCGGCTTCGACATCAACTGGTTGCTGCACCCGGACTTCGTCGTCAACCCTGCCGGCGAGATCCGTCAGATGACCGAGCTCGGCTGACCCGCCCATGCGGCTCGACCTCGGCGTCGGAGTGGTGGCACACGGTGGTCTCGACCTGTTCTGGTCGGAGATCGGTGCGCTCGTCGATGTCGTCGAGGTGGAACCGCAAACCCTCTGGCTCGAGGTTCCAGACGGGTGGGAACCTGATCCGGAGGCGATGCGCTGGCTGGCCGACATCGACCGGCCACTGCTCGCCCATGGGGTCGGCTTTCCAGTCGGCGGACAGCTCCCACCCGACCCCCGGGGTGTGGAGCTGTTCGCCGACTGCTGTCGTCGCCTGCAGGCGTGCCACGCCAGCGAGCACCTGTCCTTCAACCGGGTCGCCGAGCTCGATCATCCGTCCCGAAGCGCCCGCGCCGCCGAGGATGGTCTCCGGCACACGGGCTTCCTGCTCCCGCCGCGGCAGACGTGGGAGACCATCGAGGCCGCGGTCTGCCACATCCACCAGTACCAGCAGCTCCTGGATCGGCCATTCCTCGTCGAGACCGGCGTCAGCTACGTCGCCTCAGGCGACGACGAGCTGGCGGATGGCGACTTCCTGCGAGAGCTCGTGCAACGCGCGGACTGCGGGATACTCCTCGATCTGCACAACCTGCTCGCGAACGAGCGCAACGGACGTCAGCCGGTGGCCGACGTGCTGCGCTCGATCCCCCTCGACAGGGTGCTGGAAGTACATGTCGCCGGAGGGTTCCAGATGGGCGACTACTACCTCGATGCGCACAGCGGCCCGTGTGACGACGCACTGATCCGTCTGCTCTCCGACACGCTGCCGATGCTGCCCAACGTGCGGGCGGTGGTGTTCGAGGCGATGCCGTTGCACCTGACGGCAATGGGTGCTGGCGGCCTGCGTACTCAACTGGAGATGCTGCACCGCGTGGTCGACGGCAGCCCGCTTCGCTCGCCCTCGACGCCCATGCGCCGCACGGTCAGCAGGATCCCGGCCGCTTCGCGGACGAGCGAGACAACCTGGCAGCGCGAGGTCGCCGACTACACCACGCGCCGTTCCGAGTTCGCTCCCAGCACGGACCCCGGCTTCGACATCCTGCGCGAGCTCACCGACGCAGCGCGCCTCGGCCGGCTGATGGCCGCCGACCGCGAGCTGGTCGCCTCGTTGGCCCGCGAGCTCGGGGCCGAAGGCGTCGACGCGCTGGCACGCCGCTATCTCGTGGAGTGCGACGCGCGGCTGTGGACGTCGGCCGAGGCTTCCGCCTTCCGCAGCTGGCTGGCCCGTCAGTAGGGCCGCTCCACCAGGGCGGCTCGGGCGGCGCGCTGGGCGCCTGCCGACGTTTGGTGCCCTCGGCAGTGTGGTGCCCTCGGCAGGATTCGAACCTGCGCATCCGGCTCCGGAGGCCGACGCTCTATCCCCTGAGCTACGAGGGCGGGGGTCCGCTCGCGGGCGAGACTGGACCCGGCCACGATAGCGACCAAACCCGTGGCTGCGGCCAGCGTCTCGCCGGTGGCGTCAGACCTCGACGCCGGCGTCGGCCGGGGTGTGACCCTTCAGGTACTGGGCGCCGTGGCCGAGGCTGTAGGCGACGTCGTTGGGGTTGTACAGCGCGCACGCCTCCATGCTGAGGCAGCCGCAGCCGATGCACGACTCGAGGTCGTTGCGCAGTCGCTCGATCAGGCGGACCCGTTCGTCGAGCTGCGCCTTCCAGGCGGTGGCCAACGCCCGCCAGTCTGCATGAGTCGGTGTGCGGCCTTCGGGCAGGCTGTCCATCGCCTTCCTGATCTCGTCGAGGCTCAGGCCCACGGTCTGGGCGGCGCGGATGAACGCCACGCGGCGGAGCGCATCGCGGTCGTATCGGCGCTGGTTGTTGTCGGCCCTGGTGGTGTGCAGCAGGCCCTGGGTCTCGTAGAAGCGCAGGGCGCTGGCGGCGATGCCGGCGCGGGTGGCGAGTTGGCCGATCGTGAGCAGCGGCGGCAGCGGCTTGGGCGGCTGCTTCGAGTAGGGAACGGGGGACCCCATTGGTGACTCCTGAGAACGCGCTTGACTTCAACAAAGCTTGAGGTTGGAGAGTAGTCGACATGCTCCACAACTCCAGCTTGCCCACTCTCGGCTCCACGGCGTCGGCGATGATCGCCCGCGCCGCGACAGCAGTTTCCGTGCCGAAGGCGGAACCCGCCGACTCGTTCGTGTTGCACGCCCCGCTCGAACTGCTGGCAAGGGTGCAGTTGCTGCCCTACGTGCACGAACGAAGCCGCGCTGGCGCGCTCGCAATGATCGATCATCTGGTCGATCGCTACCGCGCCGCCGGCGACGGGGTGTGCTCTCCGTCGCCGTCACAAGGGCCGGTCCACCACCGAGAGTTGCTCGCAGCAGTCACCGAAGGGGATCAGGACCTGGTCGATTCGTTGGCGGTTGCATGGTTGCCTTCGGTCAGCGCCGGCGAGGTCGTTCGGCTGATCGGGGACGGTGTGGTGACGTCGTTGGCCGCGGCCGGTCACGCGCCGATCGCCCTCTCGCTCCTGCTGCACGACGACACCATGCCGACCACCCTGCTGCGCGGGCCCCTGCGTGCGCTCACGGCGCAGCCGGGGTGGCGCGTGACGTGGCACGAACGGTGTGCGGGCGAGGGCGACGCCTCGTTGCTCTACGAAGCGCTGCGATCGGCGCCCAGCTTGGGCCGGCCGGGGAGTGACTACATCTTCCCGTTGATGTCGCAGGCCCAGCGACCCGGCATGGCCGACTCCCTGCTCGGCCCGGCACTCGCCGGCGACTACGACGTGCGCGCCGCGCTGCACACGCTCACGCGCGTCGCGGCATGGAGCATGCTGCACGACGACCCGGAGCAGGCGCCGTACGGATGGAGCCACGCGCTCACCATGCCGCAGGCCGTGCTCTCGCTGGTCGACTCGGGTGTCGATCCACGTACCGCGCTGGCAGTTGCGGGCACGTTCGCCCTCGGCTTCCGCCTCGCGCATGGCACGTCGACACTGCCCGATCGGATCGAACCCGTGGCCGCGACAGCGGATCCGGCAGAGGTGGCCACGGCGGCCGCGCTCCACGAGGATGCTCACCTCACGAAGTACGTCCTGGCCTGCCTGCATGCGGTTCGCGATGACCCCGGCCACCGCGGGCTGTACCTCTCGGCCGCGGCTCGCCTCGTGGAATGGTGGCGCACGAACGACGCAGTCTCGGCCACATCAACCTGAGCAGTTCCACAGTATGTGGCGAACACGTGACTCTGGGCGTTGAACGTGTTAGGAACGCAACTGTGAGACGGGAAGCTCAACGCGTGTGGTTCGTCATCTGTGCCGGGCTCGTCGCCCTCGGCGCCTCGTTCGGCGCCGCCGACGCCGGGTCCGCAGGTCGCGCGATCGCGGCGCCACCGCTCTCGCCGCTGGGCGGAACCGGCTACGCGGCACTCAACCCTGCCCGCCTGCTCGACACCCGGCCGGGCGTGGCCACGGTCGACGGCCTGGCGGCCGGCGCAGGGGCAGTCGGGCCGGGTCACACCATCAACGTCGGCGTGCTCGGACGCGGCGGTGTGCCCGCGACGGGTGTCGGCTCGGTCGCGCTCCACGTGACCGCGGTGGGTCAGACCGTCCGCGGGTTCGTCACCGTGTACCCGACAGGCATCGCCTTGCCGGGCACGTCGAACCTGAACCCGATCCCCGGCACGGTCACCAGCAACCTGGTGGTCGTCCCGGTGGGCAGCGGTGGTCAGGTGTCGCTGTTCAACTCCGATGGCGACATCCACCTGATCGTCGATGTGGAGGGTTGGTTCCCGATCGGTTCGACGTTCACGGGGCTGACTCCCACCCGCGTGGTCGACACCCGCACGACCTCCAACAAGGTCGGCGCCGGTGAGTCGCTGGCCGTCCAGCTTGCCGGCGTTGCCGGTGTCCCTGCCAGTGGCGTGTCCGCGGTGGTGGTCAACGTCACGTCCGTGGGGGCGACGGCAGCCACCTTCCTCACCGTGCACCCATCGGGCGCGCCGTTCCCGGCAACCTCGAACCTCAACGTGCAGCCGGCCGTCGCCGGCGCCAACCTCGTCGTCACCCCCCTCGGAGCCGACGGCAAGATCAAGATCTACAACGATGCCGGCTCGGTGCACGTGGTGGTCGACGTGCTCGGCTGGTTCGGCGCAGGACCCGGGTTCACACCGGTTCCGCCGGCGCGCGTCGCTGATACCCGCAACGGCACGCCGCTCGGTCCGAACGCCACGCGCGTGTTCCAGATCGCGGGTAACGGCGGCGTGCCCGCCGCAGGGGCCGGCAGTGTCGTGTTCAACCTCACTGCGGTGCGCCAGACCGAGCGCACCTACCTGACGGTGTTTCCCACCGGCTCGCCGCAGCCGCTGGCCTCCGACCTGAACCCGCAGCCGAACGTCGTGGCCCCGAACCTGGTGATCGGCCGGCTCGGCCCCGACGGCAGCGTCTCCGTCTACAACGCCTCCGGCACTGTCGACATCATCATCGATGTCGTCGGCTGGCTGCCCTCCAACGTGACTGCGGGTGACGACAGCATCACGGTCACCGAGGACTCCGCCGCGACCGCCGTGCCGGTGCTGGCCAACGATCAGGACCATGACGGCCGCCCGCTGAAGGTCGCATCCGTGACGCAGCCGCCACACGGCACCGTGGCCATCACCGGCGGCGGCAGCGGGGTGACCTACCTCCCCCCGGCGAACTTCTGCAACACGCAGCCCGCGCCCGTGTCGGTCGCGCCGCTCGACACCTTCACGTACACGCTGTTCGGCGGTGTGACCGCGACGGTGACGGTGACAGTGACGTGTGTCGACGACCTGCCGCTGGCGGTCGACGACGCGGCCACACTCACCGAGGACGACGCGGCCACCACGATTCCGGTGCTCGGGAACGACACCGACGTCGACGGCGGCCCGAAGTCCGTGCTCTCGGTGACACAGCCGGTCAACGGTGCTGTCGCGATCACCGGCGCAGGCGCCGCGCTGTCGTACACGCCCAACGCGAACTACTGCAACGCCCCGCCCGGCGCGCCGCTCGACACCTTCACCTACACGCTCAACGGCGGTTCGACGGCGACGGTGGCCGTCACGGTCAACTGCGTCGACGACCTGCCGGTCGCGGTGGCGGATGCAGCGACGGTCACCGAGGACTCGGCTGCGACGCCCATCCCGGTCCTGGGCAACGACACCGACGTCGACAGCGGCCCCAAGACGGTCATCTCCGTGACCCAGCCGACCCACGGCTCTGTCGTGGTCACGGGCGGCGGTTCCGGGCTGACCTATGCGCCGAGCGCGAACTACTGCAATGCTGCGGCAGCGGCCACGTCAGCGCTCGTGCTGCCCTCGTTGGACACGTTCACCTACACGCTCAACGGCGGTTCGGTCGCCACAGTGACGATGACCGTGACATGCGTCGACGACGCGCCGCTGGCAGTCGCCGATTCCGCGACGGTGGCGGAGGACAGCAGCGCCACCACGGTGAACGTGCTCGCCAACGACACGGATGTCGACGGCGGCCCGAAGCAGGTTGCCTCGGTGACGCAGCCCTCGAATGGCACGGTGGCGATCCTCGGAGGCGGCCTGGCCGTCTCCTACGCACCGAACGCGGACTACTGCAACACGAGCATCGGCTTCGACGACACGTTCACGTACACGCTCAACGGTGGCTCCGTGGCAACGGTCTCGGTGACGGTGCAGTGCATCAACGATGTGCCGAGCTTCGTCAAGGGTGCAGATCAGTCGGTGTTGGAGGATGCGGGTGCGCAGAGCGTCGCCGCGTGGGCAACGGCGATCAGCAAGGGTCCGGCGAACGAGTCGGGTCAGACGGTGTCGTTCAACGTGACGGGGAACTCGAATGCTGCGTTGTTCTCGGCTGGTCCGGCGGTTGCTGCGGACGGGACGTTGACGTTCACGCCAGCGGCGAACGCAAGCGGCTCGGCGACGGTCACGCTGACGGTCTCCGACAATGGTGGGACGGCGAACGGTGGTGTGGACACGAGTGCGCCGCAGACCTTCGTGATCACAGTGGGTGCGCTCAACGATGCGCCGAGCTTCGTCAAGGGTGGCGATCAGACGGTGTCGGAGGATGCGGGTGCGCAGTCGGTGTCCGGTTGGGCGACGGCGATCAGTCCTGGTCCGGCGAACGAGTCGGGTCAGTCGGTGTCGTTCAACGT
>JBAVTH010000170.1:0-2994 GCA_049696035.1 Ilumatobacteraceae bacterium
CCGCAAGCGTTCGAGCGGGCTACCTGCCGGGGCCGCCAGGGCGCGTGCTCGCGGGCGGTACGGGCGCACCACGGCGGCCTCGGCATGGGCAGGGGCCGACGGTTGGACGACCTCGATCGCGTGCGCCGCGGCGGTGCGCAGCGCGGCCAGCCCGGCGCGGCGGAGATGCGCGGTGGCCCCCTCGACGCTGACGACTGCCGGGGCGCTGACGGCCAGCAGTTCGCGCCGGCCGCCATCGAGCCGGCGGGTGGCCGTCAGCGCGCCGTCGATCCACTCGACGGCGATGATGCCCAGTGCCTGCTGGGCGCCCAGGCGGGCCGCAACGAACGCGGGCACGCTGCCCGAGCCGCGATCCAGCGAGTAGTCGCCGCACCACACCCACTCGGCGGTCGAGACCGCATCGGCGATCGCATCGGCCACTTCGCTGCTGGACAGCGCGGCCGCTGCATCGATGCGGATGGCCTGCGAGGCGCCGCAGGCGAGCGCGTCGCGCAGCACCTTGTCGGCGGCGAGCGGACCGACCGTGACGGCGGTGACGCCGGCTCCGAGCGCCGCCGCCTGCACGAGCGCGAACTCCAGGGCCGACTGGTCGGCCGGGCTGATGCCGGCGAAGCGTTCGTCGTGGGGTTCGCCGGGGTGGGTCACCCACTTCAAGCAGACGACCACCGGGTGGGACGCGCTCATGTGCGGCGGAAGACGACGCCGTGGCCGCCCTCGGGGTAGTTCCAACTGATCGCGCCCTCGCGGTTGCACACGAGGTAGCAGGTGCCGCACTCGAAGCACTGCTCGTGGTTGAACACGAGGCCGCCGTCGCTGGTGGGCACGAACAGGTTGGCCGGGCAGGCCACGATGCACTCGCGCGTGCTGCAGCCTTCGCACACCGACCCGTCGACCACGATGTGCGGCTGGTGGTGGATGCGGAACTCGGCGGTGGCCATCCGCTCCTGGAACGACATGCCGCCCCACGAACTGGGCGCGAGGATCTCCGCCGGGTGTGAGCGGGTGAAGCCGCTGGGATCGCTCATCCGAAGCTCCTGAAGCCGGTCCAGCCGTCGCGCAACAGATCGCGCCGCCGCACGCCGGCGCGCTTGCGCTCCTGGTTGAAGATGCGCCGCACGCCCGGCTTCGGGTGCGGGTTGTCGACGCGGAACATCCGCTCGACGACGTTGGCCACCATCGTCGGGTACAGGTGCTGCACCCTGTCGCTGAGCACCAGCTCGGGCGCCCGGTGCAGCTTGCGGTGATCGCGCAGCACGAAGGTGTCGCTGAGCCGGCGCTGGTAGCCGACCAGGCCGGTGGCGCTCGTGTCGCCGGCTCGCACTGCCTCCACGGCCGCCTCGCCGGCATACATCCCGCTGGCCATCGCGAAGTTCACGCCCTCGAGCCAGATGCCGGCGGCCAGGCACAAGGCGGCGGCGTCACCGGCCACGAGCATGCCGTCGGTGGTCATCTTCGGCATCATCTTCAGCCCGGCTTCGGGGATGACGTGGGCGCTGTACTCCTTCAGTTGTCCGTCCTGCACGAGCGGAGCGATCGCCGGGTGCGCCTTGAGGTTGGCGATGATCTGTTCGGGCCGTTGCTGCTGCGCGCCCAGCTTGGACAGCTTCAGCACCACGCCGACGGCGATCGTGTCGAGGTTGGTGTAGAGGAACCCGCCGCCGTTGACGCCTCCGGTGGCGCCGATGATCTCGATGTCGACGCCCTCGCGCCCGCGCACGCCGAAGCGCTCATCGATCACGTCCTTGGGCAGCGCCAGCGTCTCCTTCACGCCGAGCGTGAAGTGCTTCGCGTCGGTGTGCTCGTAGAGCCCGGCCTCCTTGGCGAGGAAGCTGTTGACGCCGTCGCAGGCGATGACGACGCGGGCGATGAGATCGCCGTCGGGCCGGTCGGTGCGCACGCCGACCACCTTGCCGTGGGCGTCGCGGATGAGGCCCGTGGCGGTGGTGCTGGTGATCAGTTGAGCGCCGGCCGCCTGCGCGTGGCCGGCCAACCAGTTGTCGAAGTCGGGGCGGAAGGCGGTGGCCCCGTTGTACGGCGGCTTGCCCCACGCCTCGGCGCGGAAGTCGACGGTGAGCGCCTGCGTGTCGGTGAGCAGCATCGTGCTGCGTCGAGTGACCCAACGCTGGATCGGCGCTTCCTCCCACCAGTTGGGGATCAGCTCGTCGAGGATGCGCGGGTACACGACGCCGCCGTACATGTTCTTGCTGCCCGGGAACGGGCCGCGCTCGAGGAGCACCACCGACAGCCCGGCGCGAGCCGCGACGATGGCTGCGCACGAGCCGGCCGGGCCGCCTCCGACGACCACGACGTCGACATCGGGTGTCGTGTCCGTCGCCGGAGTGCCCACGGCCCGGCCGGTCATGGTGTGCCTCCGGTCAGCAGCCCGGCGAGGGCTTCCAGAGTCGCGTTGGCGTCGGCGACGATCGCGAGATCGGCCAACTGCATCATCGGGCAGTGCTGGTCGGTGTTCACCGAGATGATGTGGTCGGGGTTGCCCAGGCCGCTGGTGTGCTGCACTGCGCCGCTGACACCGAACGCGAGGTACAGCCGCGGGTCGACCACCACCCCGGTGGTGCCGATCTGGCGGGCGTGGGGCACCCAGCCGCGGTCGGTGACCACCCTGGTGGCGCCCATGCTGGCCCCGATCGCGGCGCCGACGCCGGCGAGTTGGGTGATGCGCTCGGGTCCGTCGAGGCCGGCTCCGCCGCCGACGATGCGCGGTGCCTCGGCGAGGTCGATGGTGGCCGGGTCGGGAGGCTGCACGGCGAGCACGGTGGGATCCCGCTCGCCGGCATCGAGGACGACCGTGACCGACGTAGGCGTCGCGGCTGCCGGCGAGCGGGCGGCTTCCACTCCGCGGACGCCGGGCTGGAGGGTGGCGACGAACTCCGTCCCGGGGGCGACGGTGTGCAGCTCGCGGCCGCCGTTGCGGGCCAGGTCGATGCGCTGGGTGGTGATGCTCGTGGCGCCGGCGTGCAGCGGCCGGTGCAGCAG
>JBAVTH010000171.1:0-8107 GCA_049696035.1 Ilumatobacteraceae bacterium
GATGCACGCGCTGGCGCGGGTGGCGGCCAACCCACGGGTGCAAGCGCATCTCGACGCATCGATGGATCTGCTGGTGCAGCAGGCGCGAAGCTTGGACTACGACCAGTTGGTCATCGTGCTGGCCCGGTGGGAGTCGTTGGCCGATGAGCACGGCACGGGCGACCGGAACGAGAAGGCACACCGCAACCGCAACGCCCGCCTCCACCTCGGCGACCACGACTTCCAGCTCGATGCCAACGGCGGCACCGCCGCCGGCGTGCAGATCAAGGAGATCCTCGACGCCTTCGCCCAGACGGAGTTCCTGGCCGATTGGGAAGCCGGGGTCGCCGAACACGGCGAGGGCATGTGCCCCGGGCTGCTGGCCCGCACCGACGCCCAACGACGCGCCGATGCCCTGCTCGCGGTCTTCCTCACCGCAGCCGGCGCGGGTACAGGTGCAGATGCAGGTGGGTCCACCGGGTCGAACGTGACGGTCAACCTCGTCATGGGTTATGACCGGTTCTGCCACCACCTGCACAAGGCGCTGGGCGGCCGGCCCGAAGCGGTCGACCCGTTGGACCCGCTCGAGCTGTGGCAACCGTGCGAGACCGCCGACGGCCACCAGATCGACCCGCACGACGTGCTGGTCGCGGCCGCGATGGGTCACGTGCGTCGTGTGGTGGTCGATTCTGCGGGTGTGGTCGTGGATGCCGGCCGCAAGCAGCGGCTGTTCACCGGAGCGTTGCGCGAGCTGGTGCTGATGTCGTCACCACGGTGCTGCTGGCCCGGCTGCCACCGGCCGGCCAGCCAGTGCGAGGCCGACCACATGCTGCCGTACGCCACCGCCGGCCCCACCAGAACCGGCAACGGTGCTCCCACCTGCGGGCACCACAACCGATGGCGAACGCGCGGCTACCTCACCCGGCGCGATGAACACGGCCACTGGCACCACCACCGCCCCGACAACACCGAGATCGGCTGGCGCGCTCACACAGCGCCCCTCGGCGACCTCGCCACCCCGGGTCCGCGCGTCCAACGCATCACCTTCGCAGAGCTGCTCGCCGGCTGAGCCCCCTACCGGCCGAGCTCAGGCCGGCGGCGGCACCGATCGGTCGCTCACCCAGTTGCCGTGGAAGCCGTAGGGGATCCGCTGCGGGAGCATCACCCGTGCAACCGGCGGGCGGGCGAAGTCGTGCGCATCGAGGATCACGAGCTCGGCGGAGCCCTGCTGCACGTCGTGCACGAACGGCACCAGCAAGCCGTCGTCCTCCACCGTGCTGCCGTGGCGGCCGACGAACACCGGCTCGCCGGCGCTGCGGCCCGGGCCGTGATCGAACACCTGCCGCTCACCGGTGTGCAGGTCGTACTTCAGGGTCGGCCAGCCGGGCTCCAGGCTGGGGCTGGCGCAGTACCCGTAGCGATACGGCTTGCCGGTGAGCGAGCCGCGGTGGCGCGGGAACTCGACCCAGCTGCCGTCGATCACCGTGGTGCTGCAGGTGCGCGTGCCCGGGTTCACGACCCACCGTTCGAGACGGGCGAAGTTGTCGCCGAACGGCCCGCGCACGTCGGTGTCGAACATCGTGTCGTAGACGCACAGATCGATGACGACGCTGCCGTCGGGCTGGTCGTACGCGTTCATCGGATGGAAGACGTAGCTGATCGGCACGTCGACCCACACGATGTCGGCGGCCTCACCCTCGCGCGGCAGGAAACCGAGCCGGCTGCCGTGGCCCGGGTTCCACTTGAACGGGAAGCGGCCCTCCATCGCCATCTCGATGTTGAGCGTGACGGGCATGTCGTAGACGATGGCATACCGTTGCGTGAGCGACATGTCGTGGATCATCGGCCCGTCGCTGACCGGCACATCCACCGTGCGGCGGACACGGCCGTCGGTGCCGACGACGACGTACTGGACGTGATCCAACCATTGCGGCAGGGCGTAGACGACGGCGTGCATCTCACCGGTGTCGGCGTCCACCTTCGGGTGTGCGGTGAACGCCCCGGGCAGCGTGCCGTAGAAGTCGTTGCGCCCGACCGTCTCCAGCTCGTAGGTCAGCTCCACAGGGCAGCCGCCGGCCTCCACCATCGCCCACGTGGTACCGGCGAAGCCTCCGACGTTGGTGTTGGGGCCACCGGGGTTGTCGTTCCAGTTGCGGCCGGGGATGTCGGGCTGGCCGCGGAGCTCGCTGAGGTGCGTCGAGCCGACGTAGCGGTTGCGATACCACTCGGCCCTGCCACCCAGCAGCCTCACACCGTGCACCATGCCGTCGCCGACGAACCAGTGATGCGTGGCGGCGTTCACTTCTTCTGCGGGGTTCGGCCCGTTGCGCAGGTAGCGCCCGGCCAGCTCCTCGGGGATCTCGCCGACCACCGGCAGGTCGAAGGCCGTGACCTCGTCGGCCACCGGCCCGTAGTTGCCCACCAGGTACGGGTTCACGGTGTCCGTCATGACGCTCCCTCTTGCACTCGGGCCCACTGGCCGTGGATAACGACGTTACCGCACTGCAACCGGCCGGCCGATCTCAGCCGGTGGGGATGCGGTAGCCGATCTCGGCCCCGCCGCCGGGAGCGTTGGTGGCGAAGACGGTGCCGCCGTGGGCATCGATCACCGACTTGACGATCGACAGGCCGAGGCCCGAGCCGGGCTTGCTGCGCATCTCCACCGATCGGTAGAAGCGGTCGAACAGGTGCGGCACGTCGTCGGCCTTCAGGCCCGGGCCGTGATCGCGCACGGTCACCACACCGGCCGAGACCGCCACTTCTATCGGCCCTTCCGGCGCGAACTTGCAGGCGTTGTCGATGAGGTTCTGGGTCGCCCGTTCCAGTCCGTTGGGACGGCCATCGACGAGGCTCTCGTCGGCGCTCAGCACCACCTCGCGGCCGAAGCGGCGCCGAGCACGGGCCGCCGCCCGCTCGGCGACGTCGGCGAGGCGCACCGGCTGCACCGTTTCGTCGTCCCTCCGATCGGTGGCCAGCTCGACCAGCTCGTTGACCAGGTCGGTGAGCTCGCGGGTCTCGCTGTCGAGATCGGAGAGCAGCTGCTGGCGCGAGTCTGCCGTCAGCTGATCGTGACGCCGGCGCAGCACGGAGATGTTCGTGCGCAGGCTGGTGAGCGGGGTGCGCAGCTCGTGGCTGGCGTCTTGCACCAACTGGTGCTGCTCGTGCTTGCTGGCCTGCAGAGCCGCCAGCATGGCGCTGAACGCGCGACCGAGCTGACCGGTCTCGTCACCGCCGTCGACCGGCACGTCGACATCCAATCGGCCGGTGTCGGCCACCTCACCGGCGACGGTGGTGAGCCGCAGGAGCCGGCGGGTGACTTGCCGGGCGATGAGCCACCCGAGCAGCGCGGAGGCGAACGCGACCACCAACACGGCGACCAGCGTGCTGCCCAGAATCCGCTCCACGGACTTCTGGCTCTCCGCCAGCGAACGGGCCAGCTGCACCGCCCCGTGGTCGCTCTTCACCGTGAGCATTCGATAGGACTCACCATCGATCGTCACGTCATAGCGCGCAGTGGCGCCGGCGCTCGCGGACGAGGCCACCGCTTTGTCGGCGTCGCTCACCGGCAAGGCGTAGGAACCGGTGCGCACCACCGCGCCACCGCTGTCGATGGCCTGGTAGAGCACCTGCTCGAAGCTGCGCGGCCGGATGGGCCGGCCGACCTGCTCGTCGCCATCGCCGTCGGGGTCGCCCAGGCCGGGCTCTCGCTGGAACTCACGCGCCGCCGCGTCGAGCGACTTGTTGATCGTCTCCTCCAGCTCGTGCTTGGTGCTGGTGTACGACACGAAGCCGATGGCGGCCGTTGCGCCCGCGGCCAGCAGGGTGAGCGCGAGGACGATCTTGAGCCGCAGGCTCACGCGGCACGCACCGTGTAGCCCACGCCCCGAACGGTGTGGATCAGCTTGCTGTCGCCTTCACCCTCCAGCTTGCGGCGCAGGTACGAGATGTAGACGGCGAGGTTCTTCGAGTCGGGGCCGAAGTCGTAGCCCCAGATGCGGTCGTAGATGGTGCTGTGCTCGAGCACGATGCCCTGGTTGCGCACCAGCAACTCGAGCAGGTCGAACTCGGTCTTGGAGAGCTCGACCTCCCGCTGACCGCGCCAGACCCGGCGCGAGGTGGGGTCGAGGCGCAGGTCGGCCAGCTGCAACGGCTCGTCGACGGCCTCCTCCTCCGGCCGGGCGCGGCGCAGCAGCGCACGAATGCGGGCCAGCAGCTCGTCGAGGTCGAAGGGCTTGGCCAGGTAGTCGTCGGCGCCGGCATCGAGGCCGGCCACACGGTCGGGCGTCTCGGTGCGGGCGGTGAGCATCAGCACCGGAATGCGGTTGCGCTCGGCCCGCAGCACACGGCACACGGTGAGCCCATCCACGTTGGGCATCATCACGTCGAGCACCGCCACGTCGGGCTTGCTGCTCTCGATCAGGCTGAGCGCCTGGGCGCCATCTGGTGCCTGCACGACGTCGTAGCCCTCCAGGCCGAGAGCGCGGGCCAAGGCCTCTCGGATGGCCCTGTCATCGTCGGCGATCAGTATCCGTCCGCTCATTGCTGTCAATCCTGTCTGGCGTTCGCGATGACCGCTCGAAGGCGGCCGATCGGCCGGGGCGATGGGAGGAACCGCCCCGGCCGATCGTACGACGTGTGTGAAGTGTTGCCGTCGCCCGACTCAGCCGGTGGTGGCGTCGCCGTCGCGATCACCGTGGTGGCCGCCAGGGCCGCCGTGCCCACCGGGGCCGCCCATCGGGCCGGCGGTGTCGGTGTTGTTGACGAAGTCCGTGATGCGGGTCGTGGCGTCGGCCAGCTTGGCGTCGGCTTCGGTCTGCGTGTGGTCACCGGCGGCGACTTCCTCATCGAGGTGGGTCTTGAGGTCGGCAACGAGCACGTCGATCAGCGCCTGCGCTGACGAGCCCTTGGCCTCGGCCAACTGGGCCAGCGTCTGGCCGTTGGAGATCGCATCACGCACTTCGGCCTCGGTCATGCCGAGCGTTGCGGCAACCGTGGTCAGACCAGCGCCGCCACCGGGGCCGCGACCGCCATGGTCGCCGCCCATCGGGCCGGCGGCCTCGAGGGTGGTGATCACCTTGTCGAGCTGCGCCTGGGTGAGCGTGCCGTCATCCACCAACGGCTGCAGCACTTCCGTCAGCCGGGCCGTGTGGTCCGCCTGTCCGGCCGCATCGTCGGCGGCAGTCGTGCCGTTCGTGTTGGTCGTGTCGGTCGTGTCACCGCTGGCGGCGACGACGACCGTGGAGCCGGAGGCACCGGCGGAGCCGGTCATCTGGAGGATCAAACCGGCGCCGGTTCCTGCGAGCAGACCGGCGGCGAGACCCGCACTTACCATTTTCTTGTTCATCGGGGTTCCTTCAATGGTGGGGGGTGGCGAGGAACATGATGCGCCGCCGAGGTTAAGCAGCAACCGCCGAACCGTAAGAGAACGGTGTGAGCGTCAGCCGGTCGCGCTGGCGCCGTCGAACGCTTCGATCAGCTTGAGCAGTGCCTGCTCGACCACCTCGCTGAGCGCCGGGTGGATCCACACCTGGCCGGTGGCCATCTCGTCAGCCGTGTTCCCGAGGTGGATGCCCTGCACCAGCAGTTGCACGAGGATGCTGGCCTGGTACCCGATCACGTGGGCACCGATCACCTTTCTGGTGCGGGGGTCGCCGATCAGCTTGCAGAAGCTGGTGGTGTCCTCCATCGCCCAGCCGTAGGCGGCGCCGGCGTAGTCGTGGATGATGCTGACGTATGGCTCGCCGCTCGCCTCGGCCTGCGCCTCGGTGAGGCCGACGGCGCCGATCTGCGGGCTGGTGAACACGGCGTGCGGCGCGGGCCGTTCGTCGTAGGTGTGGAGGTCGTCGGGATGGATCAGGTTGTGCTGCACCACCTTCGCCTCGCCGTTGGCCATGTGCTTGAGCTGATGGCGGCCGTTGATGTCGCCGAGAGCCCACACGCCAGGCGCACTGGTGCGACCGTGCGCATCGACAGCGATGTTGCCGCGATCGTCGATGGCGATGCCCGCTTCGCTGACGTGCAGCTGATCGCTGTTGGGCATGCGGCCGGCAGCGACGAGCAGCACGTCGCCCTCGATCGTGCGCGGACCGCCATCGCACACCACCTGCAGGCCCACGCCGTCGTCGGTGCGGTACACACGCTCCACCTTGGTGCCCAGCGACACGTCGAAGCGTTCGCGGGCCAGTTCGGTGAACCGACGCGACACGTCGCGATCCTCCGCGGACAACAGGTGGTGACCCCTGTTCACGATGGTGACCTGGGAACCGAGCGCCTGGAACACATGGCCGAGCTCGGTGGCGATGAAGCCGCCACCGAGGATGATCAGGTGCTTGGGTTGCCGGGCGATGCGCAGGATGCTGTCGCTGGTGTGGAACGGCACGTCGTCGATGCCCGGCACATCGGGGATGAACGAGCGGGCGCCGGCGGCGATGACGACGCGCTCGCCACGGATTCGGGTGCCGGCCACCTCCAGCTCGCGCTCGCCGACGAAGTGCGCCGAGTGCTCGTAGACATCCACGTTGGGGAGGCTGTGCCGGTACTCGCGACCGCCTTCGGCGATGGGGTCGATGCGCCCGAACACGCGATGCACGATCGCCGGCCAGTCGGCGCCGAGGAACTCGGTGTGGATGCCGTAGCGGGCGTTGTCCTTCGCGTGCTCGGCGAGGTCGGCCGGGTAGATCAGCATCTTGGACGGGATGCACCCGCGATTGAGGCAGGTGCCGCCGAACAGCCCGCGCTCGATCATCGCGATCCGCCAGCCGTCCATCTCCGGGCAGATGATCGAGTTGCCACTGCCGGCACCGATGATGACCAGGTCGTACTGCTCGATGTTCCCCGACGGCTGCGAACTCATCCGCTCAGGTTGCCACGCGTTCACACGCGCCGTGCGTACCAGCCGGATTCGCGCGAAGGTTGGCCATGACCGCATACACCCTCCCCGAACTGCCGTACTCGCCTGGCGCCCTGGAGCCGCACTACAGCGGCGAGATCGTCAGCCTGCACCACGACAAGCATCACGCCGCCTACGTGAAAGGCGCCAACGACACCCTCGACGCATTGGACGTCGCCCGCGAAGCCGGCGACTTCGGCAACATCAACCAGCTTTCGCGCAGCTTCGCGTTCCACGTCAGCGGCCACGTGCTGCACAGCATCTTCTGGACGAACATGAGCCCCGATGGCGGCGGCCGCCCCGAGGGTGAGCTGGCCACGGCGATCGACGAGCACTTCGGCGACTTCGACGCGATGCAGGCCCAGCTCACTGCCGCCACCGTCAACGTCCAAGGCATCGGCTGGGGTGCGCTTGCGTGGGAGCCGGTGGCCGGCAAGCTGGTGATCGAGCAGATCTACGACCACCAGGGCAACGTCGGCGCCGGCTCCGTGCCGCTGCTGGTGATCGACTCGTGGGAGCACGCCTACTACCTCCAGTACAAGAACGTGAAGGCCGACTTCGTGAAGGCGTTCTGGAACATCACCAACTGGCCCAACGTGGCCGAACGCTTCGCCGCCGCCCGCACCGTGCCGCCGACGGTCTGAGTCGCTCAGCAGGCCAGCGGTGCGAGCAGATCGCGCAACAACTCGCCGAGGTCCGCATTCTTCGGGCTGGGCAGGGTCAACAGCGTGAACTCGAGGCCGCCGCAGGAGGCGACCGCCCGCTGCCCGGACACGAGCGCATCGACCTGGCCGACGTCGACGACCACAGGGGCAGGCTCGCCGACCTGCCACGGAAAGCTCTCGAACACATCGCGCTCCGTGCGATCGACCACCAACCACACCTGGCCGCCGGCCTCCAGCGTGATCGGGCTGATGCTGTCGAGGCCGGTCCAGTCGGCGGGCAGTTGAATGCCGAGGGTCGCGGCCCGCTCCCGCAGCCAGGCGGCCGACTCCTTGACCAGCCAATCGGACAGGTCGCCGCTGCCTCGGCGCACCAGGGTGTAGGCCATCTCGGCCGCAGGCACGGACAACAAGACTGCCGCCAGCTCCTCATCGCTCACCGAGGCCGGCCCGAGCACCGACAGGTCGCGGAGGCCGGCGCCCACGCTGACGCCGTGCCGATCGCCCCCGGTCAGTGCCGCGGCGGCGCGACCGACCCCAGCGGCCAACACGATCGGCTGCGCCGACGCCGCAGAAG
>JBAVTH010000172.1:0-8362 GCA_049696035.1 Ilumatobacteraceae bacterium
GAGCAGGGCCGTGCCGACGGCATCGTCGCCGCTCGCCGCCAGGCGCTCGCCGCCGCCGACCAGGCGGGCACCTGGGCCGAGAACCGATGGTTCGACACGCTCGTGGAGGAAGCAGCGGCGCGCACCGACGTCTCCCCCGCACTGCAGGCCGAACTGGCCGACGGCGCGGCCGCAGCCAATGCAGCGTTCGGCGCGCTCGCTGCCTACCTGCGCGACACCTACGCCCTGGCCGCCGACCCCGTCGACGGTTGCGGCCCCGAGCGCTACGCACTCAACGTGCGCGCCTTCCTGGGCGCCGACCTCGACCCGGTGGAGATGTACGAGTGGGCATGGGGCGACTTCCACCACCTGCGCGCCGAGATCGCCAAGACCTGTGCGCAGATCAAGCCGGGTGCGAGCTTCGCCGAGGTGATCGAACTGCTCGACACCGACCCGTCGCCCGCCCGCGCCCTGCACTCCGCCGAGGCGTACCAGCAGTGGCTGCAGGAGATGACCGACGAGGCACTCGCGAACAGCAAGCAGCACTTCGAGATCCCCGCCGAGATCGACCGTTGCGAAGCGCTCATCCCGCCTGCCGGCAGCGCCGCGGCCGCGTACTACACCGGCCCGTCGGAGGACTTCAGCCGCCCCGGCCGCACGTGGTACCCGACGCTGGGACGCACCCATTTCCCCAAGTGGGGCGACGTCACCACCTGCTACCACGAGTCGGTGCCGGGCCACCACCTGCAGATCGGCTACGCCAAGGTGCAGGCCGCCTCGCTCAGCCGCATCCAACGCAGCGCGTTCATCAGCGGCCACGGCGAAGGCTGGGCGCTCTACGCCGAAGCGTTGTGCGACGAGTTCGGCTGGTTCGCGAACCCCGACCACCGGCTGGGCTTCCTCGGCGGGCAGATCCTGCGCACCGTGCGCGTGATCATCGACATCGGCATGCACCTCGGCTTCCGCATCCCGGAGGGCACCACCCTCAACGACGGCACGCCGTTCCATGGCGGTGAGGTGTGGACCGCCGACCTCGCGTTCGAGTTCGCGGTGAAGGAGACCGGCAACACCGAAACGTTCATGCGCAGCGAGATCGACCGTTACCTCGGCTGGCCGGCGCAGGCCATCAGCTACAAGATCGGCCAGCGCGAATGGGAGGCCGCTCGTGCCGACGCGGAGGCCCGAGACGGTGCCGCGTTCGATCTGAAGGCGTGGCACACGAAGGCACTCGCCCTCGGTGCCGTCGGTCTCGACCAGTTGCGCGCCGAACTGGCACGCTGACACCACCTCTCACGAGACACCACGGAGCACCATGCAGCCGAACGTTCTCTTCGTCACGCTCGACCAGTTCAGAGGCGACACGCTGTCCTGCGCCGGCCACCCGCTGGTGCGCACACCCCACCTCGATGCGCTCGCCGCGCACGGCGTGCGATTCGCCCGCCACTACTCGCAGGCCGCACCGTGCGCACCGGGCAGGGCAGCGCTGTACACCGGCACCTATCAGATGAACAACCGGGTGGTCGCCAACGGCACTCCGCTCGACCATCGCTTCGACAACGTCGCCCGTGCAGCGATCCGCGCCGGCTACCACCCGGTGACGTTCGGCTACACCGACACCGGTGCCGATCCGCGCCAGATCGCCGACCCGAACGATCCGCGTCTTTCCACGTACGAGAGCATCCTGCCCGGCTTCGAGGAACTGCTGAACCTCGACGAGCACCACGCGCCCTGGCTGGCGTGGCTGCGCGAGCTGGGCTACGACGGCCCGCAGATCGACGACCCGAACCTCGCCCTCGCCACCGAGCACGAGCGCCCGGCCGAGCACTCGGTGACGACCTTCCTCACCGATCACATCCTTCGCTGGCTCGGCGAGCAGGACGGCGCGTGGTTCGCTCACTGCTCGTACATCCGCCCCCACCCGCCCTACGACGCCGCCGGTACGTACGCCACCATGTACGACCCCGCCGACTGCCCGCCGCCGCTGCCGATCCCGCAGCCGGTGCACCGCCTGCACCGCAGCCTCCTCAGCGCTGTCGCCGCGGGTACGCCCGACGACATCGCACACATGCGTTCGCAGTACTACGGCATGATCAGCGAGGTCGACTTCCACATCGGCCGCCTGATCGACGCGCTGAAGGCGAACGGCCAGTGGGACAACACGGTGATCGTGATGACCTCCGACCACGGTGAGCAGTTGGGCGACCAGGGCCTCCAGCAGAAGTGCGGCTGGTTCGAGAGCAGCTACCACATCCAGACCACCATCCGCGACCCGCGCCATCCGCAGGCGCACGGCACCGTCGTCACCGAGTTCACCGAGAACGTCGACATCATGCCCACCGTCTGCGAGCTCATCGGCCTTCCGGTGCCAGTGCAGTGCGACGGCTTGCCGCTCACGCCGTTCCTGCACGGCGACCAGCCTCCGCACTGGCGCGACGCAGCTCACTACGAATGGGACTGGCGCGACGTCTTCATCCCGTTCGGCAACAACGAGTGGCCGTGGGATCGCCGCCTGGAGCGGTTGAACCTGGCCGTGCTGCGCAACGAGAGCCACGCCTACGTGCAGTTCGGCGACGGCGACTGGCTGTGCTACGACCTTGCCGTCGACCCCACCTGGCAGACGACCGTCACCGACCCGGCCGTGGTGCTGCCGCTGGCGCAGGCGATGCTCGTGTGGCGACAGACCAACCTCGACCGCCAGCTCACCGGCATGCTGCTGCGCGACGGCGGCATCGGACGCTCGCCCGACCCCGAGGTCGTCGCGATCAGCCGATGAAGCTGGCCATGACGTTGATCGTCAGGCCGACGATCACGGCACCGAACAGATAGCTGACCAGCGCATGCCGCAAGGCGATGCGGCGGATGACTCGACTCGTGATCACACAGTCGCTGGTGGCGAACGACATGCCGATGGTGAACGCGAAGTAGGCGAAGTCGCGATAGTCGGGCGCGTCGGCGCCGGGGAACTCGATGCCGCCAACCGGTTCGATGTAGTACTGGTGCGCGTAGTGGATGGTGAACATCGTCTGGACCACGCACCACGACAGCAACACCGACAGCACCGACACGACCGTCAACGCCACCTCCACACCGAAGCTGACGTGCCGCGACTTGGCCAGGCCCATCGCCACCCCGCCGAGGCTCATCACGCTGGCGGCGACCATCACCAGGACGGCGGTGGTGTGGCTGCTGTCCTCGACGGTGGACCGGGCCTCGGTGGCGGCAGCATCACACGACCCGATCTCGCTCCACATCCACACCAGCAGTGCGCCGGCCAAGACCGCCCACCCCACCAGCACCGACAGCTGCCACGGCCCGAACGGCGCCGCAAGGGCACCGACCGCGATGCCAAGGATCGCGCACGCGTTGACCCGCAGGCGGGCAGAGATGTGAGGCACGCGCCGCGGGCCCATCAGCCCACACGCTCGTAGATCAGATCGGTCGGCACGCGCCCAGCGGCCAACCCGCGCAGCTCGAAGCGAGTGACCGGGCGCCACTCGGGCCGGGCCACGACACCACCGCGCAGGCGCTGCTCCGCCCCGCATACAGCAAGTGTCTGTGCCGCGTAGTCGGCGATGTCGGTGGCGATGTGCAGCGTGCCGCCGATGCGCAACCGGTCGACCAGCTGCGCAACCACGTCGGGCCGGGCCAGGCGGCGGTGCCGCTGCTTCTGCTTCGGCCACGGGTCGGGGAAGTACAGCCGCACTCCCGCCAGCGAGCCACCCGGGATGCGCGGCAACAGCTCCAGCACGTCTCCCTCCACGACTCTCACGTGCTGCCAACCGTTGGCTTCGATCGACTCCACCACGTTGGCCACACCCGGAGTGTGCACGTCGATGCCGATGATGGCCTCGTGCGGTCGCGCTGCCGCCAGCTCGATGACGCCCTCACCACCACCGAACCCGATGTCGAGCACGACGTCGACCGGTGATGCACCGACCTTCGCGAACAGTTCGTCGAAGCGGAGCATCTCGCCCTCCAGGCTCACCGCCCACTGCTCGAGCAGTTGCCGATACCGCTGCGCCCGCATCGGCGACAACGAACGGCGGCGCGGCTGGAAGCTGCGGGCAGGAGGGTACGACGTCGTCACGGCACTCATAGCTACCACCACAGGGGGCTCCGGCGGCGCGCCTGGTCCGAGACGGGTACGGGTGTACCGCTAATGTCGGCGACGCATGGAGCAGCAGCGCCTTCCCATCGTCGCCTCGCTCATGGCACTCGGTTCCGGCATCATCTGGAGCCTCGGCACGGTCACCGCTCGCAAGGCGAGCCACATCGACACCTTCCAATACCTCATCTGGCGGTCGATCGGGATCATCATCGTCATCGAGACGATCGCGGCCTTCAAGGGCACCGGCGGCAAGACGCTTCGGGCATGGCGCAGTGGCCGAGCGATGCGCGGCGCCAACGTCGGCCTGTTCCTCGCATCGATCTGCTTCGTGTTCGCGGTCAAGACCACCACACCTGCGAACGCCGCCTTCCTCAGCTCGCTCACACCGCTGGTGGCAGTGCTGTTCGCCCGCTTCCTCGGTGAACGCCTCAATCGCTCCACGATCGTCGCGCTCGCCGTCGGCGTCGTCGGGCTGATCGTGACGGTCTACGGCGATCTCGAGGCCGGCAACATGGTCGGCAACGTGTCGGCCCTGCTCTCGTCCGTCGGCTTCGCGCTCTACACGACCTGTGTTCGCACCGACCCGCACCGCGATTGGTCGTTGGTGCTGCCCGGCTACGGCGCGATGATGATCGCCGTCTGCTCGGCGGTCACGCTGATCAACGGGAAGCGCCTGATCCCTCCCGCGGCCGACATGGGGTACGCACTGTTCCATGGCGCGGTCATCATCGTCGTCGGCACGCTGATGTTCAACGAGGCCACGAAGCACGTGCCGGCCGTGCCGATGACCGTCTTCGCACAGACGGAGATGGCCTTCGTGCCGATCTGGGGCATCCTCCTGCTCGATCTGCACCCCAAGGCACTGACCCTCCTCGGTGGCGCGATCATCTTCGCCGCGGTGGTCGGCAAGGCGCTGTACGACACCATGCGCGGCCGCAAGAACGAATACCCCGCGGCCCCCGACGTACCCCTCTTGTGACCTCGCACCAGCGCGCGTGGGCGAGACCACGACCCCCCGGCAGACGTGCCAATCTGGAGGGATGCGTGCTGCCGCGAACGGTGAACCGATGAGCCACCAGTGCTGGCTGGTCAGCGGCGGCCACGTGCTGGCCAGCGCCGAACGCGCCGACGATCGACGCTCGCGCGCACGCGGCCTGCTCGGCCGCACCGGCATCGAGGGAGCACTGGTGCTGTCGAAGTGCCGCAGCGTGCACACCATCGGCATGAAGTTCGCGATCGACGTTGCCTACCTTGCCGCCGACGGCACGGTGCTGAAGGTCGCGCAGATGCGCCGCAATCGAATCGGCCTACCCGTGTGGAAGGCGTCGACGGTGGTGGAAGCACAGGCCGGAGCGTTCGAGCGATGGGGCCTGCATGTCGGCGACCAGGTGGAGCTGCGCGAGTGACCGGTCGGCTGGTGCTGGTCAGCACTCCCATCGGCAACCTCGGCGACCTGTCGCCGCGAGCAGTGGAGACGATGCGTGCGTGTGCCCTGATCTGCTGCGAGGACACCCGCCACAGCGGCAAGCTGCTCTCGCACGCAGGCATCAGCGGCGTCCGAATGGCAGTGGCCAACGAGCACACCGAGGTGGCCCGCACGGATGAGGTGCTCGGTCTGCTGGCGGCGGGCAGCGATGTGGCGGTCATCACCGACGCCGGCACTCCGGGCATCAGCGACCCTGGCGCTCGCCTCGTGCGCGCCGCAGCGGAGGCCGGGTACGTGGTGTCGGCCGTCCCCGGCCCGGCGGCGCTGGTGATGGCGCTCGTCATCAGCGGGTTCGACAGCACACGCTTCGTGTTCGAAGGCTTCCTGCCACGCAGTGGCCGAGAGCGAACGGAGCGAACCGCCGAGGTGGCGGCCGAGCGGCGCACGACCGTGCTCTACGAAGCACCACACCGAATCGAGCGCACCGTGGCGGATCTCGGATCGGCGTGCGGCCCGGATCGCAGGATCGCGCTCACACGCGAGCTCACCAAGCTGCACGAGGAGGTGTGGCGGGGCACGCTCGCCGAGGCCGCAGCCCACCTGACCGAACGGGCGCCGCGTGGCGAGTACGTGATCGTCGTGGAGGGCGCACCGCTCGCCGACGCAGCCGACGACGAAGCCGTCCTCACTGCGTTGCGCATGGCACTCGCCGACGGCGCCGATCGCCGATCCGCGATCGCTACCGTGATGGCGAGCACCGGCGCGGCCAAGCGCCGGGTCTACGACCTCGCTCTCACCATCCCCCGCTGAAACAGGCTGTTCCATGACCGACCTGCCGCTCTACTCCGCCGGGCCGAGTGCCGCGTTCTTCGACCTCGACCGCACGCTCATCAGCGGCTCCAGCGCGTTCGTGCTCGGCATCGCGGCCTGGCGCGGCAAACTGGTGCCGACGCACCAGTTCATGAGAGATGCCGCCGGCGCGGTGGCCTTCAAGTTCGCCGGTGCCAGCGATCAGACGTCAGAAGGGGTGCGCGACCGGATCCTGGGTGCCGTCAAGGGCGTTCGCCTCGACGACCTCGTCGCGCTCAACGCCGACATCGTGCCCAAGCTGATGGAGCGTGTGCGACCGGAGGCGATGCGACTGCTCGAGCAGCACCGGCATGCGGGTCGCGCCACCTACATCGTCTCGGCGTCACCGATCGAGCTGGTCGAGCCGCTGGCGAAGGCGCTGGGCATGACCGCCGGGATCGGCACGCGCAGCGCCATCGTCCACGGCGCCTACTCCGGTGAGCTCGCCGGCCCGTTCTGCTACGGCACCGGAAAAGTGGAGGCGATCGAGGAGATCGCGCGCTGGGAGGGCCTCGATCTCGCGCAGTGTTGGGCGTACAGCGATTCCGCCAGCGACCTGCCGATGCTGGAGGCCGTCGGTCACCCGGTGGCCGTCAACCCCGACGCCAAGCTGGAGCGCATCGCCGGGCAACGCGGCTGGCCGGTCGTGGAGTTCAGCAAGCACACGAAAGCGGTGATCCGCCGTACCACGCAGGCGGTCGGCGCGGTCGGCCTCGCCGCGGGCGGCTTCGCCGGCGGCATCCGCTGGGCCCGCTCCCGCTGACGTAAGCCCCAGCCTCTCGCGCAGCGCGTCGTGGGCTCTCAGCCGAGCGGGGTGAGGCCCAGCTGGCGGCTCTGCGCCACCAGGCGGCCGGCACTGTCCCACACTTCGCCGTCCTCGTTCAAGAACCCGCCTTGCACCACCTGACTGCGGAACACCGCTCGCACGGGGCCCGGAGCGGGCACGCCGCGCACATGCACGGTGTACTCGACGGTGGGCACCCACCCCGGCGGCATGTCCAGGTGGAAGACGGCCGGCGGGAGGGCATCGCACACCAGCAGCAGGGCCAGCGTGTCGATCGGGCGGCCGTCGCGGAACCCGAACCAGCCGGCCACCTCGGCCACTCCTTTGCGCACTCCGACCATGTAGCTGCCGTCTCCTGGCCGGAGCCGCACGTCCAAGCGGTTCATCAACCCCACCGGCACCGAACCGTTGACCGTGCTGCGCGGCGGACACTCCTCCATCGGCGGCAGGTCGGGGGGACCGATCGACACGTGTTCGTAGCCGGAGACCGGTGCCGTGAGATCGCCGAACGTGCCCACGACCTGGAGGATGGGCGTGCCCTCACGATGGAGCTGCCCGGCGACCGTGGCGAAACGACGACCCGACTTCACCACCGATGCCTCCACCTGGACCGGCCCCGGCTTGCCGGGAGCGAGGTAGTGACCGGTGATCGACACGGGGTCGGGACGCCTGCTCGCGGCGCGAAGGTGGCGCGCCGCCAGTGCCATCAAGTAGCCACCGTTGGCGTTGCCGTTGATGTCCCACCCGTCGTGAACCTGCGCCGCACCGTCGACATCCACGTGCGTTGCGTCATCGAACTCGCTCATGCCCGCCAATACTGCCCGCCGTCGGTCGCCACCACTCCATTGGCCACCAATCGCTCGAGGTGCTGCCGGATCGTGTAGCGCTCGACCGACTCGCCGAACAGCGGCGGCCGCGTGCCCGGTCGGTACACGACGCCGACCTCGAGCAACTGGTCGAACGACCGGGGCACCTCGAGCAGGCTCAGCAACATGTCGTCGCGGCGACCGATGACACCGGCGAAGGCGGCAACCGCCTCGGCCCACGCCGCATGACCGTCGATGACGCCTTTGTGGTGGAAGGTGACGTAGTGGTCGGCCGGCAGCGCGGCCAGCATCGTCAGGGTTGCGTCGAACTGCTGCAAGCTGCTGCTCGCCTCGCCGTAGTACGGCCCGAAGCTGGTCAGGTCGATGTCTCCGGTGACGACGACGCGGTG
>JBAVTH010000173.1:0-12460 GCA_049696035.1 Ilumatobacteraceae bacterium
GCATTGCTGCAGCAGCTCGACGCGCTGCCACCCGATGTCGCGTTCATGCGGGTCGAGAGCCATGCCGGACGGAGCTGGGCACTGCACTGCCTGGGCCGGCCCGCCGAAGCACGCGACGGCCTTCGGGTGGCCGTGGAATGGGCCATCGAAGCCGACGAGCCGGTGTCGGCGCTCTACGGATTGGTCGAGGCGTGCCGTCTGGGCGATGGCAAGTGGGCGGCGGATCAGCTCGATCGCGTCACTGCACTGTCCGAGGTGGAAGGTCCCTTGGCGACGGCGCAACAGGCGTTGGTGCGGGCCTGTGGTGGCCGCCTCGGCGGCCCGTACCTGGCTGCCGCGCGGGCGTTCGCAGCGTGCGATGCGCACCTGCTGGCGGCGGAGTCGGCGATGCTCGCCGCGGTGGCCTTCATCCGTGAGGGGCAGCGGCGGGAGGGCTCCGAGGGGCGCGCCGTGGCGGCCGCGGCACTGGCGAAGTGCGATGCGGCAGCGACGCCGGCGTTGCAGGCGGGGCAATCACTGGTCTCGCCGCTCTCGGCCCGTGAGGCGGAGGTGGCGCGGTTGGCCGCGCACGGTCTGACCAGCAAGGAGGTCGCCGAGCGGCTCTACCTGTCGACGCGCACGGTGGAGAACCACCTGCAGCGGGTGTACACGAAACTGGGTGTGAGCGGCCGCGACGACCTGCAGCACGTCCTGTTCTGACGCACCGCGACCTGCGCCCCGAACTTGAGTGCAGATGACTCAAGTTTTCTGTGTCCCGTGTTGGTGACCGCCCGTCTTCGCCTCTAGGCTTGCATCAAGTCCGCTCAACATCCGTTCACCGGAACCCGTCCCCTCTCAAGGAGCAGTGCATCATGGCCAAGGCAGTCGGTATCGACCTCGGCACCACCAACTCCGTCGTCGCCGTCTTCGAGGCCGGCGAAACGGTCGTCATCCCCAACTCCGAAGGCGGTCGCACCACCCCTTCGGTGGTCGCTTTCAGCAAGGCCGGCGAGGTGCTCGTCGGCGAGGTGGCCAAGCGTCAGGCCATCACCAACCCCGATCGCACGTTCCGCAGCATCAAGCGCCACATGGGCGAGGCGTGGAAGAGCGACGACATCGACGGCAAGCGCTACACCCCGCAGGAGATCAGCGCTCGCACGCTGATGAAGCTCAAGCGCGATGCCGAGGCCTACCTGGGCTACACCATCACGCAGGCCGTCATCACGGTGCCTGCGTACTTCGACGATGCCCAGCGCACCGCCACCAAGGAGGCCGGCCAGATCGCCGGGCTGGAAGTGCTGCGCATCATCAACGAGCCCACCGCCGCGGCGCTGGCCTACGGCCTCGACAAGAGCGCCGAGGACGAGAAGGTGCTCGTGTTCGACCTCGGCGGTGGCACGTTCGACGTGTCGGTGCTGGAGATCGGCGAAGGAGTGTTCGAGGTCAAGAGCACTCACGGCGACACCAAGCTCGGCGGCGACGACTGGGATCAGCGCATCATCGACTGGCTCGTCGGCCAGTTCAAGTCCGCCCATGGCGTGGATCTCGCCGCCGACCGGATGGCCACCCAGCGCCTCAAGGAAGCGGCCGAGAAGGCCAAGATCGAGCTCAGCCAGGTGCAGCAGACGCAGATCAACCTGCCGTTCATCACCGCCACCGCCGACGGCCCGCTGCACCTCGACGAAACCCTCACCCGCGCCAAGTTCCAGGAGATGACCGCCGATCTCATCGAGCGCTGCCGCATCCCGTTCGAGCAGGCGTTGAAGGACGCCGGCATCAGCAAGGGCGAGCTCAGCCACGTCATCCTCGTGGGCGGTTCCACCCGCATGCCCGCCGTCACCGATCTGGTGCAGAGCATGACGGGCAAGGAGCCCAACAAGTCGGTCAACCCCGACGAGGTCGTGGCCATCGGCGCGGCGGTGCAGGCCGGCGTGTTGCGCGGCGATGTGAAGGACATCCTGCTGCTCGACGTCACGCCGCTCAGCCTGGGCATCGAGACCAAGGGTGGCGTGATGACCAAGCTCATCGAGCGCAACACCACCATCCCCACCAAGCGCACCGAGGTGTTCACCACCGCCGACGACATGCAGCCCAGCGTGGAGATCCACGTGCTGCAGGGCGAGCGCGAGATGGCCGCCTACAACAAGACGCTGGGCAAGTTCCAGCTGGTGGATCTGCCGCCCGCCCCGCGTGGTGTGCCGCAGATCGAGGTCACCTTCGACATCGATGCCAACGGCATCGTGCACGTCAGTGCGAAGGATCGCGCCACGAACAAGACGCAGAGCATGACCATCACCGGCCAGAGCACGCTCGACAAGAAGGACATCGATCAGATGGTGCGCGATGCCGAGGCCCACGCCGAGGAGGACAAGCAGCGCCGCGAGGAAGCCGAGATCCGCAACAACGCCGACTCGCTCGTCTATCAGATGGAAAAGGTGCTGCGCGACAACGCCGACAAGGTCGACGAAGCCGAGAAGGCCGCGGTCGATGCTCCGCTCGCCGAGCTGAAGACGGCCCTCAACGGCAACGACATCGAGGCCATCAAGACGGCGCACGAGAAGCTGATGCAGGCCAGCCAGTCGTTCAGCCAGAAGCTGTACGAGAAGGCTGCGGCCGACAACGCCGCCGGCACCTCGGCGGCCACCGGCCAGGGCAACCCCGACGGCGCCGGCGCCGACGACGACATCATCGATGCGGAAATCGTCGACGACGAATCCGGGAAGTGACGCCGCGATGAGCGACGACACGAACCGCGACGACGAGCCGGTGCTGAAGCCCGAAGAGATCGTCCTCGACGACGACCTCACCTCGGAGATGATGCGGTTGCGCAAGCTCGCCGATGAGCCCGATGCGGTATCAGCTGCTGACGCGGTCGATGTCGCCGAAGCGGAGGGGGCCTTCGAGCACGACGTCGATGCACTGCTGGTGGAGCGCGATTCCTTCAAGGACATCGCGCTCCGGCTGCAGGCCGACTTCGACAACTACCGCCGGCGTGTCATCGTGCAGCAGACCGACGAAGTGCAGCGGGCCACGGGCAAGATCGCGGAGGCGCTGTTGCCCGTGCTCGACGCCTGCGAGGCTGCGTTCCTGCAGCACCCTGCCGAGGTCGAGCCCATCTTCAACCTGTTGCTCGTGCAGCTGAAGAAGCAGGGCCTGGAGACGATGAACCTGCATGAGCAGCCCTTCGACCCCAACCTGGCCGAAGCCGTGCTGCACGAGGAGGCCTCCGGCGACGCGGCCGGTCCCGTCGTCAGCGAGGTGCTGCGCAGCGGGTACACGTGGAACGGCCGTGTCCTGCGCGCGGCCATGGTGAAGGTGCGCGGCTGACGCCGCGTCATCGTTCGAGACCGCAGAGGAGGTGAATCGGGATGGCTGCTCAACGCGAGTGGTACGAGAAGGACTACTACAAGATCCTCGGTGTCAGTGAAGACGCCGATGCGAAGACCATCACCAAGGCCTATCGCAAGCTGGCCCGCGACAGCCATCCCGACACCCACCCTGGCGACGATGCTGCGGAGGAACGGTTCAAGGCCGTCAGCGGTGCCTACGACGTGTTGGGCGACGATGCCAAGCGCAAGGAGTACGACGAAGTCCGTCGCCTCGGCCCGGCCGGTGGGATGGGCGGCTCCGGTGGCGGCCCCGGCGCGGGGGGCTTCAACTTCAACGTCGGGTCCGATGGGTTGGGCGATCTGCTCGGTTCGGTGTTCGGGCGCGGCCGGCGTGGCGGCGGGGCTTCCTCGGCGGCCGGGCCCCAGCGCGGCGCGGATGTCGAAGCCACGCTCACTCTCGACTTCATCGACGCTGCGCGCGGCCTCACCACCACGTTGCACCTCACCAGCGATGCGGAGTGCAGCACCTGTCACGGCAGTGGCTCGAAGCCGGGTACGCAGCCGAAGGTCTGCTCGCAGTGCGGCGGCCGTGGCGTGCTCGACGACAACCAGGGCTTCTTCTCGTTCTCCTCACCGTGTCGCGCGTGCGGTGGCGCCGGCGTCACCATCGATCAGCCGTGCCCGACCTGCCATGGTTCGCGCGTCGAGCGTCGTGCCCGCGAGGTGCAGGCGCGCATCCCGGCCGGCGTCGCCGACGGGCAGAGGATCCGGCTGAAGGGTCGCGGTGCGCCGGGTCGCAGCGGCGGACCCGCCGGCGACCTGATCGTGGAGTGCCACGTCGCCGCTCACCTGATGTTCGGTCGCGACGGCCACAACCTCACCGTGCGCGTGCCGGTCACCTTCGCCGAAGCAGCGCTCGGGGGCGAGATCCTCGTGCCCACGCTGGAGGGCCCGAGCGTGACGCTGCGCCTGCGTGCCGGCACCCAGTCGGGCAGCCGTCATCGTGTGAAGGGCAAGGGCCTCACCACGGCCAAGGGCACTGGCGACCTCATCGTCACCACCGACGTGGTGGTGCCGCGGCACCTCACCGACGAGCAGCGGGCGGCGCTGGAGGCGTTCGCGGCGGCGACTACGGTGTCGCCCAGACAGGCCACGCCGAACGCGGAAGGGACGGGCTGAGCCATGCGATCTCGCGACCATGCGGTGTACGTCATCTCGGTTGCCGCCGAGCTTGCCGGCATGCACCCGCAGACCCTGCGCATCTACGAGCGCCGCGGCCTCGTGCAACCCGCTCGCACTCAGGGCGGCAACCGCCGCTACAGCGACATCGACATCGATCGTCTGCGCCGCATCAGTGAGCTGGCCGCAGAAGGCATGAACCTGGAGGGCATCCGCCGGGTGATGTCGCTCGAGCTCGAGGTCGGCCGCCTGCGCGCGGAGAACGAGCAGCTTCGTTCGTTGGCCGCAGGCGCGCTGGCGGAGGCGGATCGCCGCCCGCCGCGTCGCGATCTCGTGCCGCTGCGCCAGGAGATCACCGTCTTCGGCGGCAAGCGCCTCGGCAGCTGACCGCGTCGCTGCGGCACGTTGTTGCCGCCTGCTTCGAACGGCTCGCCGGCCGCGGCGGCACTTCGCCGGTGCCGCCTCGCGGGCTTTCGCTGTTCCGGGGCTGATTCGCTCCAATCCTCCTGCTGGGGCTGAATCGTTCCGGTTTCCGAGACGATTCAGCCCCTGTTCATCGGATCCGACGCGACCCGTTGATCAGAAGGCTGAACGTGACGCGGCGATCAGTCGAGCGACGACAGCTCGTCGATCGCCGACTGCACCCACGCACCGAGATCGATGGTGCCCAACATGGCGCGGCGCACCACCGCCGGCTCCGGCGGAACGTCGGGGGCCTCGGGCGGCAGCGCGCCGAGGAACTGCACCCACTCGTCGTTCTCCCACGGCGCCGGCGGCTCGGGCGCTCGCACGCGTTCCTTGATGGCCGGCGCCAGGCGGAGGTGGCGTTCACTCGGCCGCGCCCGCGACCCGACCTGCGCCCGTGCCGGTGCGGCCTCGCCATCGGCGGGCACGCAGCGAAGCTCGACCACCAGTTCCGGCCGCGACACCAGCTCGGCGGCGAACGCCAACAGCGCGGCGACGGCGTGCTTGCACGGGTCGGCATCGTCGGGGCATGTGCAGCTGACCATCAGCTCGCCACCCTCGGGCGTCAGCCGGTTGATCTGAGTGCGCAGCAGTTCGGGTGTGCTGATGTCGGGGCGCTCGATCGGCCGCACGGCAACCATCACCTGGTACGGGCGGTCGCTGCTGCCGATGACCGTGGCCAGCAGCTGGCCCGACGACACGTGCAGGCGGGTGACTGCGCCCTCGGCCACGTACGTCTTGCCGCGGCGGAAGCGGGCGGGGTCGGCCATGCCGGCCACGGCGACCGACAGCAGGGTGCTGGCCAGCTTGCCCACCGGGTGCGGCTCTCCACGGAACTGTCCGGGTACGAGGACGATGCTCACGAGGCGCCTCTGATCTTGCTGTGGTCGAGCACGACCAGCTCGCGCAGCGCATCGGTGCTCAGCTCGCTGAGCCAGGCCTCGCCGGTGGTGCCGACCACCGCGTTGGCGAGGCTGCGCTTGTCGTTGATGAGCGCGTCGATCTTCTCCTCCACCGTGCCCTCGCACACCAGCTTGTGCACGAACACCGTGCGAGTCTGGCCGATGCGCCAGGCACGGTCGGTGGCCTGATCTTCCACGGCCGGGTTCCACCAGCGGTCGTAGTGCACCACCTGGCTGGCGGCAGTGAGGTTGAGCCCGGTGCCGCCTGCCTTCAACGACACCAGCAGCAGCGGCGAGGTCGCCGTGCCCGCCTGGAACTGCTGCACCATCTGGTCGCGGCCGTTCTTGGTGACGCCACCGTGCAGGAACGGCACCGTCTGGTGGAAGCGTTCGTGAAGGTGCGTTTGCAACAACAAGCCCATCTCGCGGAACTGGGTGAACACCAGCGCCTGCTCGCCGGCATCGAGCAGATCCGTGACCAGCTCGTCGAAGCGGGTGAGCTTGCCCGAGCGGCCGGCCAGCTTGGAGCCGTCACCCAGTGCGTGTGCCGGGTGGTTGCAGATCTGCTTCAGGCGGGTGAGCGCGGCCAGCACCAAGCCGCGGCGGCGCATGCCGGTGGCCTCCTGCGCATCGGCCAGCAGCTGGTCGACCACGGCTTGGTACATGTGCGCCTGCTCGCGGGTGAGCGGCGCCCATGCGACCTGTTCCACTTTGTCGGGGAGATCAGGTACCAGCGACTTGTCGGCCTTCGTGCGGCGCAGCAGGAACGGCCCGGTGAGGCGGCGCAGTTCCGCAGTGGCCACCGGGTCGTGCTCCTTCTCGATCGGGTTGGCGAAGTGCTGGCGGAACTGGGTGGCATTGCCCAGCAGGCCGGGGGCGACGATCTGGAAGATGGACCACAGCTCGGCCAGACGGTTCTCCACCGGTGTGCCGGTGAGCGCGATCCGTTGCCCGGCCGGCAGCGCCCGCATCGCGCGGGCGGTGCGCGTGTCGGGGTTCTTGACAGCCTGCGCCTCGTCGAGCACGGCCGTGCTCCAGGCGATCTTCTGGAACGTGTCGAGGTCGCGCGCCGCCACCTGATACGTGGTGACCACGAGGTCGTGCTGTGCGACCGCGTTGACGAACGCATGCTCCTCGAGGCGGCCGGTGCCGTGGTGCACCATCACCCGCATGAACGGGGTGAACCGTGCGGCCTCGGCCTCCCAGTTGCGCACCACCGACAGCGGGCACACCACGAGGTGCGGCCCGGGCAGACCGGCGAGGTGGGCGAGCGTGGTGGGTGTCTTGCCCAACCCCATGTCGTCTGCCAGGCAGCCGCCCAGGCCGAGGCGGTGCAGGAACTGCAGCCAGCCGAGGCCACGCCGCTGGTAGGGGCGCAGGGTGGCGGTGAAGGTGTCGGGCACGTCGCCGTCGGCGAGGGCCTCGTCGGGCAGGCCGTCGAGCAGCTGGCCGGCCCAGCCCGTGGCCTGCAGCAGGTCGGTGGCCGCGTCGGCCTCGGCGATGCCGGCTGCCTCCAGCTCGCGCTGCAGCTCGGCAGCCAGCGTGAGCAGCTGGAGCGCGCTCATCTCGCCATGGTCGGCGCGATGTTCCTGCAGGTTGGCGAGCGCGCGGCGGGCCTCGGCGCGATCGATCTGCACCCACCGGCCGCCGATCTCGATGAGGTTGGCGCCGTCCTCGGCGGCCCGACGCAACACGTCGTCGGGTACGGGCGTGTTGTCGACCACCACCTGCCAGTCGACCAGGGCCGTGGCCGCGAAGCGCCCGCTTCCGCTGGCGTCCTTCGGCTGGGCGGTGGCGCGGGTGGAGGTGCGGCGGCGGGTGAGCTTCTCCGGTGCCACCAGCTCGATGCCCACGGTGGCCAGGGCGTCGATTCCTTCGAGAGCGGCGGCGGCGGTGTCGAGATCGATGCCGCCCGGCACCGACGACATCGCACCGTCGAGCCAGCCGGCCAGCTCGGGCACCGCCGTGGCGATGGCCTCGGAAGCCTCTCGCAGCCGGCGTTGCAAGAGTGGGATGAAGCGGGCTTCGTGGGCGAGCGCGAGCGCGGCAGGCCCGCCGGCCATCACCTGATCGGCGGCGCACCAGCGGCCGCGATCGTCGCCATCGACCAGCTCCAGGCCGAGCGGCCAGTCCTTCGCGTCGGCCGTGGTCGACCGATCGACAGCGCGATTCGTCGCGCCGTCGGGCTCGATCGAGTCGAACAGCTCGTCGCCCGTGGGCTCGCGGGGCAGGCCCAGACGAAGCCGAACGCGCACGATCGGCTCGCCCTCTGCGCGCCGGGTGATGAGCGAGAACTCGGTGGCGATGTGGGCGACGGCCTCCACCAGCTCGGAGGCGACGCTGAACTGCCCGGTCTCGGCGATCAGGGCGCGGCTGACCAGGCGGACGGCTCGTGGGTTCACCGCCCGCGTGTCGGTGAGCATCGCCCGCCAGCCGCGGGCGGCGAGGGTCAGCCGGCACAGCCGGTCGACCATCGAGTGCAGCACATCGACCGGGTCGACGGGGGCGCCGGCGGCGACCACCGGAGGCATCGCCGCCAGCAGGCCGGCCTGGGCCAGCGCGACATCGCCGGTGAGCGGCTGCCACTCGGCCAGCCACCACATGTCGGTGATGTGGGTGAGCACCGGCAGCACCCGCCCGCGCCGCACCAGTTGGGCGGCGAGGCGGTGCATGGCGCCGAACCAGGCCACCGAGGCGCTGAGCTCGGCGCCCAACGCATCGAGCTGGCCCAGCGAGGCGAGGGTGACGGCATCGAGCCGCTGGCACATCACGTTGGCCCGCCCGTCGGGCAGATCGAGTGGCAGCACCCGGGTGGAGCCGTTGTACGCCATGCTGGGACGGCGGGCGACGCGGGCAACCTCGTGGTGCAGGTTGCCGCCGTACACGCCGCGGCCGGGCTGCCAGGCGACGGCTTCGCCGTCGATCCAGCTCAGTTGCAGCCCAGGGGGAGGGGTGCGCGCAGCCATCCTGTCGAGTGTACGAACGGGGTGCGCGAGAGTGACCCGTGGCCGAAAGGTTCGTCCCGGGCCGTCCTCTTTCGCGCCCGCGGGCGTGAAAGTGACCGGTCGTGTCAGGGTTTCGCGCCCGCGGGGTGCCAGGCGGACCGGGTTGTCAGGGTTTCGCGCTCATGGGTGTGGAAACGGCCCGCAGCGAGTGGGTCAGCCCCAGACCTCGCGCACCTTCTCGTACACGCCCTGGTCGAAGCTGAACTCCACGACGTTGCCGTCGGGGTCGTTGAGCGCACAGACGTAGCCGATGGGCGGTGGCAGCTGTTGCGGCTCCCAGGCCAGGCACCCCTCTTCGCGCCCGCGGGCGGCCACCTCGTCGACCGCTTCCTTGGTGGGCAGCTCCATCCCGAGGTGGGCGAACGGGGCCAACGTCGGTTGCGGGCCCTTCGGCTGGTCGCGGAAGAAGCTGACCAGCACGATGATGAACGGCTTGTCGACCATGTCGGGTTGACCGATCCATGCGCCATAGCCGTCGCTGTCGACGCGCCGCTGCAGCAGCCGCAGCGGGGTGAACCGCTCGTACCACGCGATGGTGGCGTCGATGTCGCAGCACGGCAGTGCCACGTGCGTGAACCGGGCGATGGTCGGGCGCTGGCTCATTGCGCCACCGTACCGCGCCGGCCACCGCTCCTCGCCGGTGGCTTCGGTGTCAGACCTCGGCCAGCAACCGTTCGATCACCTGCGCGACACCATCGTGGGCGTTCGAAGGGGCGATCTCGTCGGCTGCCTGGAGCACGAACGGACTGGCGTTCTCGACGGCGACTCGTCGAGCGGCGAACTCGAACATGGGCAGGTCGTTCACCTCGTCGCCGAAGACCATCACGTCGGCGGCGTCGATCGCCAGGTGGTGGCACAGCCAGCGCAGGCCGACACCCTTGTCGGCGCCGGCGGGGGCGACTTCGACGGCCTCGGCCCCCATGTGGGTGACCACCAGGTGCGGGCCCAACAGCGGCGGCATCATGTGCAGCAGGTCGTGGGCGCCGTGCGAGTGGTGGAACACGAGCAGCTTGATGGTGTGCTCACTGTCGTCGTGGCCGACGAGGACGTCGTCGACCGTTTCGTCGCCGGCATGCTGCACCGGCATCCGTTCGCGGAACCCGGCTTCGGCGGTGAAACCTCGTTCGGTGGCCAGCGCGAACCCGTAGCCGGCGTCGTGAGCGCGGAGCGCGTGCACTGCAGTGCGGGCCATGGTGGTGGCGAAGGTGATCGAGTGCAACACGTCCTGGCCGGGCAGGGTGCAGATGATGGTGCCATTGGCCATCACCCCGTAGTGCACGCCGGTACCGGCGGCGGCCACCTCGTGGCCGGCGACCATCGGTGGGCGACCGGTGGCGAAGACGATGGTGATGCCCGCGGCGGCTGCCGCCTGCAGCGCCGCCGCCGACCGTGGCCGGAGGAGGCCCGTGGGGTCGAGCAGGGTGCCATCGAGATCGGTGGCGATCAGGCGGGGGAGCACCCGATGAGTCTGCCGACCGACACGCCGTTTCACGTCATCGATCCAACGGGAGTGCCGTGGTCGAGGCATGACGTGAACGCGAGGAACGGAGCGCGCGAAGGCACCGCTGAGCGCCCGTCGGCTGTGATCGGCGCGGCGGTCAGAAGGCGAAGGAGGTGAGCGGCCCGAACTTCCAGGCGTGCGACGGGTCCTGCCACAGGCCGCCGGGCTCGGCGGTGCGGTTCACCTGCAGGATGATGCGCACGGTGCCGTCGCCGAGTGATGGGGCCAGAGCCATCTCGATCGGCTGGGAGTAGCCGTGGTCGCAGCCGTCGGCCAACGCCGCGTAGGGATCGTCGGGGTTGCAGGCGGCGGTGTTCACCGGCACGCGCGCCGTCAACACGAGCACCGGTGCTCCTCGGTCGTCGTTGGCGGTGATCGCGACCTGGACGCCGTCGGGTGCGAACCGAGCAGAGGTCGCACACGTGGTGCCGCGGCCCGCGGTTGCCGGATCCGTGCTCACCGTGCCTTCGCCGCAGATCGGCGTGCCGGTCGCCGTGCTCCACGCAACCCGCACCGGTGTCGTGGCGGGCAGCGAACCACCGGCGAGCCACACGCTGACCGCGTAGTCGGCCGTGCGTGGGCTGCGAGCGGTGGCGCCGCGCAGGGCGAGCGTGAACACCTTGGCCCGTGGGTTCTCGGGGTCGTCGGTGGCGGTCAGACGCACGCAGAAGTGCCCTTGCCAGCCGCTGGGCCGAGCCGGGTCGAGGTACACGTCGCCGTCGACGACGATGACGTCGTGCACGCGACCGGAGATGGTGCGCTGCTCGTTGACCACCATGTACGACGCGCCGCTCGTGCGGTTGCGGCCCTGCTGGTTGACGGCCCAGCCGGAGCAGTCTGCGTCCTCCACGAACGCGTGCTCGTCGTAGACGTGCAGTGTGGCCGGGTCGAGGCCCGAGCCTGCCGGCATCGTTGCGTCGGCCAGCAGCGCGTAGTGCACGTGCACCGTGGGGTACAGCACCCCGTCGGGTCGGCGCTGCTCGCCGCGGTCGGTGATGGTGAGGCGCTCGGCGAACAGCGCGTCCTCGCCGTCGGTGGGGATGTCGAGCGAGACCTGGCCGGAGACGTCGGCCCGGCCGGTGGCACTGATGGCCAGCACGTCGGCCCGGAGCTCGGCGACACCTCCGCCGGCGTGTGCGCGCACGTCGTCGAGCGGCAGCGTCACGCAGGCGATGATGTTGCGCTGCACGTGGTCGTCGTCCCACGCGCGCTGCCACTCGGCATCGTGCGCTGGTGAGGTGACCATCGTGGTCTTCGCCAGCGCCGTGCCGTCGGCCCAGGTGCCGGTGAGGGCCAGCGTGGATGGCTGGTTGACGAGCACCGCCACCGTCGGGCGGGTGGCCGGGGTGAGGATCGCATCGGGAACGTTGCCGCCTTCCACGGTGTCGCACAGGGCAGCGAAGCCCTCGGCGCCGGCCATCGGCATCGACACCTGCAGTGGCGCCAAGAGGGGGTTGGCGGGACTGGCGATCGGGTCGAGCACGACCGCGGGTGCGCCTGGGCAGGGTGTGGTTGCGGTGGTGCACGGGTCGAGGAAGGCTTCCCCGGTGCCGGGCGGCGCTGGGGCGGTGGTGGCGGCGCTCTCGGCAGCCGGCAGTGTGCTCTCCGTCGGGGCCACTGGCGCGAGCGCGTCGATGGCGACTGCGTCGCCCACCGGCACCGGGGTGGGTGAGGCGACCGTCGCGATCGGTGCTCGCTTCGTGGCGTCGACGACGACTGCGGTGCCGCCAGCGACGAGAGGGAGGTCGAGGGCCGCATCGCCGGGCACTTCGAGCGCGCCGCTGGTCGTGGCGTCGAGCCCGATGATGGCGGCCGGGTCGACGATGGCCGGATTGGGTAGTGGTGGGAGGGGTCGCAACGGCGCCACCGAATCCAGGGCGGCCGGCAGCGTGGCGCCGGCGACGGTCACGGGGGTGGCAGCTGGGCCGCCCGAGGAGCCCTCGTCGCGCATGAACCACCCGGCCGCGCCGCCGATCAGCAGTGCGAGCACGGGCGCGCCGATGACCAGGCCGAGAGGAAGCCGACCGCGACTCATCCGGCACATCCGAAGCTGGCCGGGTTGCGCAGCGAGACGACCAGTTGACCGCTGCCGACGTTGCC
>JBAVTH010000174.1:0-5358 GCA_049696035.1 Ilumatobacteraceae bacterium
TGTTGGGCGACGCTCGCGTCCGGGTCGGATGGCCCGTCGCTGCAGGTCATCCGTCGCGCCGGTTACGACATGGGCGCCAGATCGTGTCGGATGCTCAGTGTTCCTCAACAACCGCTACATGGACCCCAACACCGGCATCTTCATCAGTGTTGATCCCCTGGTGGGGAAGACCGGGCAGCCCTACCTCTACGCCGGCGGCAACCCCGCAACGCTGAGCGACCCGACTGGGTTGTGTACTGGTTGGCTGTGCAACGCGCAGGACAACAAGGCTGCGAAGGCTGACTGGCTTCGGCATGTTGCCGAGTTCGAGGCGTCGGGGTTTGAGAAGGCGGCTCGTGAAAGCCGGGTGAGCGAGCCGAATGCTGCAGGCTTCTTCATCGCGCGGGTGTTGGACCCGTTTCATGATGCGGTCGGTATCGACATTGCGATGCGCAGCGGAGGTAGCTTCGAGATCGGGTGCGGTTTGGCGTCGGGGCAGCCGGATTTGTGTCACCCGGGTACCAGCCCGATGATCATTGGTGAGTTGAAGTACGACTCGCCATTCGGCGCGAAGACGGGCCCTCCGCAACTGAGAAGGTACCTGAACGATCCGCTGGCTGCGAAGGTTGTGGCTGGTGCGTTTGGTTCGTCGGGTAACACGATGGTGGGTGTGCTGCGATTCGATTGGCGTGAGGACAGCGGAAACCCTGGTTTGTACTTCTACAAGTTGAACAACTGGGATCTGGGCGCGTTGTTGGCGGGGATGGCCGCTGCGTTGGGAAGCAACCGGAATCTGCAGGCTGGCAACAGAGCGGCTTTGGTGACCACGTCCGGTGCTGGGTCGAGTGGTGCGGGTGCGAGCGAGGGCGCGAATGACTGGGAGCCGCAGCCGCCTCCGGATTGGCTGGCCCCGGCGTTGTTTGCATTGGCAGGTGCTGCTGCTGGGGCCGGCGGGTCGGGTGGCGGGGGCGTCGGCTTCGCATGGCACGCGCTATGACGTCCGGCCAGCTTCCCAAGCTGTGTCTGGTCGGTTCGGTGACCTTGCAGGACGGTTGCGAGGTGGTGTCGGCTGAGGCTGGGCGCTGGGTTCACCAGGCGGTCGACGGCAGCTTGGTCGGCCTGGCGCGTGCCATTCATGCGTCGCTTGGTTCTCGTTCGCGGTTTGAGACGCAGTGCTCGGTGTTGCTGACTGACCGCAAGTTTCGTCAAACAGGTCTGTCGGGTCGAAAGCTGCACGAGTTCGACGGCCCGCTGCAGAAGCTGATCGACCGTGACGATCTGCTGGACGTCTTGGTCGGCACGGTGCTGCATCACCAGGCGCAAGTGTTCGAGGTGCTGGCAGTCTGGCGTGATCGACCGAGCGTCTCGAGGGTGACGGTGGAGTTGTTCAACGACCTGCGCGAGACGTGGGCCGCGTTGGCGTCGGACGCGGCATTTGAGTGGATGTGGTCGATGGTGTCGAACTTTGCCGTGTCGGGTGGGGAGTTGGGTTGGCAGCACACCCCGAACGGCGACGCAGAGGTGTTGTTGAATCCCTTGCTGCCAGCGCATCCGTCGCCGTTCGTTCGTGGCTATCGAACGATCGTGTACTTGCCGTTGGAGTTGGTTGAGGTCTTGGGGGGCCAGGAGCGTGTGCTGGCCGAAGCACCGGTCGAGAGAACCCGACCAGTTGTCCGCGGTGGCTTGCCTGCTGGTGTTGTCGCACTCCTGGCCCGTGATCCTCAGGCGTTGACGACAGAACGCCTCGCCGCGTGGCGCGAGTACCTGCTGCCGGTCTTCACTCTCGCCCCCGAAAGCCAGGGTCCCGAGGGCTGGGAGGCTGACAGTCTCCCGCTCGACTGCCTTCAGCAGGATTGGCCCGGCGATGTCGATCGATCAGCCGACGTGGCCGCGGATGGGTGAGCCATGCTGCGCGTGCATGGTGCCCGCGCAACGCTGTCCTCTCGATCGGCCTCAATCGGGCATGCTGAACGGGTGAACGCGTCCCCGACCGCCGCCCCCGACACCTGGAAACACGCCTCCGCGCGTTTACGGTCGCCGGCACCTGGTTCGGGGAGTGCGCGTCCGCGTCGGATGGCCCGTTGTCGCAGGTCATCCGTCGCGGCGGCCACGACGAGGGCGCCAGTTCGTGTCGGATGCTCAGTGTTCCTCAACAACCGCTACCAAGACCCGTCGACAGGCGTGTTCCTCTCCGTGGACCCGCTCGTCGCCACCACCGGACAGCCCTACCTCTACGCCAACGGCAACCCCACCACCCTCACCGACCCGAGTGGGCTCGACCCTGGCTGGGCACACGACAACAACCCGTGCAATGACGCCGGGTACTACGCCTGCACTCCTGGCGGGTCGTCGAATCCTGACATTTCGGGGTTCGGTCCTCGGATGCGCCGAGAGCTGTGGGGCCTGGTGCCGCGTGCGCGGGTAGGCGAGTTGCTGCGTCGTGACCTCCGACGCTTCGTGGGTAGTGGCGATGGTGTGAAGGATGGAAAGACTTCGTACCCGGACTACTCGTACTACGAAGGACGGCCGATGGAGCCGGCCGAAAGAGCTCGGTGCGAGGAAATGGGCACGGTCAGTTGCTTGAGCGAGTACTCCGGGCTTCGCACGTTCAAGAACCTCGCCGAAGGAAGCCCGATCCTTTCGGACAGAGAGGACGGGACGCTCGGAAACGCTCAGAAGCACGTTCTGCTCGCAGCGACGCTGACGTGGGTGTACGGCGAAGATCATGCTCGAGAGATCCTCTACGCACACGAGAACATCCTGCACGGGGAGCTGCTTGAGGGTCAGGAGTTCGACGAGTTCCGACAGATGGATCTCGTTAACAACGAGGTGGGCATCCAGCTTGGTCTTGAGATGATCAGCCAGCACGGCGGAATTGACGGGGACTACTGGATGAGCGACGTGTTTCCGTACTTCGAGCGTCAGATCTCCGGCGGGATGCTGCCACTCGTCTACTTCCAGCTGCCTAAGGGGCCATCGTGAAACCTGGCGTGAGTTCAGTGGCTCGCGCGATCCTCATGGGTCTGGGGGTTCTCATGGCGGTGATCCTGCTCCACGATGTCGTGGGCTATCGCTTGCTCGGCGAAGACCGATTCTGCGTCGTCGAGGCCACGCCGGTCGTCGACTTCGAAGGCTCAGGCTCTGTGAGCGTTGAGGTGGCCGACACAGGGTCAGGCTGCACCGTCCCGACGGCGGTATGTGTGAAGTCCCGTGTTCTGCTGCCAGATGTTCGGCGGAGTTGCTGACGCCGCCTTCGTGTCCTTGTGTCAGCCGGCGAGCGAGCCGACCGCGTCAGGGCGGGTGACGGGCTCGGCCGAGTGTCAGCTGGCGAGTTTGCGGGCTTGGTGGCGGAGCAGGATGCTGTCGATGAGGGTGCGGATGGCTGCTTGTTCGTCGGGGTCGAGGTGGGTGAGGGCTTCGAGGCGTAGCTGCCACATGTGGTCGGTGGTGGTGCTCGGTTCGTTGTCGAAGACAAGTTCGTCGGCGGTGGTGTTGAGGGCGAGGGCGAGGCGGCGGATGACGTCGAGGGTGGGTTGGGACTTGCCTTGCTCATATCGGCGGATCTGGGAGACGTGAAGCGCCCCGGGTTTGATGACTGCTCTGGTTATTGGGTGACGGCCTCGAGGGCCGTCGGGTTCTGACTGTAGTAGGCGGCTTCGAACTCGGCCGGCGTGGTGTAGCTGGCGTCGTCGGTGATCTCGCCGTGAAGGCGTCGGTGGTTGAACCAGTCGACGTAGGTCATCGTGGCGAACTCGACATCGTCGAGGCCGCGCCACGGGCCTTGCGGGTAGATGAGCTCCCATTTGTAGAGCCCGTTGAACGACTCGGCCATCGCGTTGTCGTAGCTGTCGCCCTTGGAGCCGACCGACGCGACGATGTCGTTCTCGGCGAGGCGTTCGGAGTAGCGCACGCTGAGATATTGACCGGATTCAATCGATCGAAGCAACACTGCCTTGGTGGAGGGAGCGTAGATGCTCGTCGAGGGCTTCGGCGGGAGTGCGCCAGCCGAGTGTCTTGCGTGGCCGGCTGTTGAGCGCTGTGGCGACGGCGGCGAGCTCGTCGGCGTTCCATCGTGAGAGGTCGGTGCCCTTGGGGAAGTACTGGCGCAGCAGACCGTTGGTGTTCTCGTTGGAGCCGCGTTGCCATGGGCTGTGCGGGTCGGCGAAGAACACCGGGATGCCGGTCTCGACCGTGAACGCGGCGTGCGCCGAGAGTTCCTTGCCGCGGTCCCAGGTCAGCGAGCGGCGGAGCTGCTCGGGCAGCGAGCTCATCGACATCGAGAGCGCGTTCTTCATCGTCACGGCTCCGTAGCCGGCAAGCGCGGGTCCGTTCTTCACGGTGTGCTTGTGACGGTATCCGTCCTCGCGTGGGAGGTGGATCAGCATCGTGAACCTGGTTGTGCGCTCGACGAGCGTGCCGATCGCTGAGCGCTCGAGTCCGATCACGAGGTCGCCTTCCCAGTGTCCCGGAACGGCACGGTCGGCGGCCTCGGCTGGGCGTTCGCTGATCAACACTTCGGGGGTCACGTGTGCCCACGCTTGCTGGCGGGTGCGGCTGCGTGGGACACGCAGTGCCCGCCCGGTGCGCAGGCATGCGACCAGCTCGCGTTTCAGCGCACCGCGGCCCTGCACGTAGAGCGCCTGGTAGATCGCTTCGTGGCTGATCCGCATGCTCTCATCATCGGGGAACTCGGCCCGCAGCCGTCGCGAGATCTGCTCTGGGCTCCAGCCCTGCACCCATCGTCGATCCTTGCGGTGTGGCTTGTTCCGACCCTTCCACTCCAGACCGGCGGGTCCGACTGGCAGGCCGGCGGTGTCGCGGACGGCACCCGACAGCGCGTCCTGCACGTACTCACGCAGACGATCGTTGACGACCAGTTTGGCGACCTTGGGTCGGCGCGCTCGACGCTCGGCATGCCACTGCGCTGTCGACGCCTTGTAGTCAAGCCGCCACGTCCGCGTCGACGCGTTGCGGCGCAACTCCCGCGAGATCGTCGATGGGCTCCGACCAGTACGGCGAGCGATCTCGCGCACGCCCAGGCCTTGGGCCCGTAACAGCGCGATGTCCTCGCGCTCCGGGAATGACAGGTAACGGCCCGAGACCGTCGGCGGCAGACATGGATTCACACCACCAGCGTGTCGGAACCAGCGAAACGCGACAGGTGATGACACACCCGCCTCGACCGCGGCATCTTCGGTCTTCGCCCCGCCAGCGATCGCCGACCAGAACTTCACCCGATCCTGTCGCCATGCCACCGTCGGCCGACCCGGCGACGGCACCTGCCCCCGATAGAGCTGAACCTCGCGCTGACGCTCCTTCATCGTTGCCATCTCGGACACCTCCATCATCCAGGTGTTGCGACGACCGGTTGATTCCGCC
>JBAVTH010000175.1:0-5695 GCA_049696035.1 Ilumatobacteraceae bacterium
GGGTCGGGCCGCGTCGGCGGGCGGGGGCGGATTGGACCGGACCAGATTGAATCGATTTTTCCGCTTTCGGGATCTCGCCATGCCCAGTACTGTTGTGCGACAGGATTCTTGCTCGAGCTGCGTCGTGACTTTTTCACGGTCAGATTCACTCAGCGGCGGAACTCAAGGGCGGAAGATGAACACGATCGACACGTTGCGGGCGGAGCCCGTGTTGACGGCTGATCGGGTGGTGGCGGCGTGGGCCGGCGCTCGCCCGTTGGTTCGTCGCGCCCTGGTCGCGGCATGCGCTGTGGCGGCCGTCCTGAGCGCCGTCATGCCCGCATCACCGGCGGTGAGGTGGGGCATCGCCGTCGCCGGCGTGCTGCTGGCGGTGGCGGCGATGGTCGATGTGCACGAGCACCGGCTGCCCAATCGCCTGCTTGCCGCGGCGCTGCTCGCGTCGAGCGTCGCCGCCGTCTCATCGCTCCACCGTGAGGTGGTGCTGTCGATGGTGGCGGGCGCACTCGTCGCCGGTGTCCCGATGCTGCTGGTTCGTCTCACACGAGGTGTGGGCATGGGTGATGTGAAGATGGCGGCTGTCATCGGCGCCAACGTCGGTGCGGTCTCGGTCGTTGCGGCACCCGTCGCCATCGCGATCGCGGCGCTCACGGCCGGGCTCTACGGGCTGCTGGCCGACCGCCGACGAGTGGCGCTCGGCCCCGCTCTGTGGTTCGGTTGGGCGGCCTCACTGGCCGGGTGTGCGGCCGGGTGGCTGTCGTGAGCGCCGCCCAGGGCAAGGTGCGCAGCAGGGTGCGCACTCAATGGCTGGCGCTCGGCGCCGCACTCGTCGTGTTGGCCGGTGTGCTGGTGGCGTGGGCGCTGTCGAACGCAGCCGACCGAGTGCAGGTGGTGCAAGTCGCCCAGAGCGTGCAGGCGGGCGACGTCATCACCGCCGCCGACCTCACCGTGACAGGTGTCGCCTACGACTCGGAGGTGCAGGGTCTGGTACCGGCGGAGTCGCGCGATGCGCTCGTCGGCCGAGTGGCGGCGATCGATCTGCAAGCGGGCGCAATCCTGCAGACCGGCATGTGGCGCGACGCGCCGCAGATCGCGGCGGGAGAGGAGAGCGTCGGCGCGTTGCTGAAAGCCGGTCGCTTCCCGGCCGGTCTCGCCCGTGGCGACATCGTCGTCGCCGCACCGATCGACGCGATCGCCGGTGGTGTCACGACGGCCGTTCGGGTGATCGATGTGGTGGCGGCCACCGACGGGGATCTCTCCGTCACGCTGGCGGTGCCGGCGCAACAGTCCGTTGCGGTGGCCCAGCTCGCGGCCACCGACCAGCTGCTGCTGGTCGGCCGATCGACGGCGACCGACTCGTGATCGTCGCGGTCGGCTCCTGGCGCGGCACTGGCGCCACGACGGCAGCGCTGCTGGTCGCAACCTGCCTGGCCGCAGCCGACGAGGCAGGGGCGTGGCTCATCGAAGCCGACCCGGCCGGCGGCGTGCTGGCCGGGCGGATGCAGCTCGCTGCGCACACCATCGGTGGCTTGGAACGGGTGGCGTTCCCGACGGATCGGTTCGCCGTCGCGGAGTCGTTCGAACAGATCGCGCACGTCGCAGGCGACCTGCGGCTGGTGGCTGCGCCTGCGGATCCGTTCCGCGCGTTCGCATGCCACCAGCCGCGAATGCCCTGGGCAGCTGCGTTGCGCGACCTGCGCGGCTCGGTGGTGGTCGATGTCGGCACCCTTCGTGCCGGCGCGCCCACCTGGCCGGTGCTGGCGCAGGCCGACGTGGTGCTGCTGGCCTCGTCGCCGGAGGTCAGCTCCGCAGTCGGGGCGGCCGAGTGGGTGCAGGCCGCGGGCCGCGTGTCGCCGGCCGACCCCGGCCTGCTCGACGCGACGGCACGCATCGTCTTCGTCGAGTCTCCCAGCGGGATCGCCTTCCCGAGGGCGACGCTGCAGGCCGAGCTGCGCGAGCAGTGCGCCGGCTGGTTGCCATGGGAGCCGGCAACGGTCGACCTCGTCCATCGAGGTGCGGCCGCCACCGATCGCCGCTTGCGGCGGAGCGCGCTGATGGCCGCCGTCAACCAGATGGTGCTGCACCTCACGCTCGATCTCGGGGTGGCGCGATGACCGACGATGAGCTCGACCTGGTCGTCGCCGACCTTCGACGTCAGTGGGGCGATCGCCTGCCGGTGCCGGTGCGCGACGAAACCGCGGCCGAGCGCGACCTGCGCGAGGAGATGACCCGCGACGTGCTGGAGCGGGTGGTGCTGCCCGAGCTGGAGCACCAGCGGGTGCTCGGCCGCCACGCGCCGCTCACGGTCGACGAGCACTCGGCGCTCGTCGACCTCGTCATCTCGGAGATCTTCGGCCTTCCCCGGCTGCTCACCGTGCTGCGCGATCCGCAGGTCACCGACGTGTTGGTGTTCGGCGCCGACCATGTGCGGGTGGAACGCAGCGACGGCTCCCGTCAGCTGCTGCCTCCGCTGGTGCGTCGCGACCGAGACCTCGAACGGATCATCTACGACACGGCCACCTCACGGCGGCGGCCGTTCAACCGGGAGAACCCGTTCGTCGACCTCGAGCTGGAGCCCGGCGTCCGCTTCCACGGTGAGGGCTTCGATGTCGTGCAGCGTCCACTGGTCGCCATCCGCCGTGCGGCGGTGTTCGGGATGTCGCTGCGCGACCTCGCCGACCGGGGGATGCTCGACGACGGTGCGGTTGCGCTGCTGCAGGCGGCCATCGCCGCCGACATGAACGTCGTCGTGTGCGGCCGCATGGGCTCCGGCAAGACGACCGTGTTGCGGGCCCTGGTGGCCGAGGTGGACGAGCACGACGTGATCGTGACGGTGGAGACGGACTTCGAGCTGAACATCGCCAACATGGGGCAGCACCGCTACGTGCACGCGTACCAGTCGCGGGTGCCCAGCACCAGCGACGGCGTCGGCATCTCGTGTCACGACATGATGGTGCCCGCGGTGCGAACCCGGGCCGACTGGATCGTCGTCGGCGAGGTTCGTGGCGCCGAAGGCGGAGCGCTCGTGCAGGCGATGTCGATCGGCCAGGGCGCGATGGCCACCGTCCACGGCGGCTCGGCCAAGGACGGCGTCGAGCGGTTGGCCGAGCTGATCGCCTACCACAACGGCATCGACCTCAAGATGGCCCGCTGGCAGGTCTACCGAAGCGTCGATCTCGTGGTGCACGTCACCGGCGACAACCAGTCGGGCCGGTACGTGACGGAGATCGTCGCGCCTTCCGTGGAGGAGGATGGCGCGCGGTTCATCGTGCACCGCCTGTTCAGCGCACGATCCGATGCAGCGGATCGCCGGGCGCGCCCGGCCTCCGAGCCGCAGCGACCGATGCTCGAGCGGCTGTCTGCAGCGACACCCGGCTTCTCCACCCATTGGTGGCACAGCACGGGTGAGACCCACCGGCGGTTGCGCGCCGGAGCGACGCTCGTCCGGCAGCAGGAATAGGCATGTTCGCCACCCTTCCCCCCTCCGCCGTCGCAGTCGCCGTGTGCCTGCTGCTGGCCCTGGCCATGCTGGCGACGTTGCGTGCCTTCGCTCCGCAGCGCGAGCCGGTCGCCAGCGCCTCCACTCCTTCGCTGTTTGCCGGCATCAGCGCCAACCGCGTCGCGGTCTCGGCAGCGGTGGCGTTCCTCGTGCTGCTGGCAACTCGGTGGCCGATGCTGGCGCTCCTGGTGGGGCTGCTGGTCATGTCGTGGCGGCGGTTGCTCCACGACACACGGTCGGATGACGAGCGCCGTCGCATCGAGGGCATCGCCAAGTGGCTGGAGGATCTGCGCGACACGTTGCGCGGGTCTGCAATGGGCGCCGAGGAGGCGTTGGAGCAGGTCGCGCTGCGCCCGCCGGACGCGATCGCGGTTCCGCTGCGCACGTTCGCCCACCGTCGCCGGCAGGGCTTTCGCACAGAGGACGCGCTCGCCGACCTCGCCGAAGAGCTCGCCCACCCCACCGCCGACGCGGCGGTGGCAGCGATTCGCCTGGTGATCGGCGGTTCCACCAGTGCCGGCCGCCTGTACGGCACGGTCAGCGCCCTGTCGGCTGCGGCGCGCGACGAGGTGACGGCCCGCGAGCGCATCGACCGCACCCGCGCCGTGTACCAGTCGAGCATGAAGCGGCTGGTCGTCATCGGGGGCCTGCTGGTCGGCTACCTCGAGGTCGCCGGCGGCGACCTGTTGCAGCCGTACGACACCGCCGTCGGGCAGGTGGTGCTGCTGTTGCCCCTGGGCATGTGGCTCGGGTGCGTGCTCTGGCTGAGGTCGTTGTGTCGCTACGAGTTGCCGCAGCGCTACCGCGTGGTCGGCTCGGCCGAGGTGGCGCGGTGAACCCGCTGCAGGTCGGTGCGCTGGCTGGTCTTCTCGTCGCCGGTGGGGTCTGGTGCGTCGTGCAGTCGCTCCAGCGAGCGCCACGTTCGCTGGCCGCAGCGCGTCATCGCATGTACGGCACCGGCGGTCAGCCGCGGCCGGGTCACCGTCGGCGGGCGAACTGGAGCGACGCGCTCGCCGTCGGCGCCCCTGGCCGCTGGGCCGTTCGACACTTCGGCGTCGGCTTGGAGATCGCCGGGCTCACCGCTGCCGATGTGGTCACACGCGTGCTCACCTCGGTGGGCGTCATGTTGTTCGCCGTGCTCGGCGCCGTCGCCGCGCTCGTCACATTGGGCCTGTTGCCGCTGGCGCCGTTCTGGCCGGTGGTCGCGATCTTGCTCGCGGCGATCGCCGGCTGGGTGACGCTCAACGACATCGGCACCAGGATCGAGCGTCGACGGAGCGAGCTGCGCCAGGCCGCCAACGACTTCGTGCAACTGGTGGCGGTCGGCCTCACCACTGATCAGAGCGTGGAGGAGGCGATCCGCTTCGCACTCTCGGTCGGCGCCAGCGATGCCTTCGATGCGTTGCGCTCCGAGCTCACCACCGCCCCCCAACGCGGTGTGCCGGTGTGGGAGGCGTTGGACGAGTTCGGCCGGCGCTTCGGAGTGCGTGAGCTCAGTGAGTTCGCAGCCTCCATCGAGCGGCAGGGCCTGCAGGGCGTGTCGATCAGCGACACCGTCACTTCGCTGGCGGCGGCGATGCGCGCGAAGGCCTTGGACGAGTTGGAGCGCGAGGCCGACAAGGCCAACGCGAACCTCTCCGGCCCCACCATTGGTTTCGTGGTCACCACGATCGTGTTCTTGGCCTATCCACTCGCGCAGCGCATCAGCGAGGCGTTCGGTGGGTAGCGGAGACAGGGCACCCCTGTTGCGGTGCATCGACAGCCGGCCCGGCACTCATCGGTCCGGCGGCATGAAGGGATTCGGCGGATGAACGAACAACTGCTCCCATTGGCAGTGTGGGTCCAGGTGGCCTACGGCGAGATGTGGTCGCGTGGAGCGCGGGCATGGGCGGATCGCCACGAGGAGGACGGCGTCGACGAAGCCGTCACGAAGATGATCTGGCTCGCAGTCGGCATCATCGTCGCCATCGCCGCAACGGCGTTCTTCATGGCCAAGTTCAACCAGGCCAAGAGCAACGTGCCCGACCCGGTGACCCCCTGAACCATGTGCATCGTCCGTCGCCCCGTCGCTGAACCGCGAGGCCGCATCGGGCGGCCTCGCGATCGCGGCGCGGTCGACGTGTCGATCCAGATGCTGATCGGGTTCGTCTTCGTGCTGTTCGCCATGTTGCTGGTGTTCGAGGTGGTCACCTACTGGCA
>JBAVTH010000176.1:0-3170 GCA_049696035.1 Ilumatobacteraceae bacterium
GCTGCGGTTCCACACGCAGACCGCCGGCGTGTCGCTGACGGCGCAGCAGCCGGAGGTGAACATCGTGCGCACGGCCATCGAGGCCTTGGCCGGTGTGCTCGGTGGCACCCAGTCGTTGCACACCAACTCGATGGACGAGGCGATGGCGCTGCCCACGGAGAAGTCCGCGCGCATCGCGCTGCGCACGCAACAGGTGATCGCCTTCGAGACGAACGTGGCGCACGTCGCCGATCCGCTCGGCGGCTCGTACTTCGTCGAGGCCCTGACCGACGAGATGGAACGCCAGGCCGAGGAGCTGTTCGCCCACCTGATCGAACTGGGCGATGGCTCGATGCTCGAGGGCTGCATCAAGGGCATCGAGGACAACTGGTTCCAGGGCCGGATCGCGGACTCCGCCTTCGATCTGGAGCGCAAGATCAACCGTGGCGATCGCATCGTGGTGGGCGTGAACCGATTCACCGAAGGCAACGATGATCTGGCGATGGATCTGCTGGAGATCACCAACGAGGACGAAGCGCGCCAGCTGAAGCGGCTCGATGCGGTGCGTCACGACCGCAATCAGGCAGCCGTGGAGGAGGCGTTGGCCCGCTTGGCCGCCGATGCCGCCGACCCGGAGGTGAACCTGATGCCCACGCTCATCGAAGCAGCCGGCGCCTACACGACGCTCGGCGAGATCATGAACACGTTGGCCGGTGCGTTCGGTCGCTACGTCGAAGTCCCGGTGATCTGATGGTGCCGGCATGACGGAGCGGATCCTCATCGGCAAGGTCGGCCTCGATGGTCACGACCGTGGTGTGAAGGTGGTTGCCCGCATCCTGCGCGACGCCGGCTTCGAGGTGATCTACACCGGCCTGTTCCAGACGCCGGCGACCATGGCCGCTGCGGCCGTCGACGAGGACGTCGATCTGGTGGGCCTGTCCATGCTCTCCGGCGCCCACATGACGCTCGCCCCGGCAGTCGTCGAGGCGATGCGCGCCCGCGGCTGCAACGCCCCGGTCGTGGTCGGGGGGATCATCCCTGTACAGCACATCCAGCGCCTCAAGGACGCGGGTGTCGCTGCCATCCTGACCCCCGGCGCCACCGCCGACGAGGTGGTGGCCGTGATCCGCAACGTGCTCGACGCCGCCTCTTCGCTGCACTAGCCCTTCGAGTCCGGGAGTCTGGGTGACAGGTGGTGTCTGTGGTCCTGGTGTTCATGATGCCTTGTTGAGGAGCTCGCTGGGGCGTCGGCCGGCCATGTAGTTGCCGTGATTGCGTCGGCGTGTGTTGTAGGTGATCAGCCAGGCGTCGGCTTCGCGTTGGAGTTGGCGGATCGAGGTGAAGTGGCGGCGGTGGAACGCTGGTCGCCAGCATTCTTGGAGCATGGTCCCCTGGAAGCGTTCAACGATGGCGTTGTGGTTCGGTGAACGCGCCGGGATCTTGATCCTGGTGATGTTGGCGCGGGCGAGCGCGTCAGCGAAGCGGGTGGCGACCCGTGCGATCGGACGCGGCCGGTGACGTCCAACCTCAACTACTCCGTCGGTGACACGGTGCCCAATCTGGTCGTGGTCAAACTCGGTGTCGACCGTACCGTCTGCCTGTACGCGGAGACGGCAACGCACCTCCTTGTCGACCTGACGGGAACCTTCGAGACGGAAGGCGGAGCCAGAGGCAAAGCTGTCGTGCCCACCCGCATCCTCGACACGCGCTTGGCAATCGGCGTTCCGACGGTGGCAAAGGTTCTGGGCGGACGGGTGCTCACCCTGCAAGTGGCCGGTCGCGGCGAGTGTCGAACCTCAACTTCGAGCAGGGACAAACCGTGCCGAATGCGGCCACCGTCAAACTCGCCGCCGATGGCACGGTCTGCCTGTTCACGACGGCGGCCACCCACTTGCTCGCAGATGTAGCGTTACTACACGGGCGACCCCGACATCGGATTCGTTCCGACCATCACCTGACCGCCGCCGGGTCCTGCTATCCGTACGGCACGTACATCGACCCGAACGCAGAACTCAGCGCAACGTCGACGGAGTCTGCTTCGACGGCGAATGCCAAAGGCCATCGCGAACGCTCGTGCCGACGACGTGTTCAACGGATTCAACACCGACTACTGGCAGGACGGCCGCACCGTTGAGCTGCGCATCACTGTGTACGACTCGTCGCCAACGTGCGGTCGACTCATTGACCAAGAAACGAACGGTGGACTCCTCTGGCCGCGCATGTGACGTCCTGCTCTACGGGTGGAGCGACGGTCGACTCCACCGGGTCAACCGTTCCAGCCTGGCGGTTGGAACTTCCTAGATTCCCTTCCGCTTCGGCTAGAGGTCGATCTCGATCTCTAGCGATCTGTGTTGTTGGGGCTGCGGACGGGCGATCTCGACACCTCGCCGCTCGGCCCACTCATGGATGATCTCGGTGAGTTGGCGGGTGCCGTTGTCGGGTTCGTGCGCTGCAATCCCGTGCAGGGTGTTGACGACCTCGCCGAGACGGCCCTGTGAGACTGGTTTGCCGGCAGCCCAGTCGTGCCAGGTGTCGAGGGCGTCGACGCGGGCCTCGAAGGCTGAGAGGTGTTCGGGGAGATAGTCCCACTTGGCGAGGATGTCGTGGTTCCTCAGCCCTCCTCGGGCGGCCTCGATCTGATCGCGGGCGATGTTGCGTTGCGCGTAGGGCTCGCGGGCCAGCTCTCGTGCGACGGCAAGCATCTCGCGTGCCCCCGCGACGATCTCGTTGGCTGCGGCGAGTTCGGCGCGTGCGTGGCGTCGGCCGCGGAGTCCGGAGTGATCAAGTCGTTGTAGGGCAGCGCGCTGGGCTGCCTCGGCTTGTTTCACGGCGTCGTGGGTGGCATTGAGTTCGGCATCAAAGGGTGCGCAGCGGGTGCTCGCTTCGGCGATTCTCTTTGCCGCGGCCTCGACGATCTCGACGAGTCGCTCTCTGGTCGAGGTCGAGTCGTCGAGCGCCTCGCGTGCCTGCCGGTAGTTGTCGCCGGCGTCGGCGCGTAGGTCGTGGAACCAGCCAGGGATCTGGCAGCGCGGCTGCGGGCGTGGCGGGTGGCGGTCCTGTTGAGCGAGCTGCCGACGTTGCACCACGGCGGGGATATCGGCACGATCCGAGGCGACGATCCCTTCGAGGACGTCGCGTGCCTCGCTCATGTCGTGGGTGTCGGTGACGACGTAGACACGGTTGTCGTCGCG
>JBAVTH010000177.1:0-7804 GCA_049696035.1 Ilumatobacteraceae bacterium
TGGTCTCCATCGCCAAGAAGTACCAGGCTTCAGGGCTGCCATTGCTCGACCTCATCCAGGAGGGCAACCTTGGCCTGATGCACGCCGTCGAGAAGTTCGACTGGCGCAAGGGCTTCAAGTTCTCCACGTATGCCACGTGGTGGATCCGGCAGGCCATCACCCGCGGCATCGCCAACACCGGTCGCACGATCCGCCTTCCAGTGCACGCCGGCGACACGCTGGCTCGCCTGCAGAAGGCGCGCAGCCGGCTGGAGTTGAAGCTGGGGCGCCCCGCCACGCTCAGCGAGCTGGCCAAGGAAGTGGAGATGCCCGAGGACAAGGTCACCGAGGCGTTGCGCTTCGCGGCCGAGCCGCTGTCGCTCAGCGAGCCACTGCGCGAAGACGGCGACGCCGAGCTGGGCGACGTGGTGGAAGACCGCTCGGCCGAGAGCCCCTTCGAAGTGGCTGCCACCGCGTTGCTGCCCGACGAGATCGCCCGCTTGCTGGCACCTCTCGACGAGCGCGAGCGCGAGATCCTCAAGCTGCGCTTCGGCCTCGACCGTGGCGAGCCGCGCACCCTGGAAGAGGTGGGCGAGCACTTCAACCTCACCCGCGAGCGCATTCGCCAGATCGAAGCACGAGCGATGAGCAAGCTGCGTCACCCGTCGTCCGACACGGGCGCGCGCGACCTGCTCGCCGTCTGAGCCACGCATGTGGCGAGTGCGGCGCAGGTGGCTGCCGCACCGCGAGGGCATCGGCGTCAGGGCACGGTTCCGGCGGGTGACCAAGCGGCTGCCTCGGAACCAGCGGCCGGCCGCGCCCGCAGCGGGCACGCCTCCACCGAAGTCGCGCTGGTATGACGGCATGGACGTGGGCGGTTGCTGCCTCGACGGGTTCGATGATCTGGCCATCTTGGTGGTGGCGGTCGTCGCCGTGGTGGCGCTGGTGTTCGTGCTGCCGCCGTTGGTGCTGGTGGGCATCGACCTGCTGTGGCTGGTCCTCGTGTTCCTTGCCGGCGCGATCGGTCGCTTCCTGCTGGGCCGTCCATGGTCGGTGGAGGCGGTTGACGAGCACGGCGAGCGCCGGGAGTGGAAGCTGAAGGGGTTCCGTGGAGCCGGGCAGCTGCGCGACACGCTGCAGGTGGAATTCGACGCCGGGCTCGACCCGCGGCCTGACACCATTGGAGGATGATCGAAGTACGTGAGGCCCGGCCGGCCGATGCCGATGCATGTGCGGCTGCGCACATCCAAGCGTGGCGGGCCGGCTACCGCCATCTGCTGCCCGATGAGTTCCTCGATGCACCCGAGTTCGCCTCGCAGCGCCTCGATCGGTGGCGAGCGTGGACGTGGAGCGAGGGCGTCACCAGCCCTGGGCTGTTCGTCGCCGAGGTCGATGACCGCGTGATCGGTTTCGGGATGTGCGGCGCCGAGCGCGCCGAGCCCGTCTGCGATCAGCTCACCGCTGCGAGCGGCACCGCCGCGCTCGCCGGCCGGGGCGAGGTGTACGCGTTCTACCTGCACCCCGATGCGTGGGGTTCGGGAGCGGCGGCACCGTTGATCGAGCGCTGCCAGCATCACCTGCGCAGCGCAGGCTTCCACGAGGCCGTGCTGTGGGTGCTGCGCGACAACCCGCGCGCGCTCCGCTTCTACGAACGTTCGGGTTGGATGGCGACCGGCCGGGCGGCGATGTTCGAGGGGCCACGAACCGCTCCCAAGCTGAGCGAACCGCTCCCCGAAATTGAGTACCTGCGGCAATTGTTCTGATTTCTCAAGTTCTCCTCTGTTCGTGGCGATACCCGATCATGGAATTGATCGACCTCGTTCCGAACTCGCTCTCCTTCCGGGTGATCAACACGATCGACATCGAGGACGAGGCGGAGATCCCCGTGGGTTTCACCGGCCGCGTCCGCCGCCATTCCAACGGCTCGATCAGCTACGTCGCCTGGTACCGCGAGGGCCAGCTGCACAACCCCGGCCGGCACCACCCCGCGTACCGGCGCTTCCGCCCGGACGGCAAGTTGAAGTACGAGCTGTTCTACACGCATGGCCTCCTGCACGACCCCACGGCGGCGCTGCCCGCTGCTCGCGGGTACTTCGCCGACGGCAAGGTGCACTACGAGGAGCGCTACTGGGCGGGCAAGCGCCACGACGGCCGCGACGGCGCCCCGGCGATCCGCAAGTGGCGCAACGACGGCACGGTGCGTCACGAACTGCGCTACCTCGACGGCCACCGCCTGGCCGACCACCGCGTCTGAATCACCATCCACCGCGCGCTCGGCGCCGATTCCGCCGACGTGCTGGCCAGGTGGGTTCGGCCCGTCAGTCCGGGTGATCACCGTCGCCGGCGGTGCGGCGCGAGCGGCGCGTGACCGCGGCCAAGCCGCGTCCGAGCAGACCGAGCACCGTGCCGAACCCGTGCAGCACAGCACGCAGCACCGCTGCCAGCCCACGGAAGAGCCCGACCCGCGGTCGTTCCTCTTCGTTCATCGTCATCAGCTCCTCCCTCGATCCACCTGCAGCGTCATCGACGGAGCAGGAGCACGAGGAGAACGACGACGATGATGAGGCCGAGGCCTCCACCGATATAGACACCATCTGCAAACATGACCATTGGTACCCGACGCCTCGACGTCTCAAACCCCGGATGAGCGGAGGGACGCTGTTTGCTGCGAAGATGCGATCTCCGACCTCCTGTTCACCGCGCAGACTGCTGGAACACGAGATGCGACGAAGGAGACATGGTGACCGATTCCGCAGGGTTTGATCGATCGGGCGGCACTGCGCCGATCGGCCCAGTCGTGGTGCGGGTGCCTCCTGACCCTTCCCTGTCGCAGGTGCTGCGTCTGGCGGCGAGCGGTATGGCGGCGCTCGCCGGCTTCACGATCGACGAGATCGAGAAGATCAAGGTGGCTGTCAGCGAGGTCTTGATCGCCTTGATCGAACACGGCGGTGGCGCCCCGATCGACGTGCACCTCGATGTCGACGGGCGCTCGTTCAACGTGCGCGCCCGAACGAGTGCGGCGGTGTTCGACCCCGAGCACCCCGACCTGGCGCTGTCGCGTACCGTGCTGGCCGAGGTGTCCGACGACCACGGCATCGCCATCGTCGACGATCAGGCCCTCATCTGGGCGGCCGTGGCCGAACCGACCCTCGGGTGAATGCCGACGTCCTCTCCCACGAGGCTGAGGAAGAATGGTTGCGTCGGGCGCTGGGCCGTTACGCGATGTCGCGGGACCGGGGCCTTCGCGACGAGATCGCGGCGCGGGCCGATTGGCTCGCCGCCCGCAGTGCCCGGCGCTTCTCGGACCGCGGTGAACCGTTCGACGATCTCGTCCAGGAGGCACGCATCGGGCTGCTGAAGGCAATCGAGCGATTCGATCTGGATCGCAGCGTGCCGTTCGGCGCCTACGCGACGCCGACGATCATCGGCGAGCTGCGCCGACACTTCCGCGATCGCACGTGGGCCGTGCACGTGTCGCGCGGCTCGAAGGACATCATGGCCTCCGTCGTGGCAGCCCGCGACGCCCTGGCGCTCGAGCTGGGGCGGTCGCCGCGTGTGCCGGAGATCGCGACACGCATGAACCTCGCCACCGACACCGTGATCGAGGCACTGGAAGCGAACGACGCCTACTTCACGCGCTCGCTGGAGTCGGCCGGTGCACAGCAGAGGCCGGTCGCGGAGCCGGCGTTCGAGAACGTCGTCGATCGGGTCGTGCTCTCCGCGCTGCTCGATCGCTTGGCACCGCGACAACGCAGGATCCTGCAGATGAGGTTCTTCGAGGAGTTGACCCAGTCGGAGATCGCGCTGCGAATCGGTACCAGTCAGGTGCACGTCGGCCGGCTGATTGCGGCGAGCATCGCGCAGCTGAACCGCTACGCCGCCGACGCTGGGACCGACGAGCCGCCAACCGAGTCGCCGCCCGGTCACTGACCACGACCACTCCCTCGCACGCAGGAGCGGCCGGGATCACGGTGCAGGCGATGGGTTCAGGTCACGTCACTGGTACGTCGCACGACGGTCCTGCGCCTCACGGTCGGCAGCAGCGCTGCAGCGACGACTGCGGCCATCACAACCGCGACGACCACGGCGAACCCGCGCTCGATGGCGAGCGAGCCCTCGCCGACCGAAGGCTGGAAGACGGCGACGAGCGCCATCACGGCCCCGGCGATCCCGAGGAACAGGACCGAGCTGTGCGCTCGCGTGAGCACAGCGCTCAGCAGCACGAGACCGAAGACCAGCTCGATCAGCCCGAGCAACGCGGTCGCGGTGTAGCCGGCGACCTCGACAACCGGCTGGTCGAGGCTGCTGTCGATGCCCGCCCTTGCCGCGGTGATGCCGCCGAGGAGCAGCAGCCCGACAGCAGCGACACCGGCGACGATGGACTCGGGTGTGAATCCGCTCGTCCGGGAGGTGAGCACGGTCTCGCTCCCGATGGTCCGGGTGGTGACCAGAGGCGGCGGCGGAGCGAACGCCCCTTCGTCGGCGATGGGTGGTGTGACCATCGGCATCTGCTCTCGCTCGTCGACGATGCGTGCACGATCAGCTTGGATCTCCATGTGGTCACTCTCCGTTGTCTGGACAACCGAACCAGCACGCGAGCTGGCCCGACCGGTTGTACCCGATCGGGCCAGTGCTGAGACCTTCGAGCCCGCATGCGGACCCGGTACGACGTCTAGTCCTTCGTCAGCGCCTTCTTGGCCGCGTCGATGAGCTCGCCGGCCTTGTCGCCCAGCTTGCCGACCAACTCCTTGGCGTCGCCGGCCTTCTCATCGGCCTTGCCCTTGTCCTTGAGGTGCTTGTTGTCGGTGAGGTCGCCGACAGCCTGCTTCAGCTTGCCCTTGGCTTGATCCTTGTTGTCCATGACTGATCCTTCTGTCGTGTCGAAATCGAACGTTGCGTGGTGAGAGTCGGCGATTCACCAGTAGTGGGCGCGGCCGCCGACCTGGCGGCCCGACCGGCCGAGCAGCATCAGCACCAGTCCGACCACGAGCACGACGACGCCGATGGTCCAGAGGAGCGAGATGCCGAGCAAGGCGCCGAGGAGGAGGAGGATGAGGCCGGTGACGATCATGCCGATCTGTACCCGGTTGCCGACGCCGGCAAACATCCGAAGAACCCCGACGGCACGGCCACCAGGTAACACCCGACGTCAACGACGTGCGGTCATCCGACGAGGCGGAACACGGCCGGCGCAGCCGTCATGTCGACACGGAAGGTGTAGGCGCCCTCGCCGTAACAATGGCGCCCACGCAGAGCGGCAGAAGTCTGCGGTCGGGTCACTTCCAGTCGAACGAGTAGCACCACGCGAGCGCGGCCACCGCGTCGCCGGACAGTTCGGGGTGGCGGCCTCTGAACTCGTTGGCCGCCTGCTCGGCCATCTCGCGTGAACCCGCGACGGTGTTGTATGCAGTCGAGGTGTAGAAGTCCTGTTGCAGCCCATTGACGATGGGGAGCAAGTCGAGGATGGCTGTTTCGCCGAACGCTTCCACGAGTCGGGCCTCGTCTCGATCCGGCTTGCCGAGCTCGACGCCTGGGTCGTAGCCAGTCCACACGACGATGGCACGACTCACCTCGTCCGACGTTGGCGTCACGAGCGCATAGTGCCTCGAAGTGGCCGGGTTGTCCAGCGTGCCGATCGCAGCTCTGCGCTAGGCGGGGCGACGGCCTCGAATCGTCAGCGAACCAGGCCCCACACAAGTAGGCCAACCGCGACGAGCGCCGGAAGGAGGTGGACGGCTCTGACCGACTGCCATGACCGCGGTGAGTTGCTCTGCCGTCCCTCGGCCCAACTCACCGGCGGAAGAAGGCGCTGACGGTCGCGCATCGCTTCCACGACGTCCCACGTCGCACCCGCGTCGAACGACTCTGCGAGCGTCCGAAATGGCGGCGAGCCCGCCGGGCACTGCGCAAGCACTCGACGATGAAACATGATCTCATCGTCGGTGTCGAAGACAACGCGAATCATCTCCTGGCCGGTGAAGCCGACCTGAATCGCCTGATAGGGGATCACCTTCGTGGCCCAGAGGCCGCCGATCCATGTGTTCGGATCGCACCTGGAGAATCGGACCTCGACGGCAGAGCTGGTGAACCGCACGCGGCCACTCTTGGGCGACCACTCGTGGTAGAAGACCTGGGTCCTCATCCCGCCGCCGCTGATGAGTTGTTCCACCGAACGCACGGGCCGACCCTAATGCTCAAGGTGGCCGACGTTATCCAGCACACCTATCGGCAGTTCTCTGCTACGCGTCGAACCGATGCCACTGACCTTCCGACACGACATCGACGACGCCGTCGATCACGCAGATAGCGGTCTCGTCGTCGATCGCGTACGCGGGGCAGTCGAGGCCGGCAGCCCATGTCTCGGCGTGGGCCAGCGTGTTCTCGGGTAGCGACTCGTGATCGAGGTGAGGGAAGATCGCGAAGTCGACCAGGCCGAGCGCGCGGTCGTTGCCAGCGGGCGGCTTCCACCCGACGAACTCCTTGCCGACACGCGGTGTCATCACCATGCTCCCCGCGCTCATACCGATCCACACTGTGTCGTCGAGCTGGCGCAGTAAGTCGGTCAGCCCGGTTTCTCGCATCCAGTGGCACAGGTAGAGGGCGTCGCCGCCCGACACGAGCAGCACGTCGGCCTTGCGTACGAGGGGAACCCATCGCTCCTTGTCGATGCTGGGCAACGCGGTCAGCTCGATCAACCCCACCGACTTCCAGCCCAGTTCGATCATGGGCTGTTCGGAGCGCCCGGCGACGAACTCCCACACGTTCTCGCCCGGACCTGCATGGGGATGGCCGTACATCGCAGTCGGAATGCACAGTGCGGTGCAATCCTCGATGGGTCGTCCAAGCAAGTCGAGCAGCGCGTCGTGGATGGTCGCGTTCCTGACGCCGGCCGAGGTGAGAAGTAGCCGGCGCACCCGCCCATACTGCCCGGTAGCTGCGCTTCGCGCAATCCCGTCGACGACCCGGTTCCTCGCAGTCTCGCGCTGACGCTGGACGAGGCCTTCCGGGTGTTGGAGGGCGATCGAGGACGCTCGCCTGGCCCTACGAGAACGTAGCGCTGCTCCTGGGCTGCAAGACGAACTGGCGACCGTCATCCGCTTGCTCCACGGTAAGTTGGGCTTCGACGAAGGGGGCGTGCAATGACCGAGCAAGTAGTGCTTCTGCCCGCCGAAGCCGCACAACGGCTTGGCGTCGCGACCCGGGTCGTCGTTCAGGCGATGTACGAGAGGCGGCTGCCGCGAGTGAAGCTCGAAGACGGAACGCTCGGCATCCCCGCCGATGCGCTCGACTCCTTCCACGTCCAGACGGCGTAGCGCCTACCTGCCGTGCTGGGCGGTTGACCCCTTCCGTCGCGTGACTCTGATTCTGGTCATGACTGACGTGCTGCCGCTCGCCGAAACGATCAGCGCGTCTTCCGCCTCCTCGGCGGTGACGGGGTCGTACTTCGCAGGGTCCAGGTACTCCGCCTGGTTGTGGGCGTATGGCGGAGGTGGACGGGAATCGAACCCGAATTCGGCGGTGTTACCCTGTGTCACCTCGTGTCGACGGGTGTCAATACGTGCAGGTCAGGAGGCATATTCGCGCCGCGACCAATTCAGCCGGTGTTGTCTAGTGTCACCCAGTCGTGAGAAATCCGTGACCAATCCGTGACCAATCCGTGACCACCGGAGCCGTGGGAACAACCTTCGACAGCCTTCGACGCACTTGAGAAACTCTTCGCACGCTCTCAACCAATCTTCATCGTCGTGCGTCTGTGAGGTTGTATGAGTTCCTTGATCGAACCTTCGATGCCGGCGACCGTGACTGTTCACGTCGATGACGGCTA
>JBAVTH010000178.1:0-29392 GCA_049696035.1 Ilumatobacteraceae bacterium
TGCGCATCGCCACCTGGAACGTCAACTCGCTGAAGGCCCGGCTGCCTCGTGTCGAGGAGTGGCTCGCCGATGTGCAGCCCGACGTGCTGTGCATGCAGGAGACCAAGCTGTCCGACGATGCGTTCCCTGCGCTCACGTTTGCCGCGCTCGGGTACGAGAGCGCCCATCACGGCCAGGGGCAGTGGAACGGCGTGGCGATCCTGTCGAAGGTCGGCCTCACCGATGTCGTCGCGAACTTCGCCGATGGAGGCGATCCCGACCCCGACGCCCGCCTCATCACCGCGGTCTGTGGCGGGGTGCGGATCACCAGCGTGTACGTGCCGAACGGGCGCTCGCTGGAGCACGAGCACTACCAGTACAAGCTGCGCTGGATGGCGCAGCTGCGCCGTCACATCGCGGCGCTGAGCACCCCCGACGAGCAGGTCGTCGTCACCGGCGACTTCAACATCGCGCCCACCGATCTCGACGTGTACGACCCGAGTAAGTTCGTCGGCGCCACCCACGTCAGCGCCGCGGAGCGGGCCGAGCTCACTGCGCTCGAGCAGTGGGGGTTCACCGATCTGTTCCGCCAGCACCACCCCGACGGCAAGCTGTACAGCTGGTGGGACTACCGCGCCGGCGACTTCCACCAGGGGCGGGGGCTGCGGATCGATCTCGTGTTGGGCACGGCGTCCGTCGCTGCTCGCTGCAACTTCGCGATCGTCGATCGCAACGCGCGCAAGGGCACGTCACCATCCGATCACGCGCCGGTGATCGTCGACCTCGCATGATCATCGACGGGCAGCGCGCCCGCTTGGAAGGCGATTCCCGGGCGGAGCTCGCCGAGGCCTGCCGGCGGATCATCGGCGAGCTCGCATCCAGCACGGCGGAGCCGGTCGCCTTCGCCGGTGCGCGCGACCTCGTGCAGCAGGCCGTGGCGATCCTCGCCGACTCCGACCATGGTCGGGCCTACGAGGGCGCCGAGGGCTCGCTGGCCCACTACCAGGAGCACATGTTCATCGACCACAGCCCGTTGGTCGGCCCACTGAACCCGCTGGCACCACCGATCAGCATCGTCGCCGATGGCACGAAGGTCACTGCCGAGGTCACCTTCGGCGCGGCGTACGAAGGGCCGCCCGGCTGTGTGCACGGTGGCTTCATCGCGGCCTCCTTCGACGAGGTGCTGGGCTTGGCGCAGGGGATGTCGGGCCGCCCGGGCATGACCGCCAGGCTCACCATCCAGTACCGCTCGCCGACACCGCTGCATCAGGCGTTGCGGTTCGTCGGCGACATCGATCACATCGACGGCCGCAAGATCTTCACCAGGGGCGAGCTGCGTGTCGCGGCCGACGATCGCCTGTGTGCGGAGGCGGAGGGTCTGTTCATCTCGATGAACCCGGAGATCTTCGAGCGCCTGATGACGGACCGCGCCGAGCGGAGTGCCTCTGGCGCCGACGCCGCGTCAGGCGGGCAGAGGGCGTAAGCCGGCGGCGGCCGTCTCGGTGATGCCGAGCCGGCGAGCCAGCTCGGCGATGTCGGCCGGGGGAGCGGTGGCGAGGGTGCGCAGCACACGATCGCTGCAGACCGCTTGCTCCGGCTGGCCGGCCACACGTGCGATGGCGGCGCGCCATTCGCGAAACGGCACCAGCGGGTCGGTGGGCAGGGGAGTGCGCGCCGGCGGTGCCGCCGGCACGTCGTCGGCGGTGCTGTCGGTGACCGCCTGCAGCCACCGGCTGGGCGCTCCCGCCTTGCGTTGGCGCTGCGCACAGTGGGTGACCAGCAGGTGTTGCGCGGCCCGTGTGATCGCCACGTAGAACAGCCGGGCCTCCTCGGCCAACTGCGCAGGCGAGCCGGCGGAGCCGTGCGGCACGAGCCCCTCTTCGGCGCCGGTGATGACCACACCCCACCATTCGCGACCCTTCGCGGCATGGAACGTCAGCAATGCGACTGCATCGCGGGTGTCGGTGGGCTCCAGATCGTCGAAGGGGTCGCGCAGCTCCACCCAAGAGCGGAACACACCCGGCTCCCCGGACGTGAGGAAGCGATCCGCCTCCTCGGCGACCCGGCGGGTGAGGTCGTCGCCCTCGGCGAAGGTGGTGTCGACCCAGACGGCCAGCTGCTCGCGGCTGGTGCAGCGGTAGGCGCTTCGCAGCGCGATGTCCAACGGCGAGCTGCCGGTGCTGCGCTCGGTGTCGACGCCGAACGCAGCGAACGTCTGCTGCAGCACCGACAACTGCTCGTTGGTGCGCGCCAGCACCGCAAGATCGCGCCCGCGATGGTGGTGCAGCAGGCCACGGATGTGCCGGGCGACGGCCTCCGCCTCGGTGTGCTCATCGGCGTGCTGCTGGACGAGCACGGTTGCTGCACCCGGTTGGCGGCTCTCACTGTTGTCGTCCTGGCCGCTCGCGGCCAGCGCGGCGGCGCCGGCGCGCACGACCTGCGGCGAGCAGCGGTAGTTGGAGGACAACCTGGCGACGGTGACGCCGGGGTACTGCAACTCCACCTCGGCGAGCGTGGTGGGGTCGGCGCCGTTCCAGCCGTAGATGGCCTGGCGTGGGTCGCCCACCAGGCAGAGGTCGGGCCGGCCGGCGCGCAGCGCCTCGAGCAGCGCATGCTGCAACGGATTGAGGTCCTGCGCCTCGTCGACGAAGAAGTGGCGGTAGCGCCAGTGCACACCGTCGGCCCACGGCAGGTCGGCGCGCAAGGCCTCGATGGTGTGGACGAGCAGGTCGTCGAAGTCGACCACGCCACGGCGACGCTTCAACCGCTCGTAGGCGGCGACGAAGTCGGCGAAGCGAGCGGGTGGCAGCGCGCTGCGCCGACGGGTGAGGCGGATCGCCCCCTCGTAGCGGTCGGGTGGCACCATGCGGGCCTTCGCCCAGTCGAGGTCGGCAAGCGCGCCGTAGGGTTCGACCTGCAGCTTCAGCTCGATGATCACCTCGCGAGCAAGTCGCAGGCGGTCGTTGGCCACCTGCGGTGGGGCGTGGTGGCCGGCAAGCGCACGGTCGCGAAGCAGCCGCAGCGCAACGCCGTGGAACGTGCCGGCCTCGATCGGATCGCGGATGTCGAGCTTGCGCAGACGTCGCTTCAGCTCGGCAGCCGCGTCGCGTGTGAAGGTGAGGGCCAGCACGTGCTGGGGGATGGCGGTGCCGTGCGCGACGCGGTACGCGATGCGCCGGGTGAGGACGGTGGTCTTGCCCGAGCCGGCGGCGGCCACGATGGCGAGCGGAGCCGCGGTGCTGGTGACGGCTTCGCGCTGTTCGGCGTCGAGACCGTGCAACATCGGGTCGGCAGGCACGTCCGCCACGATAGAGGCTGGGTGTGACGGTGTTGCCGGGCTACGCGAAGACCGGACGCTACAGTTCCGCTCATGCCGTTCCCGAAGAAGAACCTCAACTCCAACGAGACCATCGCGCTCGACATGCACCCGCACTGGTGGTACTTCGCCGAGCCCGCGTTCGCCTTGCTGGGCAGCATCGTCATCGGCATCATCGTGCTCACACAGACGGATTCCGGCACCACTGCGCGCAAGGCGGCCGGCATTGCCGCCGTGGCGTTGCTGGTGATCACCGCCCTGTGGCTGATCGGCCGCTACCTGAAGTGGCTCACCACCAACTTCGTCATCACCTCGCAGCGGCTCATCTTCCGTCAGGGCGTGGTTGCCAAGAGTGGCATCGAGATCCCGCTCGAGCGAGTCAACAACGTCAACTTCAACCAGAGCGTGTTCGAGCGCATGTTGGGCGCCGGCGATCTGTTGATCGAATCCGGTGGCGAGGACGGCCAGCAGCGGTTCACCGACATCCGCCACCCCGACAAGGTGCAGAACCTGGTGCATGCGCAGGTCGAGTCGTTGATCCAGCGTCGTGCCGGCTACGCCCATGCGGGCGGGACCACGGGTGGCGATGTCGCCGAGCAGCTCGAGCGTCTCGAGGGGATGCTCACCCGCGGCACCCTCACCCAGGAGGAGTTCGACGCTCAGAAGCGCAAGCTGTTGAGCTGACTCGTCGCCGCGCCACGGCGCAGCTTCACGGCCTTCCGGCGTGGCCGACGGCCACAGGCATCGTGAGGATCTTGCCGCTGCGTTCCACGCCTGCCGTGCTGGGATGCGATGACGCCGCGGTCACCATGAACAGCGTCCGTCCGTCGGGACCGCCCAGCATGCAGGCGTAGCACGGCTGCTCCGTGTCGACGATCTCGAGCACCTCGCCGCCCTCGCGGACCCTGATGCAGCGCGGGCCGGAGGCGTCGGCCAACCACACGGCGCCGTCGGCGTCGAGTGTGATGCCATCAGGGACGTAGTTGCCGAGTTCGGCCCAGACCCGGCGGTTCGAGAGCTCGCCGGTGCGGGCCACATCGAACGCGGTCAGCCGGCGGCCGAGGCTCTCGGCGATGATCATGGTGGCGCCGTCTGGAGTGATCGAGGTGCCGTTCGGAAAGCGGAGTGCTTCGGCCGCGACGTGCACGGAGCCGTCGGGGTCGACGCGGGCGAGGGTGGCACCCTCGTAGTTCGCCAGCGCCCCGGCGAAGTCTCCGGAGGTCTCGGCGGCGTGGAGGTCGAAGCCGAAGTTGCCGACGTAGGCGCGACCGACCGCGTCGACGACCATGTCGTTGCAGTGGAACGCGGCCAGGTCGGAGAGATCGGCGTGCACCACCAGCGCGTCGTGCTCCAGGCGCAGCAGCAGCCGGTCGGTCATCGAGACGACCAGCAGGCGCCCGTCGGGCAGCCATCCCAACCCGCTCGGCTGACCCGCCACGCTGAGCATGGTCTCCACCGTTCCCGCCAGATCGACGGTCTTCACCGCGTGGTCGTAGAAGTCGCTGAACCACAGCTTGCCCTGGTGCCAGCGCGGCCCCTCACCGAAGTGAAGGCTGTCCGCCAGGATGTCGACGCTCATGTGCAGTCACCTCCGTCGTTGGTGTGCGTGAGAGTAGCGGCCTGCTCTGCAGCTTGCTTCGACCCTGGGGCAGTTCATTCGGCGACGATCGCGGCCCCGCCGACGGCCTGCACCACCCAGCCGGTGGTGAGCGCCGCAGGCTCGGTGAGCGCCACGACGCAGCCGCCGAACCCCCCACCGGTCATGCGGGCGCCGTACACGCCGGGTGTTGCGACCAGTTGGGCAACGGCGGCGTCCATGACCGGGGTCGATGTTCCGTACTGGTCGCGGAGGCTGTGGTGACTGGCCACCATCAGCCGACCGGCCTCGGTGAGGTCGTGGTGGCGCATCGCCTCGGCGAACTCCAGCACTCGTAGGTTCTCGCTGATCACGTGCATCGCCCGGGAACGTACGATCGGGTCGGCAATCGACTTCGCCTGGGCGGCGGTGGCGTGGCGCAGTGGCCCGATCTCACGCTCGGCCGCGGCGCACTCGGCGACGCGCTCGGCGTACGCGCTGCCCACGAGCGTTCGGTGGGCGATGAACTGCACCACGATCTCGATGCCGTGCGGGAGCGGTACGGGTGTGACGGTGAGCTCGCCGCAGTCGATCAGCAGTGCATGGCCGGCCACGCCGGCGGCGATCGCAAGCTGATCCATGATGCCCGTGGGCACGCCCGACGCCTTGTTCTCCGATCGCTGGGTGAGCTTGGCCAGCTCGATGATGGAGCCGTCGAAGCCCAAGGCCAAGGCCACCGCCACTTGGAGGGCGTGGCTGCTGGACATGCCGCCGCCGATCGGGATGTCGGTGGTGACATGACCGTTGAAGCCCACCGCGGGGTGCATCTCGGCCACCACGCCAGCGACGTACTTGCCCCACGCCGGCGACACGTACCGTGGGTCGTCGACCTGCAGTGGCAGATCGACAGGATCCGGGTCGTCGAACGACGTGAGGTGCACCCGATCGCCGCCACGCACCCCGCGGATCTCGGTGTACCGGTCGATCGCCATCGGCAGCACCAACCCGCCCGTGTAGTCGGTGTGGTCGCCGATGAGGTTCACCCGCCCGGGCGCCAGTACGTGCACGGTCACGGCGTGCTCCTCACGACAGCCCGAGCGCGCTGCTGAAGCGCTCGAGGGCTTCCAGGTTGAACGGTGCGCGCAGAGCGATGTTCACCTGGTGGGCGCCGGCCTCCACGTACTGGCCGATGCGGTCCATGATCTCGTCGTGGCTGCCGGTGAGCACACCGGGCCGCACGAGATCGCTGATGGCGCCGAACTGCTGCTGCAGGCTCTCCTCGGTGTAGGCGAGGCCGACGTTGATCGCCCGCTTGACCTCCCCCGGGTCGCGGCCCACGACAGCGCAATGCTCGTCGAGGATGGCGTTCTTGTTGGCGAAGGCCTCCGGGTCGATGAAGGGCACGTTCCAGCCGTCGGCATACCTGGCGGCGATCTTGAGCGTGCGCTTCTCGCCGCCGCCACCGATCCAGATGGGGATCTTCGCCTGCACCGGTCGTGGTTCGTTGCGAGCCTCGGTGAGGGTGAAGTGTTGGCCCTCGAAGCTCGTCACCTCGTCGTGCAGCAGGCCGCGCAGGCACTGGATACCTTCCTCGAGCTGGTCGAGGCGGGTCTTCGCCGCGGGGAAGGGGATGCCGTACGCGTCGTACTCGACCTTCGCCCAGCCGGCACCGATGCCCATGTCGGCGCGGCCGCCGCTGAGCTGATCGATGGTGGTGATCGCCTTGGCCAGGACCGCCGGGTGGCGGTAGCCGATGCTGTACACCAGCGAGCCACAGCGCACCTTGCTGGTGGTGCAGGCGAGAGCGGCGTGCATTGCCACCGCTTCCAGGCAGGCGGCATCATCGGGCCTGCCGGTGGCGCCGTAGAAGTGGTCCCAGACGCTGATCCAGCCGAAGCCGAGCTCCTCGATGTGGCGCCACACGCCGCGCAGCTCGTCGGCGGTGGTGTGCTGCAATCCGACATGGACTCCGAAGACGGTCATGGAGGGAAGGTAGCCTGCGCGGATGGCCCGCGCGCTCGTCCAGACCGGTATGGAACTCGAATACGACACCTTCGGGTCACCGGCCGACCCTGCGCTGCTGCTGATCATGGGCTTCACCGCTCAGATGACTGCGTGGGAGCCTGGCTTCTGTCAGATCCTTGCCGACGGGGGCCGCTTCGTGATCCGCTTCGACAACCGAGACTGCGGCCTGTCCACCAAGCTCGACGGGCAGGTGCCCGACGTCGCCGGTGCCATGGCGGCCGCCTTCGCCGACACGGCCGCACCGCCCCTGCCCTACACGCTCAGCGACATGGCTGCCGATGCGGTCGGTCTCCTCGACGTGCTGGGCATCGAACGCGCTCACATCATGGGGGCCTCGATGGGTGGGATGATCGCGCAGACCATCGCGATCGAGCACCCCGAGCGAGTGCGCAGCCTGATCTCGGTGATGAGCCAACCCGGCGAGGTAGAAGTGGGGCAGCCGTCCGACGAGGCCGCGGCAGCGATCTTCGCGCCGCCTCCCACCACCCGCGACGAGTACATCGCGGCGGCGCCACGCTGGATGGTCTGGCAGTCGACCAAGTACCGCGACGAGGCCCGCACCAAGGAACTCGCGGCACGGGAGTTCGACCGCTCGTTCTACCCCGAGGGCGGCCCTCGGCAGCTGGCGGCGATCTATGGCAGTGGCCGGCGAACCGCCGGACTGCAGGCGCTGGATGTGCCGGCGCTGGTCATCCACGGTCGCGACGATCAGCTGATCACGCCCAGCGGCGGTTTCCGCACCGCCGAACTGATCCCAGGCGCGCACCTGCTGTTCCTGGCCGACATGGGCCACGATCTGCCCGAGCCGCTGTGGCCCGTCGTCACCGACGCCGTGCTCAGCCACACCGCTCACGCCGCCTGACGACCGGCGTCGGTGCCCACGTCGGGCGAGCACCGGCGGCGGCTACTCGCTGCCGCAGCCGCGACGGATGTAGACGGCCTTGCCGTTCTCGATGAGCAGCCAGTCCAGCTCCCCGGTGATGCCGCCCGTGCGGGTCTCGAGGCCGACGCTGCACAGGTCGGCCACCTCGTCGGTCTGCATCGACTCGGACTTCGTGACCGCCCGCTCGCGGGTGTTGCGGTTCACCGGCCAGAACGACGCGTCGAAGTAGTCGTTGCAGGTGCCGCCGGCAACGCTGGCCAGGCACTCGTCGATCAGTGGCTGGGCCGAGCTGCCGTAGTAGGCGCAAACGAGGTCGAACTGCAGCCGGGTGCTGCCGTCGGCGGTGACCGTCCCGAGCCACCAACCATCGGGGATGATCTCGCCGATGGTTCCGTCGGCGCCGCATCCGGTGCCGCGCACGGGTTCGCTGCCCAGCTGCGGCACCGATCGGAAGTCGCCGAACGTCCAGCGCGGCCCGCTTGGCACGGTGGTCGTCGATGCAGCGGGTGGCAGCGTGGTGTCGGTGGGCAGCGTCGACGACACCGGGAGCGTCGTCGCCCCGGGCACTGTCGCGGTACCGGGAAGGGTGGTCGCGCCGGGCACGGTAGCGATGGCGGGCAGGGTGGTGAGCGTCGTCGGGGTGGTGACACCCGGCAAGGGTTCGAGCTTGCGCTTCGTGACGCCTTCGGAACTGCAGGCGGACGCGGCGATCACGAGCGTGAGCACGAGACCGGATGCAGCGCGGCGCATGGCTGGAGCGTACCGCCCGGCCGCCGGCCGGGCCTGTCGTGTGTGCTCGTGCGGGCCGACCGCTTCCGTCGGCATGAGCGTCACGGCGCCCTCGATGGCGTTGACGGCGAGCCCGCCGACTAGAACGGCAGGCATGACTGGACCGCTCACTGGGTACCGAATCATCGAGATCGCCGGCATCGGCCCCGGCCCGTTCGCCGCCATGATGCTGGCCGACATGGGCGCGGAGGTCATTCGCGTCGAGCGTGCACAGGCAGTGCGTGGGCCTGCTCCCGACACCCCGCACTGGGACGTCCTGCAGCGCGGCCGGCGCAACATCGCGCTCGATCTCAAGCACCCCGATGGCGTGGCGACGCTGCTCGATCTGGTCGCGTCGGCCGATGCGTTGACGGAGGGCTTCCGGCCGGGCGTGATGGAACGCCTCGGTGTCGGGCCTGCCGAGTGCATGGCCCGCAACCCGAAGCTGGTCTATGGGCGAATGACCGGCTGGGGCCAGGAGGGCCCGTACGCGCAGGCTGCCGGTCACGACATCAACTACATCTCGCTGGCCGGAGCGCTCGCTCACTTCGGGCGGGCAGGCGAGGCCCCCGTGCCACCGCTGAACATGGTGGGCGACTTCGGTGGCGGTGGCATGTTCCTCGCCTTCGGCGTGGTGTGCGCGCTGCTGGAGGCGCAACGCAGCGGACTGGGCCAGGTGGTCGACACCGCCATGGTCGACGGCGCGGCCACCCTGATGAGCATGTTCTGGGCGTTCAAGCAGATCGGCATGTTCAACGAGAACGCGCCGGGCACCAACCTCCTCGACACCGGTGCCCACTTCTACGACGTGTTCGAGTGCGCCGACGGCAAGTACGTGTCGCTGGGCTCGATCGAGCCCCAGTTCTATGCCGAGCTGATGCGCCTCACCGGTCTTGCCGGCGATGCGGAGTTCGCACAGCAGATGAACGCCGCGCAATGGCCCCGCCTCAAGGAACGTCTCCGCGAGATCATGCGCGCCAAGACCCGCGACGAATGGTGCGCGTTGATGGAGCACACCGACGTCTGCTTCGCGCCCGTGCTGACGATGAGCGAGGCTGCAGCCCACCCTCACAACGTCGCCCGCGGCACGTTCGTCGAGGTTGCCGGTGCGCCTCAGCCGGCACCTGCGCCGAGGTTCTCACGCACTCCCGCCCTCGTCGACTCGCCGCCCGCTCATCCGGGCCAGCACTCGCGCTCGATCCTCGCCGACTGGGGTTTCGCAGCCGACCGCATCGAGGCGTTGATCGCGAATGGGGCGGTAGCGTCGGCCTGACTATGGGCACGCTGGTCTGTTTTCACGCACATCCCGACGACGAGAGCATCAGCACCGGCGGCAGCATGGCACGCGCCGTGGCCGAAGGGCACCGAGTGGTGCTGGTCGTCGCCACCAACGGCGATCACGGCGAGGCGCCCGACGACCTTGCCGAGGGTGAGACGCTGGTCGATCGTCGTCGCTCGGAAACGGCACGTTCTGCAGCCGTCTTGGGTGTGCACCGGCTGGAATGGCTGAACTACGCCGACAGTGGCATGACGGGTTGGGATCAGAACCACCACGAGCGCTCCTTCCTGCAGGCCCCCGTCAACGAGGCTGCGGGCAAGCTGGCCGCGATCCTGCGTGAGGAATCGGCCGATGTGCTCACCACCTACGACTGGCACGGCAACTACGGCCATCCCGACCACATCAAGGTGCACACCGTCGGCCATCGCGCTGCCGAACTGGCGGGCACTGCGGCGGTCTTCGAGTCGACGATGAACCGCGATGCGATGAAGCGCTTCTTCGACCTGGCCCGCGAAAACGGCGATGCCAGCGGCCCCGATGGCGAAGACTGGGACCCCGATGCCCCGGCCGACGACGGCAATCCCTTCGGCACCCCCGAGAGCGAGCTCACTCACATGGTCGACGTCAGTGCGTTCGTCGACCAGAAGCGGGCTTCGATCCGCTGCCACGCCAGCCAGACCACCGATGCGGGCTTCTTCAGCTCCATGCCCGACGAGCCGTTCGCCATGGCCTTCGGCACCGAGTGGTACATCCGCAAGGGCGCCACCCACCCGTTGCGCGAGGGCTGGCTGTTCGAATGACGCGGCTGTACCTGGTCCGGCACGGGCGTGCCGCCGCCGGCTGGAACACCGACCCCGACCCTGGTCTGGATGCGGTCGGTCGTCATCAAGCGGTCGAGATGACCGCCCGGCTGGCACCGCTGGGCCCGCTCCAACTGGTGACCAGCCCCTTGCTGCGCTGTCGCGAGACTGCCGCCGGTTTGGCCGAGGCATGGGGCGTGGCGCCGCGCGTCGAACCCGCTGTTGCCGAGATCCCGTCACCTCACGGCATCGCCATGGCCGATCGGGTGGAGTGGCTCCGGTTGTCGATGGCCGGCACCTGGGAAGCGTTGGGCCCCGTCTACACGGCGTTCCGCGACGGTGTTGCAGCTGCTCTCCGGGCGTTGCCCGACGACACGGTCGTGGCGAGCCACTTCATCGCCATCAACGCGGCGATCGGGGCGGCCCTGGCCGACGATCGGCTGGTCATCCGCAGCCTCGACAACTGCTCCGTGACGGTCATCGACGTCGTCGACGGAGTGTTCCACTTGGTCGAAGGTGGCCACGAAGCCGACACCCTGATCCGCTGAATGCCTTTTCCGCTGGCAGACTTCCGCTCATGAGGCCTCATCGACTCCTGATGCTCACCCTGTGCGCCACGGCCGTCCTCGTTGCTGCCTGCACCGACGAGTCGAGCAGCCCGGGCACCAGCACCACGGTGGCCGTCACCACCACGGTCGCCGCCCCCACGGCCACCACCGTTGCTTCCACCGTCGCTCCCACCACCTCGAGCACCACCACCTCCACGGTGCCCGCCACGACGACCAGCACCTCCACCACGATCGCCGCCGTTCGCGGGCTGCCGCTCTCCGCCAACGGCCTCGGCGACGCCTTGTTCGACGCCGACGCCGACGGCGTCATCGACTACGTCAACTCCATCCTCGGCATCCCCACCACGGACTCCGGTTGGATCGACCCTGCGGCGGCCGGTGCGGCGTGCCCTGGCACCGAGGTCCGTTTCGTCGACTGGAACGACCTGTCGCTGTTCTTCACGAACGATGGAACGGGTGTGCGTCACTTCGCGTCGTTCACCTACGGGCCGGCGTTCGCCTCCACGATCGCCCCCTACGGACTGGCCACGGAAGCCGGCATCGGCGTCGGCGCCACCGTGGCCGCGTTGCGGGCCGCGTACCCGACCGTGGGCATCTACCCCGAGGACGGGTTCAACGGCCCCGGCTTCGAGATCCAGCCGGGTCTCTACGGCGTGCTCACCGGCGTGACCGAGACGGACGTGGTCATGTCGTTCGTGGGTGGTTTCGGGTGCGGCGAGTAGATTCGTTCGAATGCTCGCCAACGGCCTCGAAACGGTCAAGAACATCCATCACGGTTGGGCCTGGGTGGTCATCATCGCCAACGGGCTTGCCGGGTTGTGGGCGCTGGCAGCGAACTGGCTGACAGCCCTGCGCACCCGTGCGCTGTGGTGGTTCATCGGGGCTGCAGAGCTCACCGTCTTCGTGCAGGTCGTGCTGGGGGCGTTGCTGGTCGGCAAGTACAAGGTGCCGCTGCCGCAGTTCCACGCCTTCTACGGTTTCGTCGCCATCATCGCCATTGCGATCATCTACAGCTACCGCTTCCAGATGAAGCACCGGTTGTACCTGCTCTACGGCTTCGGCAGCCTCTTCGTGATGGGCCTCGGCATCCGGGCCATGCTCATCGCCGCCCGCGCGTGAACCGGCGGGCCGCGGCCTGGGCCGTGCTCGCGGTGGCGGTAGCCGCTACGTCGATCGCCGGTTGGGTGCTGCTGCGCGGCGGCGACGGACCGCGCACGTTGCGGGGCTCGGTCGTCGCGTCGATCGTGTTCGGTTCGCCGACGGATGCGTGGGTGTCGACCACCGGCACCAAGGTGCTGTTCGACGACGGGCAACTGCAGCTGGCCGACTTCGACGCCGGTGGCCGTCTCGGCTCGTACCCCGTGGACGAGGTCTCCGTGCTCGACGACCACCGCCTCTACGAGCTGAGCGATCCAACACCGGTGCTGGTGATCGACCAGACGGAGTACTCGCTGGTGGACGGCGTGTACGTGAGTGGTGAGTGTCACTGGTGCAAGGTGCCCTATCCGGATCAGCCGGTGCTTGCCGATCTGCACGACGGAACGTGGAAGGTGACCGTGGGCCGGGCCACGAGCATCGTTCGCCAACCGCAGCGATGGGACCAACGCCCAGCCGACAGCCGCCTCGATCCGGATGGTCGGGTGGTCGTCCTCGCACGCCGGGACGACGGCCGGACGGCGATCGTGGACTCCACGACGTGCATCGTGGACGGCACGTGGGCGCTGGTCGCGGCAGAGGCCGACGGCGTGCTGCTGCATCGTGTCGACCCGAACCGTCTCGACTACACCGTGGCCCGATTCCCTCGCTGCCGGTGAGCGGCGTGGTCACCGGTCGTGGCCGGAGGACGGCTGGCGCGCGTCGCCCCCGCCCCCGCCACGCCGGGATTGCGTCGAACCAAGTGCTTCCGGAAGCGTCGAGCAGGTCCAGTGGCCATCGGCCGGCTTCCGGAATCAGCCTGTGCACAGCCTCGGGTCAACGCGTCCAAGCGCTTCGGGGAGTTGGTCGCACCACGGGCGGCGCAGGATGGTCCGGCCCCAGAAGCCCTGCCCGCCGCCCGCCCGACTTCGAGCGAGCGACGGCGCGGGCCAGACCTGACGTCAGAGCGCTGCAGCCAGCTTGGCCAGTTGCGAGCTGAGCTCGGCAGGCAGCTTGTCGCCGAACTGGGCGAAGTGCGCTTGGAACTGAGGGATTGCAGACTTCCAGCCCTCGACATCCACCGACAGCAGAACTGTCATGTCGTCGGCGATGACATCGAGGCCCTCCGTGTCGATGGCGCCCTGCGAGGGCAGGAAGCCGATCGCCGTCTCCACCGCATCGGCGGCGCCGTCGATGCGTTCGAAGACCCACTTCAACACGCGGCTGTTCTCGCCGTAACCGGGCCACAGGAAGCGCCCGTCGTCGTCGCGGCGGAACCAGTTGACGAAGAAGATCTTCGGCAGCACATCGGCATCGGCGGCGGCGCCCACTGCCAACCAATGAGCGAAGTAGTCGGCCATGTTGTAGCCGCAGAACGGCAGCATGGCCATCGGGTCGAAGCGCAACACGCCGGCAGCGCTCTGCTGGGCGGCGGTGGTCTCGGAACCCATCGTGGCGCCCAGGAACACTCCATGCTCCCAGTCGAAGGCCTCGGTCACCAGTGGCACGGTGGTGCGCCGACGGCCTCCGAAGAGGATTGCGCTGATGGGCACGCCGGTGGGGTCTTCCCACTCGCTGGCGATCGACGGGCACTGGGCGGCAGGGGCGGTGAACCGTGCGTTCGGGTGTGCTGCCGGGGACTCGGACTCTGGCGTCCATTCGTTCCCCTTCCAGTCGATCGCGTGCGCTGGCTTGGTGTCGCTCATGCCCTCCCACCACACGTCGCCCTCGTCGGTGAGCGCGGTGTTGGTGAAGATGCTGTTGCTGTGCAAGCTGTGCATCGCGTTGGCGTTGGTGTCCCAGCCGGTGCCGGGGGCCACGCCGAAGAACCCGGCTTCGGGGTTGATCGCGAAGAGGCGGCCATCCGGGCCGTGCTTCATCCAGCAGATGTCGTCACCGATGGTCTCGGCCTTCCAGCCGGGAATCGTGGGCACGAGCATCGCGAGGTTGGTCTTGCCGCAGGCGCTCGGGAACGCGGCGGCGATGAACTTGCTCTCGCCGGCCGGGTTGGTGAGCTTGAGGATGAGCATGTGCTCGGCCAGCCAGCCGTTGTCGCGGGCCATCACCGAGGCGATGCGCAGCGCGAAGCACTTCTTGCCGAGCAAGGCGTTGCCGCCGTACCCGGAACCGTAGGACATGATCTCTCGCGTCTCGGGGAAGTGGACGATGTACTTCTCCTCGCGGTTGCACGGCCATGCCGAATCGGCCTGGCCGGGCTCGAGCGGTGCGCCCACCGAGTGGAGGCACGGCACCCACTGCTGGTCGCCGAGCACGTCGAGCGCTCCTTGGCCCATGCGGGTCATGATGCGCATGTTGGTGGCGACGTAGGCGGAGTCGGTCAGCTGCACGCCGATGTGGGCGATGGGTGAACCGAGGGGACCCATGCTGAACGGCACGACGTACATCGTGCGACCCTTCATGCAGCCCGTGTAGAGGCGGCGCATCTCCGCGCGCATCTCATCGGGGTCGCGCCAGTTGTTGGTGGGTCCGGCGTCCTCCTCCTTGGTCGAGCAGATGAACGTCCGATCCTCGACGCGGGCCACGTCGGCCGGGTCGCTGTGTGCCCAGTAGCTGTTGGGGCGCTTGGCTTCTTCGAGCTTGGTGAACACACCTGCGTCGACGAGCTGCCGGCACAGCCGGTCGTACTCCTCGGCTGAACCATCGCACCAGTAGACGTCGTCGGGCTGGAACACAGCTGCCCAGTCGGCCACCCACTGCTGCAAGCGGGCGTTGCTCGTCGTTCCGGTCATCGGTAACTCCTTCGGGGGATGTGCACCCGTGGGTGCTGCTCCCATTCTGACAAAGCCGGAGCCAAAACGAGAAAAGCCCGGCCTCGCGGCCGGGCAGTTTCCGTGGATCGTCGGCTCAGAGGCCGGGGGTCTCCATGTCGACCTCGCTGCCGAGGCGCAGGCGCGTGGCGCGACCAGCGGCGTCGAGATCGAACACCACGCGCTGGCCTTGGCGCAGCATGCGGAAGATCGAGCCGGCGAGCGCATCGCCGGCCAGATCGATGTCGGTGAGATCGGTGTCGCGCACGACGATGCCGTCGCCCGACGCCGGGTCGAAGCTCTTGATGACGCCCTGCACGGCGAAGCCTCAGCCGGCCTTGACGATCTTGCCGCTCTTGATGCAGCCGGTGCACACGTAGAGGCGCTTCGGGGCACCCTTGACGAGGGCGCGGACCCGCTGGATGTTCGGGTTCCAACGGCGCTTCGTGCGACGGTGGGAGTGCGACACGTTCATGCCCCAACCCGGGCCCTTGCCACACACTTCACATACTGCTGCCATGACGTAACTTCTTCCAGGAGCGATCCAAACGAGCGCAGAGATGCTACCAGCGGATCTCCCGCAACCGCCAGGAGTCCGTCGATCATCCGACAACCTGGCGAGGCAGCGGTGTCGAAGGTGCAGGGTCCGACCCGGCCCGTCAGTAGTCTGGCCGCCGTGCCCGCACTGGAACACCTCAGCCCCGATGCGTTGCGTCATACGGTCATCACGTTCCGTGACGCGATGAAGGCCCATGCGGCGGGCATCAACCGTCTGAACGTGTACCCCGTGCCCGACGGCGACACCGGCACCAACATGGCCCGCACCCTCGACGCGGTCGTGGCCGAGCTCGAAGGCGCCGACCGGGGACTGGAGCCCACGTGCAACGCCATCAGCCACGGCAGCCTGATGGGCGCCCGCGGCAACAGCGGTGTCATCCTCAGCCAGATCCTGCGCGGGTTGGCCGGCACGATGAAGGAGGCCACCGAAGGCACCGCCTTGAAGGTGGCCGAGGCGCTGAAGGCGGCGTCGGCTGCCGCGTACCAGGCCGTGCTGAAGCCGATCGAAGGCACGATCCTCACGGTCGTGCGCGAGTCGGCGGATGCTGCGCACGAGGCGGCTCAGCAAGGCGGCTCCCTGGTCGTCGTGCTGCGGGCGGCCCGAGCGGCCGGCAAGTCCGCGCTCGACCGCACACCCGACATGCTGCCGGTGCTGAAGGACGCGGGTGTGGTCGATGCCGGCGGCGCAGGGTTCCTGCTGCTGCTCGACTCCGCATTGCACGTGGTGGACGGCGTGCCCATCCCCGAGCCCGACGAAGGTGACGGCCCGTCGCCCGAACAGCTGGAGGCAGTGGCGCACCGTCGTGCCCTCGACGCCAAGCACGAAGGCCGGGTCGACGTCAGTGAGCTTCGCTACGAGGTGATGTACTTCCTCCACCTCGACGACGGCAAGATCGAGAACTTCAAGCAGGACTGGGGCGAGATCGGCGACAGCATCGTCGTCGTCGGCGGTGACGGCCTCTGGAACTGTCACGTGCACACCAACGACATCGGGGCCGCGATCGAGGTGGCGATCGATCTGGGCGGGCGACCCAAGCAGATCCGGATCACCGATCTGTTCGAGGAGATGGCGGAGGAGCACGCTCACCGTGAGGCCGAACTGGCAGGCGTGCACGTCGCCTCGCGCGCGGGTGCCGGGCTGCCGCCGGTCACCAGCGCCGTCGTGGCGGTGTCCAGCGGTGACGGTCTCTCGGAGCTGTTCGGCCAGCTCGGTGTGCAAGGCGTCGTGACCGGTGGCCAGACACTGAACCCGTCGACTGCCGAGCTGCTGTCGGCGGTCGAGGCCGTCAATGCGCAGCAGGTCGTGGTGCTCCCCAACAACAAGAACATCATCCCCGTCGCCGAGCAGCTCGATGCGCTCACTCCCAAGACCGTCGTGGTGGTGCCCACCACCTCGATGGCCGCTGCTTTGGCAGCGCTGGTGCTGTACGACCCCGAAGCCGACGCCGCGACGAACGGTGAGCAGATGGCGGAGGCCGCCCGCTCTGTGGCCACCGGCGAAGTCACCCAAGCCGTCCGCGCCACCAACCCCGAGGCCGGGCCCGTGAACGCCGGCGACTGGATCGGCATCGTCCGCGGCGATGGGATCGTGGCGATCAGCGGCACGCTCGACGGCGCAACGACGGCGTTGCTCGGCCACCTCATGACCACAGGGGCGGAGATCGTCACCGTCATCGAGGGCAGGGACGGCACCGGAGGTCATACCGACGTGATCCAGGCGTGGCTCGACGAGCACCACCCGGAGGTGCAGGTGGAAGTCCATCGTGGCGGTCAGCCGCTGTACCCGTACCTCTTCGGCGTCGAGTGAGCGGCATCACCCTTCGCGACCTGTCCGCGATCGGTGTGGACCGCCTGAAGGGCGTCGGCGACAAGAAGCTCGCATCGCTCCGGGAAGTGGGCGTCGAGACCGTGCTCGACCTGGTCACCACATACCCGCGTCGTTGGGTCGACCGCACCAACGAGTGTCGTGTCAGCGACCTCGTTGCCGGCCAGGAGGCACTCGTCCTGGTGGCCGTGCGGAGTGTGAACAAGCGGGTCGGGCGCAATCGGCGGGCCATCGTGGAAGCAGTCGTCGGCGACGGCAGCGGCCGGTTCCACGTGGTGTTCTTCAACCAGCCGTGGCGTGAGAAGCAGCTGCGCGAGGGTGTGCAGATCGCGCTCTTCGGCAAGCCGGAGGTGTACCGAGGTGGTCTGCAGATGACCAACCCCATCGTCGACATGATCGGCGATCGCACGGGCCGTATCGTGCCCATCTACCCGCAGAGCGAGAAGGCGGCGCTCAGCACGTGGGAGATCGCCGGGTGGGTGGAGGAATCGCTCAAGCGATGCGAGGTCCGGGGCATTGCCGACCCCGTACCGGCCGGCGTCCGCCGGCGGCTCGGCCTGATCGACCGTCACAAGGCGCTGCACGACATCCACCTGCCCGAGACGATGGGGGAGAAGGAGATGGCTCGCCGCCGGCTCGCCTTCGACGAGCTGTTGCGCGTGCAGACCGTGTTGGTGATGCGCAAGCGAGCAATCGAGCGTGAGTCGCGCGGCATCCGCCATCAGATCGAAGGTGAGCTGGTCGGCCGCCTTCGGGTCGCCCTGCCCTACGAGCTCACTGCGGCGCAGCAGCGCACCATCGCCGAGATCGAGGCCGACCTCGCCGGCCCGCACCCGATGCACCGGTTGCTGCAGGGCGATGTCGGGGCCGGCAAGACGCTCGTGGCGGTCAGTGCCATGCTCACCGCCGTCCAGGGCGGCCATCAGGGGGCGCTGATGGCACCCACCGAGGTGCTGGCCGAGCAGCACGCCACCGGCGTACGCCGGCTCCTGCACGGCGTCACCGTGCCCGACCCCGGCAACCTGTTCGGCGATCGGCCGTTGCGCGTCGAGCTGCTCACCAACCGCATCACCGGCGGCGACCGGCGCGACGTGCTGGCCGGGTTGGCCGACGGCACGATCGACATCGCGATCGGGACGCACGCGCTCATCCAGGAAGGCGTGCAGTTCCACAGCCTCGGTGTGGTGGTGGTCGACGAGCAGCACCGATTCGGTGTGGAGCAACGGGCCGCACTGCGTGCCAAGGGCGACGGCGATGTCGTGCCCGATGTTCTGGTGATGACGGCGACGCCGATTCCACGGACGGCGGCGATGACCGTCTACGGCGACCTCGACGTGAGCGTGCTCGACGAGCTGCCGCCCGGACGCACCCCGATCATCACGAAGTGGGCGAACGGGCCGCTGATGGAGCAGGGTGCCTGGGCAACCGTCCGCGAAGAAGTGGCCGCCGGTCGCCAGGCATACGTGGTGTGCCCACTGATCGAGGAGAGCGAGAAGCTGGAGGTCGCCAGCGCGCAGGAGATGTTCGACCGGTTGCACCACGACGAGCTGAAGGGCCTGCGCATCGCGCTGCTGCACGGGCGGATGCCGTCGGCGGAGAAGGAGGCCGTCATGGAGGCGTTCCGTCGCGGGCAGACCGACGTGCTGGTTGCTACCACGGTCATCGAGGTGGGGGTCGACGTTCCCAACGCGACCGTGATGGTGATCGTCGACGCCGATCGTTTCGGCATCGCCCAGCTGCACCAGCTGCGCGGGCGGGTCGGGCGCGGCGAGCACGCTTCGATGTGCTGGCTGGTCACCCAGCAGGTGGAGGGCAGCAGCCCGCGGATCGATGCGCTGGTCGCCACCACCGACGGCTTCGAGCTGGCCGAGATCGATCTCGACCTGCGCGGCGAAGGCACGCTGATGAACACCGCGCAGAAAGGGCGCAGCGACCTGCGGTTGGCCTCGTTGCGCCGCGACCGTGAGCTGGTGGCGTTGGCTCGTCAGGTTGCGTTCGAGATCGTGGACCCGGACCCGATGCTCGATGGCAACGCTCTGCTGCTCGACGAACTGCGCCTGCTGTTCACTGCTGACGACGAGGCGTTCCTGTTCAAGAACTGACGTCCCCGCAGCTCTCTGAGCTGCCAGACTGCGCGGATGCGTCGTTCGCTCTCCGTTCTCGTCGGCCTCACGATGCTGCTCGGGGCATGCTCCGACTCCGACACCGAATCCGGCGACAAGTCCGTCGAGGTCGATGAAGCCACCATGCCCACCGAAGCGCCGGGGGTCACCAGCGGGTTGCCGTCGGCCGATGGTGAGCCGGACGGCACCCAGACCTTCACCGATCTGGAGCAGACTCACGTGGACACGCCGGTCGACTACCCGCAGACCCCACCGGTCGGTGGCCCGCACAGCCCCGTGTGGCAGAACTGTGGGTTCTACGACAAGGAGTTCCCGAAGGAGCGCGGTGTCCACTCGATGGAGCACGGCGCCGTCTGGATCACCTATTCGCCCGACCTTCCTGCCGCCGACGTGGCCGTGCTGAAAGCGTTCGCCGACGACGGCAAGGAGGTGCTGGTCGGCCCGTACACCGGCCTGCCGGCGCCGGTCGTCGCGTCCGCGTGGGGCAAGCAGCTCATCCCGGACGGGGTCGACGATCCGCGCCTGGCCCAGTTCGTCAGCTACTTCGACGACGGCCCGCAGACGCCGGAGACCAACACACCCTGTTCGCAGGGCACCAGCGAGACCGGCTGATCCGCGTCGAGGCGGGTCGCTACCAGTCGGTGCCTGCGTCGCTCGACCCGTCGTCGTCGGGGAGCACGAGGTCCCAGCGGTCGCGGCAGTCCTCGCAGCGGTAGGCGACGATGTCGCCAGGCAGCCAGACACCGTCCTCGGTGGGATGCGTCAGCAGATGGCAGCGGCCGCCGCAGTCGACGCAGACGATGGTGGGTTCCGGTTGCAGCACACCCGTAGTCTGGCCCCGATGGAAGCGATGTCGGCATGCGAGTGATCTCCGGTGAGTTCGGCGGTCGCCGCTTGGTGACTCCCGACGGCGACACCACACGACCCACCACCGACAAGGTGCGCCAGGCGGTGTTCAACTCGTTGTCCCACATGGGCGTCATCGACGGCGCGGTCGTCGCCGATCTGTATGCGGGCTCGGGTGCGCTGGGCATCGAGGCGATCTCACGTGGGGCAGAGCGCTGCGTGTTCGTGGAGCGCGATCGTTACGCATTGCAGGCCTTGCGGGAGAACATCGCCACCTTGCGGATCGAGGATCGCTGCACCGTGCACGGCACCGACGTGATGGCCTGGGTGCCGGCAATGCGAAACGTCGATGTCGCCTTCATCGATCCGCCCTACGCGTTCGAGGCGTGGCCGGCTCTGCTCAAGCTGGTCGACGTCGGCCTCGTCGTCGCCGAAGCCGACGACCCCGTCGACGCGCCGGATGGCTGGTCCCAAGTGCGCGCCCGGCGCTACGGGCGTACGTGGATCACGTTGCTCGAGCGCTGACCGCCGCGAACGGCGCGTGGGTTGTGCCGTCCTGTTGGAAACCAACGAGGGATGAACGGCTAGCGTGATGCCGCCATGGCGACCGTCCTCTACCCCGGAAGTTTCGATCCGCTGCACCTCGGCCACATCGACGTCATCGAGCAATCGGTGGCGTTGTTCGGTCGGGTCATCGTCGGGGTGATGCACAACCCCACCAAACCCAGTGGCATGTTCGATCTGGAGCAGCGCAAGGACATGATCAGGGCCAGCATCTCCTACCTGCCATCGGTGAGGGTGATGGCGTTCGAGGGCCTTGCCGTCGACGCGGTCAAGCAGGTCAAGGCGGCGTTCATCGTCAAGGGCCTGCGCACCGGCGGCGATTTCGAGGTCGAGCAGCAGATGGCCCACACCAACCACGCCGTCAGCGGCGTGCGCACCGTGTACCTGCCGTGCAAGCCGGCGCTGGTCTCGATCAGCAGCCGCTTCATCCGTGAGATCGCACAGTACGGTGGCGATGTCACCTCACTGGTGCCGGCTCCGGTCGCCAACGAGTTGGCGAAGCTGTTCCCCACCACACCGACCGACGCTCCACTACACATCGCAGAGAACCCATGAGCCACGACGACCAGTACGACGACGAGTACGACGACGACGAGCTCGACGATTCCGACGCCTTCGTCCGTTCCACCAACGGCTACGTGGGCGACGCGGAAGCGTTGTTGCGTCGCGCTGTCGACATCATCGCCACTGCGCCCACGATGCCGCTGTCGTCGTCGCCGCGCATCGACCGCGACGAGATCATCGAGCTGCTGGAGGAGACGCTGCACCGGCTGCCCGACGAGATGCGTCAGGCGCGCTGGATGATCAAGGAGCGTCAGGAGTTCGTTGCCAAGACCCGGCGCGAGGCCGACGAGCTGCTGGAGGCTGCTCGTGTGCAGGCCGAACGCATGGTGCAGCGCACCGAGGTCGTCCGTGCTGCAGAGCAACGAGCCCGTCAGATCTCCGAGGCGGCCGACACCGATGCCCGCCGCCTGCGCCACGAGACGGAGGACTTCCTGGATCAGCGCCTGGGCAGCTTCGAGATCCTGCTCGACAAGCTCACCAAGACGGTGCAGGCCGGGCGCTCGCGGTTGGCCATCGGTCAGCATCACGAGGGCGACGACATCGAAGAGGAAGACCCGACGAAGGGCTTCTTCGACCAGGATCGGTAGTCGGCATTGGTCAATCCGCTGCGCGTCAACGCGGCCGAGCTGCTGCGCCGGCCCGGCAGCCAGAAAACCGTCGAGCTCGAGGCCACGTTGGCCGAGATGGAGGTGGTGGACCCGGCCCGCTTCGCCGACGATGCCCACGTCTCGGTCCGGCTGCACCTGGAAGCGCTCAACGACGGCATCGTCGTCGACGGCGAGCTCAGCGTGCCCTGGCACGGCGTGTGTCGTCGGTGCCTGACCGACACCGGTGGCATCCAGATCAGCGAGGTGCACGAGCTGTATCAGCGCACCCTCACCGATCCGGAGGCCTTCGAGATCGTCGGCGACCAGCTGGACCTCCGCGATGTGGTGCGTGAGCTGGTGTTGCTCGACGTGCCCAGCACACCGTTGTGCCGTCCCGACTGTGCCGGGCTGTGCCTCGGCTGCGGCGCCAACCTCAACGAGGGCACGTGCGACTGCGCGATTGCTCCCGCCGACCCGAGGTGGGCGGCCCTCGACGCGTTGCGCGGCCTCGAGGATCCGCCCAACTGAGCGCTGCTCAGGTAGCAAGCCGCGGCCCTCCGCCGCTAGCCTCTCATAGCTCGTGTGCCGAGGGAGCGTCCCTCGTCCGATTCCGGGAGTCCTCATGGCTGTTCCCAAGAAGAAGAAGTCGAAGATGAAGACGCGCAGCCATCGTGCTGGCGCGTGGAAGCTGGGCGCTCCGTCGCGCAGCATCTGCCCGCGTTGTGCAGCTGCCAAGCTGCCGCACACGGTGTGCCCCAGCTGCGGCTGGTACAAGGACCGCGTCGCTGTAGAAGTCGGCTGAGCCGGTACGCTGTGATGCTGCCGGTCGCTGTTGATGCGATGGGTGGCGACCGAGCGCCCGGCGACATCCTCGCCGGCGCCCATGCGGCCGCTGCGTTGGGCATCCCCGTTGTACTCGTCGGGCCCGAGGGTCTCGAGGGTTGTGGCGACCTCCCGCTGATCCACGCCTCGGAAGTCATCGCCATGGATGACGACGCGGCGCAAGGCGTACGCCGCAAGAAGGATTCCACCCTCGTGCGCGCCGCCGAGGCGGTGCGCGACGGCACGGCCAGCGCGATGGTCTCGGCCGGCAACACCGGCGCCACGATGGCCTCCGCGCTGTTGCGCATGGGTCGCGTGAGGGGCGTGAACCGCCCTGCCATCGCCACCCCGATTCCCGTGCCGGGCGAACGCCCCAACATCATGCTCGACGCCGGCGCGAACGCCGAGGTGCAAGCCGAGTGGCTGGTGCAGTTCGCCCAGATGGGTGCCATCTATGCCCGTCATCGCTTCGGCATCGACCACCCCAAAGTGGGTCTGCTCTCGATCGGGGAGGAGCCCGGCAAGGGCGACTCGTTGCGGAAAGAGGCCTACGAGCTGCTGTCCAGCGCTCCCGGCATCGACTTCATCGGCAACGTCGAAGGACGCGACCTGATGAAGAAGACCGCCGACGTCATCGTCACCGACGGCTTCACCGGCAACGTCGCGCTGAAGACGCTGGAAGGTGGCCTGAAGGTGCTGTTCAATGCGCTCCTCACCGCGTTCGCCAGCAAGCCGGAGTACAAGGAGCACGCCGATGCCCTGCTGCCGGCGCTGCTGCCGCTGCATGCTCAGATGAGCCCCGACACGCAAGGTGGCGCAGTGCTGCTGGGCGTCGATGGCATCTGCATCATCAGCCACGGTTCCTCCGGCGAGACGGCGATGGTCAACGCCATCAAGCTCGCCGAGGAGATGGTGCAGACCGGCCTGGTCGCCGAGATCACGGCGGCCTTCGCGACCGCGACCTGACCGACGTCCCAACTAATGTCCGTCGGATGTCGGACTCACTGGTGGACAAGGGCGAGGATGCGGAAGAAACCGATGAGGCGCGCACTCGCCGCCGTCGCCGGACCCGTGCCATCGCCCTCGGTGGGTCGTTCGCCGTCGTCGCCGTAGGTGCTGGTGTGCTGGTCGCTCGGCCGTGGGCGACGGACGGGAAGCCGACGACCGCCGCGTCCGCCACCAGCACGCTGCCGGGTGGCGCGGCCGGCGTGGAGCCGACGCTGTCGAGCCACCTGGTGATCGGCGACATCGGCGAGAAGCTCACCGTGCAGTGGGCCAACGATGGTGAAGCCAATGCCGGTCAGATGGGGCAGCCCACGGGACGACGGTCGATGGCGATGCTGGCAAAGCCGGGCGCCACCTCGGACGGCCCGTGGTTGTGGGCGGCCGTGGACCTTCTCGACCGGTTCGACCGCAAGTCGTTCGATCCGTCCAACTACATGGGCGATCCGTCGGGTCGCAAGGTCATGATCGGCGACGTGGCCGGTTACTACCTCGACGCCGGCTGGACGGGTTCGCACATGCTCGTCTTCGGCCCGGTCGACGACGGGTTCGCGGTCTCGTTCAACGCCAACGGGCTGTCGCAGGCCGACATGGTGGCGATCGCCGAGGAGTTGACGCTGCAGGAGGACGCCGATCAGGCGCTGGCCCGTCCCGTCTTCGGGCCCAAGGCGGCCGAGCTGGAGCTCGCGCCCGTCGCTGCCTTCGACCAGGATGCCTGGGGCTTCGGAGGTGGCGCGATGATCTCGGTCGGCAGCGGCCTCACTCCGTTCGGCTCGTCGGTCAGCTACTTGACCGACAAGGGCCACAACGTCACCGTCAACAACGAGCCCGCCCCCGCCGGTTTCGACCTGGTCGCCGTGGCCAAGGTGATGGTCGAGGACGCCGAGGAGGTGACCGTGCACGGCCTGCCGGCCGTCAAGGGCAGCGATCAGTTCTCGGGCGACGTGGTCGTGTGGGTGGAAGGGGGCCGCTCGATCTCGGTGACAGGCGACCTGGACGATCTCGTCGCTGCCGCCGAGGCGGTGGAGGAGGCCGACGGCACGACATGGGACGACCTGGTCGCGGCCGCACAGGCGACCATGGGCAACCCCGGCGCGGCGATGCCCGAGACGTGGCTGATCGGGGCCGGCGACCTGGAGGATTCGACCACCTGGATGATCGAGGGCGGCGTCGACGACAACGGTCTGCTGCAGCTGTGCAGCGCAGCGTTCTCCAACGAAGGCGGCTCGATGTCGGGGTGCAACGGGGCGACGCACGAGGTCGCTGAACCATCGGTCTTCTTCGGGGACGGCGTGGGGATGGACGGCGCCGTCGGTGTGTCCATCATCGCCACCGTTCCCAACTCGATGGCCGGCGCAGTGCTGCGCTTCACCGGCGAGGACGGGACGGTGACCGAGGTGCCGCTGAAGGTCGTTCGCGCCGACTGGAGCTTCCAGGCCGCAGCGATGGCCGTGTCGGTCACGGGCGCAGCCGTCGTGATCGGCGCCGATGGCGCGGAGCTCGCGAACGTGGAGGTCACCGACGACAACCTCGAGGCCGCCGGCGGGAACACGGCGACCACCGTGGCCTTCGGAGGCTCGGCGCCCGCGGACACGGTCGCCGCCGCCGAACCGGTGACCACGGACACTGCCGCCGGTTGAGCGCGGCCGCGTTCGGACCGCCGGTCAACGGTCGACACGCCGATGCGTGGTGGCGCTAGCCTCCGTGAGTTCACACATGACTCCAGGAGTGACCAAGGTGCCCGCTGAAACCCACGTCGAACACGATCCGCTCGATCGCAACGGTGTCTTCGAGATCGTCCGCGCCAACCTCGCCGACATCTTGGAGATCGATCCGTCCTCCATCTCCGAGGGGCAGTCGTTCGTCGACGATCTCGATGCCGACTCGTTGGCGCTCATCGAGTTGGTCGAGGCCCTCGAGGAAGACCTGGCCGAGCGCTCCGTCGGCTTCCGCATCGAGGACGAAGACCTCGTCGACCTCAAGACCGTGCGCGACGCGGTCGACTACGTCTTCGACAGGGTCAAGGGCGCCTGACATTTCCGTTCGGCCCGAACCCGACCTCACCGAGCTGCGGCGGCGTCTCGGCTACGAGTTCAACGACCCGTCATTGTTGCGCCGCGCCCTTTCGCATCGCAGCTGGTGCAGCGAGGTGGGCGGGTTGCCCAGCAACGAGCGGCTCGAGTTCCTCGGCGACGCCGTGCTCGGTTGGGTCGTCGCCGACCTGGCCTATCGGGACCACGGCGACCTCACCGAGGGCAAGCTCACCGACCTGCGCAAGAGCGTGGTCAACGCATCGGCGCTGGCCGAGGTGGCGCTGGAGATCCAACTCGGCCCCTGCCTGCTGCTGGGCAAGGGTGAGGATGCCGCAGGGGGCAGATCGAAGCCATCCATCCTCAGCGACGCGCTCGAAGCGGTGTTGGGGGCGGTCTACCTCGACGGTGGCGCCCCGGCTGCGTTCGCGCTGATCGAGCGGTTGCTCACCGATCGCATGGTGTTGGCCGCGCAGCGCCTCGACCGGCTGGACTACAAGACGGTGCTGCAAGAGCTCACCGCCCGGCTGCACGACACGGCCCCGGTGTACGTGCTCAGCGACACCGGACCCGACCACGACAAGCGCTTCTCCGCCACGGTGATCGTCGCCGGACACACGGTGGGAATCGGTGCGGGCCGCTCGAAGAAGGCCGCCGAGCAGGCGGCCGCCGAGCAGGCATGGATGGCCTTGTCGAACCACGTCGTGGCATAGGACCGCCGTGCCCGAACTGCCGGAAGTGGAGACCGTGCGGCGTGGCCTGCAGGCACAGGTGATGGGCCGGCGGATCACGAAGGTGGAGGTGGGCCGCGAACGCACTGTTCGGCGCACCTCCCGACAAGCGGTGATCGACGGACTGACGGGTGCGACGATCGTCGCCGTCAACCGGCGCGGGAAGTACCTGCTGTGCCCGCTCGACACCGGCGACGAGGTGATGATGCACCTGCGCATGAGCGGCCGGCTGCTGGTGGCCGCGGCCGGCACGGCGCGGCCTGCTCACACCCACGTGGTGATGCACCTCTCCGGCGAGCCCGCACAGGAACTGTGGTTCGTCGATCCTCGCACCTTTGGCGAGATCGTCGTGTTCGACCCGTCGAACGTCGAGGTGGAGCTACCGGAAGTGGCGAGAATGGGAGTCGACCCGATCACCGACGGGCTGAGCCGGGACGAGTTCGCGAAGTTGCTGCGCGCCAGGTCGCGCCAGATCAAGGCCCTGCTGCTCGACCAGCACGTGATCGCCGGCATCGGCAACATCTACTGCGACGAGGCGCTGCACCTCGCCGGCGTGAGGTGGGACCGCCGCTCCGGCGCAGTCACGCCGCGGGAGATCACCAGGCTGCACGCCGCCATCATGCAGGTGCTCGGTGATGCCATCGAGGCTGGCGGCAGCACCCTCGCCGACACCCAGTACGTCGGTGTCGACGGTGAGGGCGGCTGGTTCCAGCTGCACCACCGCGTCTACGACCGTGCAGGTGAACGATGCCTCACCTGCGGCAAGGCGAACATCGTGAAGCTGATGGTCGCCGGCCGCGGCACCCACTTCTGCCCCCGCTGCCAACGCTGACCCGGCCGTACCCACAGGTGGGGAGGGGCTGGCGGCCGAGGGCTTGATAACGTCGGGCCGCCGTGTTTCTGAAAGCCCTCACTCTCAAAGGTTTCAAGTCGTTCGCCGACGCCACCACCCTCCAACTGGAGCCGGGGGTGACGGTCGTCGTCGGCCCCAACGGGTCGGGCAAGTCGAACGTGGTCGATGCCATTGCCTGGGTGTTGGGTGCGCAGGCCCCCAGCGCCGTGCGCAGTCAGAAGATGGACGACGTCATCTTCGCCGGCACCGCCAAGCGCCCGGCCCTGGGTCGCGCCGAGGTGATGCTGACCCTCGACAACTCCGCAGGCCTGCTCCCCATCGAGTTCACCGAGGTGACGGTCAGCCGCACCCTGTTCCGCACCGGCGAGAGCGAATACGCGATCAATGGCGTGAACTGCCGCTTGCTGGATGTGCAAGAACTGCTCAGCGACGCCGGCGTCGGCCGCCAGCAGCACGTCATCGTCAGCCAGGGCCAGATCGACGCGGTGCTCAACGCCCGCCCGGAGGACCGTCGCGGCATCGTCGAGGAAGCCGCCGGCGTGTTGAAGTATCGGCGTCGCAAGGAGAAGGCCGAGCGTCGCCTCGATGCGACGGAGGCCAGCCTGCTGCGCGTGCAGGATCTCCTGCGCGAAGTCCGTCGCCAACTGCGCCCGCTGGAACGGCAGGCCGATGCGGCCCGGCGTCACGGCGACCTGGTCGCCGAGCTGGATGCGTTGCGCATCTTTCTCGCCGGGCGCGAGATCTCCTCGTTGCGCGCCCGCATGACGGCGCAGGCGGGCGAGAAGGTGACGCTCACCCAGGCGGAACACGCGCTGCGCACCGAGCTGGCCGCACTCGACACCGGTGTGATGGCCGCGGAAGCGGAGCTGACCGCTCGCGGCGACACCGACCTGAGCGACGAGATGGTGCGCGTGGAGCAACTGCGCGAGCGCGCTCGCGGCATCGCAGCCGTGCTCGTCGAGCGTCGTCGCTCGATGGAGCGCGATCGTGGCCAACTGATGGACAGCGGTGTCGTCGCCAACCTCGAAGCCGATGCCCAGCGCCTTCGAGACGAGTTGGCCGGTGTGGAGGCCGATCTCGTCGCCGTCGGCCCCGAGGCCGATGAGCTGGCTGCCGAGGAGGCGACGTTCGCCGAGCAGCGCCGCGAGACCCTGGCGTCGATCGAAGGAATCTCCAACAGCACCTCGGCGGCCAGCGCGGCAGCAGAGGTGCGCGGCGAGCTGCGCTCCATGCGAGGCAACCTGGAGCGTGCCGATGTGGAGTTGCGCCGTCAGCGCACTCGGCTCGACTCGCTGCGCCAGCGCGCCGAGCGCCTCGACGGCGAATGCGAACGACTGCGCTCGGAGTGCGAGTCGTCGCAGGCCGCTGAGGCGACGCTGGTCGCCGACGTCGAAGCCGCCGAGGCCCGTCGCCTCGCTGCCGAAGCGGCGCACGACTCGGCCGTCGCGGGGCGTCAGGAAGCCGCCGAGGAATCGTCGCGCTGGAGGGCTCGGGCAGAGGCACTCAACCTCGCTCTGGAGGGCGCCCGCGCCCGCGCCGGGGCGAAGCACCTCGCCGGCGTCGACGGGGTGCTCGGCACGTTGCTCGACGTGATCGAGATCGACAACGGCTGGGAGCCGGCGGTGGAGGCCGCGTTGGGTGAGGCGTTGCAGGCGGTGGTGGTGGCCACGCCAGAGACCGGTCGGACGGCCCTGCAATCCCTGCAGGCGAACAACGTGCACGGTGCGGTGCTGGCGTTGGGCGCTCGCCCGGCGGGCGCACCAACGGCACTCGGGTCCGGCGACGCGGTG
>JBAVTH010000179.1:0-11934 GCA_049696035.1 Ilumatobacteraceae bacterium
GCGACCTGGCTACCGAACCGCCCAACGAACATCTGCAGGTCGGCAGCGCCGAACTCGTAGCAGCAGGGATGAATGCACGGGCCCAGGTAGGCGCGCACGCGGGTGGGACCGAGTTGTGCGACCGCCGCCTGCAGGACGCCGTCATAGGCACCACGCCAGCCCGCGTGCGCAACGCCGATCGTTCCATCATCGGCAACGAACCCGACGGGGGCGCAGTCGCCAACCCATGCCGCCAGCACGGCACCGCGCGCTCGAGTCACCATGGCGTCACCCGTCTCGAAGTCGTGATCGCCGGCCGCGATCACCTGCAGCACACGCGTTCCGTGCACTTCGTCGAGCTGCGTCCAGCGGCCCGCAGCGAAGCTCCCTCGCCGATGCAGCAGTGCCATTCGATCGCCCTCGACGTGGAAGTCACCGTTCGCCACGGTGCTGCACCGGATCTGCACGATGTCACCGCCGGCTTCGACCACGAGTGGTAGCGCCGGCGACGGGATCACTTCAAGAAGGAGGGCACGTCGAAGTCGTCGTCGCCGTCGAGCGGATCGGCACCGTCGTCGGCGAAGAGATCCTTCAAGGTGGACGTCGGCTTGGCGTCGGGAACGGCCTTGATCGCGGGACGACCACCGCTGCTCGACGTGCTGGTGCCGGTGTTGCCACCATCCCAGCGATCGAAACCGGCCGCGATGACGGTGACCTTGACCTCGTCGCCCATCTCGTCGTCGATGACGGTACCGAAGATGATGTTCGCGTCCTGATGGGCCACGCCGTGGATGATCTCGGCGGCGGCGTTCATCTCGAACAGCCCCATGCTGGATGGTCCGGTGATGTTGAGCAGGATGCCACGAGCGCCATCGATGGCGGCCTCGAGCAGCGGGCTGCTGATGGCCGACTTCGCTGCCGTCACGGCTCGGTTCTCGCCACTGGCCTGGCCGATGCCCATGAGCGCGGAGCCGGCGCTGGACAGGATCATCTTCACGTCGGCGAAGTCGGTGTTGATGAGGCCGGGCGTGGTGATGAGGTTGGTGATGCCCGAGACGCCCTGCAGCAGCACCTCGTCGGCCATCTTGAACGCGTTGAGCACGCTGGTCTTCTCGTTGGCGACGGTGAGCAGGCGATCGTTGGGGATGACGATCAGCGTGTCGACCTTCTCCTTCAGTCGCTGGACGCCCGCATCGGCCTGCACCGCGCGGCGACGACCCTCGAAGCTGAACGGACGGGTGACGACGCCGATCGTGAGCGCGTTCATGCTGCGGGCCACTTCGGCGATGACCGGGGCAGCGCCGGTACCCGTGCCGCCACCCTCGCCGGCGGTGATGAACACCATGTCGGCGCCCTTGATCATCTCTTCGATCTCGTCGCGGTGCGTCTCGGCCGCGTTGCGCCCCACGTCGGGGTCGCTACCCGCACCAAGGCCACGCGTGAGGTCGCGACCGATGTCGAGCTTCACGTCGGCGTCGCTCATCAGCAGCGCCTGTGCGTCGGTGTTGACCGCAATGAACTCGACGCCTTTCAGCCCGGCGTCGATCATTCGGTTGACGGCGTTCACGCCGCCGCCGCCGACACCGATGACCTTGATGACGGCGAGATAGTTCTGGGGTGCGCCGGCCATCAGAAGGACCTCCGGGAAGTGAAGAGTTGGCGATGTGGGTGTGTGGGCACTGAAGTACCTGCTGGGGTTCGATCGTAGCGAATGGGCTGCTCATCCAAGGTGATCCGCCGAAGGCTGGAGGCGCCGGAGTGGTGAGAGTTGAGCACTGGCGCTCAGTCTCGCACGAATCACGAGGGTAGCGGTGGAACGCACCACTTCAGCACGGTACGACGCCGGCGTCGGAAGTGCTGACGTCGAGCTGGCAGACACCGTCCAACCCACTGCGAACCTGCTTCAGCAGGCGAGCGAGCTTCTCGTCGAGGTTCTGCGAATCGCCCAGCCGCACCGCCACCCCATCCGGGGAGCCGCTCTCCAGCACCATCGTCAACGTGCCGGTGGCCGCATCGACACCCACCGAGCGAGTGATGCCGGAGATCTCGGCCGGCAGGCTCAACACCAGTTCGGCGGTGGCGGCGTAGGGCGCGCCGGCGAACTGCCCGCGGGCAGTGTCGGGGTGGTTGCCGGTGATCAACATGTAGTCGACCGGTTGACCGGTGATCACGTCCAGCACCCTCCCCTGCGCGTCGATGATCCGGAACTGCTGGTCGCCGCCCTGGAACGCAGCGACCGGCCGCCGCTCGCGGATGTCGATCACGACCCGGTGCGGGAAGTCGGTCGCAACGCGGGCGCTCTCCACCCACGGCACCGCTTCCAGGCGCTTCTCGGCGGCGGTGGTGTCCACCAGCAGCACCGGTTCACCCCGGAGATCGGCGATCACCGCGTCGAGGACGTCCTTGTCCGTGTACACAGCGCCCTGCACGGACACTTCCCGTACGTCGAAGATCGACGAGGCGAAGACCGCGATCGCGCCGACGGCCACGAGGACCACACCGATGCCGATGCCTGCCCAGATGAGCCGGCGCCGACCCTCGGCACGGCGTACGGAGATGCGCCTGGCCCGGATGCGAGGATCGATGCCTCCGTCACGCGACCTGGCCAGCGGCGGTTGGCTGCTGCCGGCTTCGTCGAGGTCGGCGATGACGATGGTGGAGCGCGCCCCCGACTCGTCGACGGCGTCGCGCCGCTCGTGGAACGCCTTCTCCTTGTCCTCGTCCAGGTAGACGCTGTCCGGCCGGTCGTCCTCGGCGATGACGATGACGCGGCGCGGCGCGGGAACCGCTGACGGGGCCGCCGGAGCGTGAGGCGCTGCTGCGGGTGGCTCGGGTGGCTCGGGTGGCTCGGGTGTGCCTGGCGCCGCCAGGTCGCCGTCCAGATCGTCGCCGTCCAGATCGTCGCCGTCCAGATCGTCGTCGTCCAGATCGACGTACTGCTCGTCGTCCAAGTCGTCCGGGTCATCGCCGGCCTGGGCCGCGGCGTGCTCGTCGGTGATGCCCAGCAGGCGGTCGATCGAAGGGTCGTCGAAGTCGTACTGAGGTACCGATTCCTCTGCGAACGCATCCGACAGCTCGCTGAGCACGTGATCGGGCACGTGCTCCTGCCCGGGTGGCGTGGGCTCGCTCATAGTGCGATCCCCTCCCGGTCTCCGGCGTCGGCGACGTCGGGAAAGCCCACCAGGCGCACCTCACTGCGCAGCACGAAGCCGGTGTGCTCCTCGACCATGGCCCGCACATGCTCCATGACGGCGCGCACATCGGCCGCCGATGCACCCTCCGTCGCCTGGATGAAGTTGGCGTGCTTGTCGCTCACGAATGCTCCACCGATGCGGAAGCCACGCAGGCCCAACCGGTCGATGAGCACCGCCGCCGGCAGCTCGCCAGGGATCGGGTTGACGAACACCGAGCCTGCGTTCTGGCCGCCCGGCTGGTGTTCGCGGCGCCAACGGACGATGTCGGCCAACGTTGCTTCCCCGGCGACGGCGTCGCCGTGGGCCAGCTGCAGCGTGGCGTCGAGCACCACTTGGTGATCTGCCAGCTGCGAGCCTCGGAAGTGCAGGCCCAGTGCGTCGACCGGAACCCAGGCGCGATTGGTGGAACGAAGGTCCAGGACCTTCGCGCCGAGCAAGCAGGCAGCCATGTCGCTGCCGTGGCCACCGGCGTTCATCCGCACCGCCCCACCGACCGACCCAGGCACGCCGACCGCCCACTCGAAGCCGAGCAGGCCGCCTGCCACGCAACGACGGGCGAGCACCGGCAACGCGACCGCCGCGCCTGCGTGCACCACATCATCGTCGAACTCGACCCACTCCGACATCGACGCCAACGAGACGGCGATGCCGTCGAAGCCTCGATCGGCGACGAGCAGGTTCGAACCACGCCCAACAACCAGGATCGGCAGGCCCGTTGCACGGGCGGCGGCCGCGACGAGCAGCAGCTCCTCGTCATTGCGCGGCGATGCGAACACGGCAGCCGGCCCGCCCAGCTTGTACGTCGTGTAGGGCGCCAGTGGCTCGTCGGCAGTAGCGAACGAGCCCAAGATGCGCATTGCTTCGTCGCGCCCGTCGGGGCCGCTCATCTCGACTGCCGCAGCTCGGCTCGTCGCGACTGCACCTCGTCGGGCAGCACCGCGATGTCGCCGCAACCCATCGAGATGCACACGTCGCCGTCACGCAAGTTCCTCGCCAGGTAGTCCACGAGGTCGTCGCGGCGCGGCATCCACACCACGTGGCTTCGAGGGTGGGCATCCAACACCGCATTCACCAGCAGCTTGCCCGTCACACCTGGGATGGGGGCGGTGCCGGACGCGTAGATCTCCGTGAGCACGACGATGTCGGCATCGACGAAGGCGTCGCAGTAGTCGGGCCACATCACCGCCATGCGGTTGAAGCGGTTCGGTTGGAAGACGACGATCACGCGCTTCCACGCATCGCCGCTGCCGCGGGCGGCGGCGAGAACCGCTGCGATCTCGCTGGGCAGATGCCCGTAGTCATCGACCAGCGTTGCGCCGCCGTCCACACCACGAATGTCGAAACGGCGGGCGACGCCACCGAACTTGGCGAGCGCGCCGGCCGCCACGTCGAAGGGCACACCGATGTTGATCGCCATCGCCAATGCCGCGGTGGCATTGCGAACGTTGTGAAGGCCGCGCAGCGGCAACGACACGGACCCCAGGAGACGATCCCCGTGCAGCACGTCGAAGGTGAACGAACCGGCGTCCGGCCGCACGTTCGTGGCGACGAAGTCCGCCTCGGGTGCCGTCCCGTACGTGATGACGTCGTGACGGGCCGCAAGGCGGGCAGCCCCGGGATCGTCCAGACACACCACCTTCGGGCCCGAGATCTGTGAGAGGTAGCGATCGAACCCGTCGAAGATGGCCTCCGGCGTGCCGTAGTAGTCGAGGTGGTCGATCTCCACGTTGGTGAGGATCGTGCCGAAGAGCGGTAGCTGCAGATGCGTGCCGTCGCTCTCGTCGGCCTCCACGACCAGCCACTCCGACCCGGTCCACTGCGCACCAGTGCCCATGTCGGTGACGTCGCCACCGATGACGAAGCTCGGCCGCAGCCCCGCTTCGGCGAGGATCAGCATCAGCATCGAGGTGGTCGATGTCTTGCCGTGGGTGCCTGCCACCGCCAACGACTTCGCCATCGCGCAGATCGAGGCCAACATGCCGGAGCGGTGCATCGATGGCACCCCGATCCGCTCGGCCTCGTCACGTTCGATGTTCCGCTCCGGGATGGCGGTGCTCCAGGTGATCGCGTCGCGGTGGTGCACCAGCTCGCGCGAGTGGCCGACGTGGACGTCGACTCCAGCGGCACGAACGCGGTCGAGCACGGTGCGTTCGCGCATGTCGCTGCCACTCACCGTATGACCCATCTCCGCCAGCGCGATGGCGATGGCACTCATTCCCGGGCCGCCGACACCCACCACATGCAGCGAACGGTGCAGGTTGAGGTCCATCGGCGCAACCGGAGTGGCGCTCATCGGGCCGCCACCCGCTCGACGAGCTCGACCAGCTTGCCGCTGCGGTGCAGCGCACCAGCCGCAAAGGCGCTGTCGGCGAGCGCAGCGAGAGCCGCGGAATCGGCATGCAGCCGCTCGATCTCGGCTGCCAGCCGATCGATCGTGAGGTCGCCTTGCTCGATGAGCACCGCCGCCCCTCGCTCGGACAGCACCTTCGCATTGTCGAGCTGGTGGTTCTCGGCGGCTCCGGGCCACGGCACCACGATGTCGGGTACGCCGACCGTCGCCACTTCCGCCAAAGTGCCGGCGCCGCCACGGGTGACCATCAGGTCGGCGGCGGCGTACAGCTGCGCCATGCGGTTCTCGTAGCCGATCACGCGGTACAGGATGCCTCCATCGCCGTCCCGACAGGGCGCGGCATCCTTGAGAAACCGGTCACCCACCACGTGGTACACGGCGAGGTCGCGGCGATCGGCCAGCCGCTCGACGACGCCCACGACGACGGAGTTCACCACCGCCGCGCCCTGCGAGCCGCACATGACCGCAACCACGAACCGATCGAGCGGCAGGCCCAATGCGGCGCGGGCAGCGCCACGTTCGGCCACGCGGTCGAGACCGATCATCTCGCCGCGCACGGGCGCACCGGTCAGTTCGGCATGCGGCAGCGACGAACCCGCGGCGGCGACAGCGCAGGCGGCAGCGTTCTTCGCCATCAGCTTCGAGACGAGACCTGGACGGCGGTCGTACGACACGACCACGTACGGGATCCTCAGCCGGCGCGCGGCCCAGGTGGCGGGGAAGCTGCCATAGCCACCGACGTTGACGACGACTTGCGGACTCAGCTCACGCAACAGCGACTTCGCCGCACGGACGGCGCCGAGCAGCTTGGGCAGGAAGGCGAGGTTTCGGGTGGACAGGCTGCGCTGGAGGCCGACGACGTCGAGCAGAGTGTGCGGGTAGCCCGTCGGCGGCAACAGCTTCGTCTCGACACCACGCTGTGTGCCCACGTAGTGGATCGTCGCCTGCGGATGCCCGGCGCGGACGAGTGCATCGGCAATGGCGAGCGCAGGCAGCACATGTCCGGAAGTACCTCCACCGGTGATGACGGCGAAGGCGCTGTCGGAGCTCATCGCACGTTGCGGGCGACGTTGAGCAACAGCCCGGTCGCGGTGAGCGTCACGAAGAGCGAGCTGCCACCGGCGGAGAAGAACGGCAGCGTGAGGCCGGTGACCGGCATCAGACCGGTGACGCCGCCCACGTTGATGATCGTCTGCACCACCAACCAGCAGACGATGCCACCGGCGAGGAGCGCGTGGAACCGATCATGAGTGGCCATGGCCACCTGCACGCCGGCATATGCCAGCACCATGAAACCACCGAGCACGGCGACCACTCCGATCATTCCCAGCTCCTCGGCGACGACGGCGAAGATGAAGTCGCTGTGCGCCAAGGGCAGGAACTCGCCGAGCTTGTTCTCGCCGCGGCCGACGCCGGAACCGGTGAGCCCACCTTGAGCCATCGCGATCATCGCCTGATACGTCTGGTAGCTGAGGTGATCCTTGTGCGCGGCGATGTCCATGAAGGCCGTGAAACGCGCTTGACGGCGCGGGCTGGACACCACGAAGGCGAGCGCCCCGACCGCTCCCATCGTGCCGGCGGCCGTCATCGGCAACAGCGGCGCCCCCGCGATGAAGGCAACGGCCACCACGACTGCGGCGAGCACGATGGCCGAGCCGAGGTCGGTCTGCAGCAGACAGAGGCCGGCCCCGAGCACAGCAATCCCCATGACCGGTCCGAGCGTTCGGCCGACGTCGTGCATCTCGTCGTGGCGCTTGGCGAGCAGGTTTGCGCAGGCCAGCAGCACCGCCAGCTTCAGGAACTCACTCGGCTGGAAGTTGATCGGTCCGATTGCCACCCAAGCGCTTGCGTCGTTGACCTTGGCCCCGATGCCCGGCACGAACGGCAACAGCATCATGCCGGCCGAAACCGCGAGCGCCGGGTTGATCAGCCGGCGCCAGCGGCGGGTGGGGATGCGCATCGCGAACCACAGCCCGACGACACCCAGCACTGCCCACATCAACTGCCGATCGAACAACCGCCACGGCGAGTTGCCCTTGTGGAACTGACTGATCGAGGTGGCCGACAGCACCATGACGAGGCCGAGCATGGTGAAGACCGTTGCCACCACGGCGATGACGTAGAAGGCAGTGGGCGGCGGCGTGGCCGGCTTCGAGACATCGCGCCGCGTGGGATGCCGACGCATCGCGTCGGAGCGCGCGAGCGCTGCTCGCCGACGATCACCGATGAGCGTGGACGACGACGTCACGATGCATCAACCCTTTCGCCGTCACCCTGCTCGGGTTCGGCCGCAAGTGCCCGTACCAGTTGCTTGAAGTCATCGCCGCGCGCCGGATACCCGCCATCGGGGTACCAGTCGAAGCTCGCGCAGGCGGGCGAGAGCAACACCACGTCGCCCGCTTCCGCCAGTTCGTCGGCCATCTCCACCGCCTGCGCCATGGAGGTGGCGATGCGCGTCGGGCAGTACTGCTGGAACGGCTCGGTGACCTCGGCAGCGGCCGCACCCAAGCCGATGACGGCCTTCACCCGGCGATGCTCGCCGGCCAGGCTCGCCAGATCGAGCCCTTTGTTCAATCCGCCCGCGAGCAGCACGATGTGGTCGAACCCACGAATGGCGGTGAGCGCCGCGTGCGGGGAGGTGGCCTTCGAATCGTTGAACCAGCGGACCCCGGCAATCTCACCGATCGGCTCGATCCGATGCGGCGGGTGATGGAAGGTGGGCAAGCCGCGAGCGACATCGGCGGAGGTCGCGAGGCCGGCTTCCAGAACGAGAGCTGCGGCCGCGAGCGCATTCGTGAGATCGTGGGGCAGGGTGCGGGTCATGCACTCGACCGGCGCAATTGCGCCCTGTGGCCCGACCAGCTGACCGTCGTGGACGTGGTAGTCGGCGCCGGTGGCAGCGAAGGTCCGGGTGAGGCCTCCGGCCGCGCGCAGGTTGCGCATCACGACTTCGTCGTCGGCGAAACCGATGGCTACGTCGGTGGGCCGGCGATGGGCCCACATGCGTGCCTTGGCGGCCTCGTACGAGGCCATCGAGGTGTGCCAGTTCTGGTGATCCGGCGCCAGGTTCAGCCACACCGAGGCCTCGGCACGGAACGATTCGAGCCAGTTCAGCCGGAAGCTGCTGCACTCCACCACGAACACATCGACATCGTCGTCGAGCGCAGCCACCAACGGCACCTCGGTGTTGCCGACCGCCGCAGCGCGCAGCCCGGCTGCCTCCAACAGGTGAGCGGCGAGCAAGGTGGTGGTGGTCTTGCCGTCGGTACCGGTGACGGCAAGCATGGGCCGGGGGCCACCCGGGCGTCGCTGTTCCCACTCGTACGCCAGATCGATCTCCGTGCGGATCGGGACACCGCCCGCAGCAGCGGCTCGGATGACGGCGTGCGTTTCGGGCACACCGGGGGCGGGGCAGACGATGTCGGCTCTCGCTATCAGTCCGGCGAGCACAGCGCCGTCGGGTTTCTCCGTCAGCACCGCGCCCAATGCGGCGGCACGTCCGCGTTTGTCGTCGTTCGGGGCATCGTCGGCAACGAGCACCTGCCACCCACGTCGCACGAGTTGTCCGGCGAGGGCGTCGCCTGCAAGGGCGATGCCGTAGACCAGCGCAGTGCGCCCGGTCGAGGTGCCGGCAGAGGGAACGACTCCGGTCACGTGCGCCTCACAGGTTGTCCGTGACCCGTGTGAAGTCGGCGATGAAGATCGCCAGCGCGCTGGCGGTGCAGATGCCGGAGATGATCCAGAACCGGATGATGACCGTGGTCTCCGGCCAGCCCACCAGCTCGAAGTGGTGGTGGATCGGCGACATGCGGAAAAGCCGCTTCTTGCGTCCAGAGGCCTTGAACACACCCATCTGGACAGCGACGGAGCCGGCCTCCATCACGTTGATGCCGCAGATCAGGATGATCAGCAACTGGGTGTCGGTGGTGATCGCCAGCAGCGCCAACGCAGTACCGATCGCGAGCGCGCCGACGTCGCCCATGAAGATCCGCGCGGGTGCCGCGTTGAACCACAGGAAGCCGGCGCAGCCACCGGCGAAAGCGGCCGCGAGCACTGCCAGGTCGAGAGGGTTCACCACATCGCCGTACACCGAAGGGTTGCGGAACTCCCAGTAGGCGATGATGGTGAACGCCAGGAAGCCCATCATCGCCGACCCGCCGGCGAGCCCGTCGAGCCCGTCGGTGACGTTGACGGCGTTGCTCGTGCTCCAGATCATGACCCCTGTGAGCACCACGAAGACCGGCCAGGCGAGGTGCCAGCCAGGGAACGTGGCGCGGGTGAAGGAGAGGGTCTGGCTGACATCGGTGGAGGCGACCAGCCACCACGCCAGCAGCATCGACAGGCCGAGTGTGATGTAGCTCTTCTGCTTCCAGAAGATGCCGCGGTTGTGACGTTTGCGGACCTTGATGAAGTCGTCGAGAAAACCCATGGCGGCCATCACGACGATGCCCACCCACATGATCATCGCCTGGTCGGAGAACGCGAGGTTCGGGCGCAGGTGCGCGGCGGTCCATCCGATGGCGGCGGCGACGACGATCGCCAACCCGCCCATCGTGGGGGTGCCCTGCTTCTTCATGTGATGCTCGGGACCGTGGTCCTCCTTGCCGAGGATCGGCTGCCCGGTGCCACGTTCACGGAAGAAGGTGATCAGGTAGCGCGTGCAGAACAGCGAGACGAACATCGCCACCGCTCCGGCGATCATCACCGCGATCACTTGCCGGCCCCGTTCATCGTTTCGCCTCGTTCATCGGTCCGCCTCCAACAGGGCTCGTGCCACGGCGCGATCGTCGAAGTCGAGGACGGTGCTGCCGAGGGTCTGTGTGGTTTCGTGGCCTTTGCCCGCGATGACGACTACGTCGCCCGCCTTCGCGACCTGGAACGCCACCGCGAATGCTTGGCGACGGTCCGGCTCACTCACAACACGTTCACGGTAGTCGGCAGGTACCCCTCCGATGATGGCATTGATGATCGCCATCGGGTCCTCCGAACGCGGGTTGTCGGAGGTGACCACCACTTCGTCGGCCAGCGCGGCGGCGACGGCGCCCATCTCCGGCCGCTTCTCACGGTCCCGATCCCCGCCGCAGCCGAACACCGCGATCACCCGCCCTGCGCCGGCGGCGTCGCGGGCCGCGGTCAGCGCTTCGCGCAGGCCGTCAGGGGTGTGTGCGTAGTCGACGATCACGGCGAAGTCCTGACCGGCGCGCACCGGCTCGAACCGACCGGGCACCGCGGCGGCGTGCCGCAACCCCTCGGCGATCGCCGTGGGCGAGACGCCGAGCTCCGCGGCGGCGGTTGCAGCGGCGAGGCTGTTCATCGCGTTGAACGCTCCCCCGATGCCCACCACCACCCGCTGGCCTCGCCAGAGGTACTCATGGCTCGTCGGCGTGACGGCCATCCTCTCCACGTCGGCCGACGAGAACGATGTCATCGGAATGGTCGCGGCGTCCAGCAGCAACCGGCCGTGCACGTCGTCGGCATTGGCGACACCCCGGGCGCACAGCTCCGGGCGGAACAGCTGGGCCTTCGCCGCGAAGTAGTGCTCAACCGTTCCGTGGAGATCGAGGTGATCGCGGCCGAGGTTGGTGAAGACACCGAGGGCGAAACGAGTGCCGTCGACACGGTGCAACGCAAGAGCGTGCGAGCTGACCTCCATCACCGCCGCCCGCTTGCCGTCGTCGACAAAGCCCGCGAGGAGCGACTGCAAATCGGGCGCCTCCGGGGTGGTGTGCTTACCGGTCAGCGTGCCGATGACGCCGGTGGGCATGCCCGCCGACTCGAGGATTGACGCGATCAGGCTGGTCGTGGTGGTCTTGCCGTTGGTACCGGTGACCCCCACGACCACCAGGGAATGCGACGGATGACCGAAGAACGCGGCAGACAGCGGCCCCATCGCTCGCCGCGTGTCGGGGACCACCAGTTGGGCGACGCCGAGATCGAGCTCGTGATCGACGAGCAGAGCCGTGGCTCCGGCCGCGACCGCGCCCGCGGCGAACCGGTGGCCGTCGCTGTTGACGCCGCGCAGGCAGCAGAAGAGCGACCCCTTCGTCACCCTGCGGGAGTCGTAGACGATGCCGGTCACTGCGGCATCGTCATGCAGCGCCGCTGCAGCCAACGCGGCATCCGCGACCAGTGCTCCGAGCGTTCGCGGGAGTCCGCTCATCCCGCTCACCCAGCCGGGCAGCCGGTGTCGCCTGGCGTCGGCGTGATCTGCAGTTCGTGGATGGCGGCCGTGGCGATCGTGGAGAACAGCGGCGCCGCGGCCTTGCCACCGAAGCGGTCGTTCGAGGTCGGGTCGGGTTCGTCGATCGTGACCAGGATGGTGACCTTCGGCGCGTCCGCCGGGAAGTAGCCGACGAACGAGGCGCGATAGGCGCGGGTGCCCGCTGCACCGTACGTCTTGTCCTCCTGCAC